>JBOIDW010000485.1:0-3341 GCA_050740655.1 Gammaproteobacteria bacterium | reverse complement strand
AGGAACCGATCTTCCCGGTAGACACCGGGGGCCCTGTCCGCCCAGCTCGACACCGTGCGCCGCTCGATTACGCCGGTGCGGTGAACTGGCTGATCTGGAAGACCACGAACTCCGCCGGTCGAGCGATCGCGACCCCGATCTCGGTGACGACGAGCCCCAGCTCGCGCCGGCTCGCCGGATTGATCTCGTCGTCGCAGCGGACGTAGAAGGCCTCTTGCGGCGTGTCGCCGAACAACGCCCCCGAGCGCCACACCTCGGTCAGGAAGGCATCGACGTTGCGCGTGATCTTCTTCCACAGCGCCCGCGTGTTGGGCTCGAAGACCACCCACTGGGTGCCCTGATCGATGGACTTGCGCAGGAATAACAGGGTGCGGCGAACATTGATGTATTTCAGGTCCTGGTTCTCGTCGCCACCCACCGTACGCGCCCCCCACACCAAGAAATTGTTGTTGAGAAACCGGATGCAATTGACACCTTTGACGTTCAACCCATCCTGCTGTGCTTTGCTCAAGGGATGCGTGACGCCCAGTGCCCCGCGGATGGGCTCGTTCGCCGGCGCCTTGTGAACGCCCCGCAGGCTGTCCACGCGGGCGTAGATACCGGCCAGATGGCCGCTCGGGGGAACGTCCAGTAACCCGCCCTTCTTGCGCGGCTCCTTAGGATCCTCTACCTTATTGGGATCGAAGACCTTGATCCAAGGGTAATAAAAAGCGGCGTAGTCAGTATTACCAGGCATACCCAATGTCGTTGGGCTACTAACGTCACCTTTTTGAGGTCCGTCCAAGATCGCAAAGCGATATAAGGTGCCGTCTTTGCAATGATCGCTCAGTTTTGAGTACGCCGATGTTGCGCCAGGGGCCACTACCAAGGCGATCTCATCGATGGCTGCAAACTCATTCAGTGCATCGTCGATGTTCTTGGTTACACCCGAGACCCAGATGACGTAACAGCGGCTGCCGCCGTTATTGAAGAAACCGAACACCGCATGGCGGAGATAGTTCGCCGGCTTCGCGAACCCGTCGAAATCGCCGAACTCCTTTTTGAACTCGGTGAAGTTGGTGAAGAGGATCGCGACGCCTTCGGGCGCGGACGGCGTGCTGCCCGGGTCTTGTTGCGGGGCTTGAACTTGGTACGACACCGTGAAGGTGGCACCTTGCGGCAGCGGTGTGCCGAACGTCACCCGGCCTTTCTTTTGACCGGTGTCGTTATCGATGTCAGCGATCTTGGTGGTGCTTTCCATGACTTTGACGCTATTCTTGTCGGCTTTGTCACTAAGAGTGAAGACCTTGTCCGTAGGGGCAAGCTCAGGCTCGGCCTTATCGGTCTTGTTTACTTTGTAGGAGAGTGCATATTTAGCGTCAGGAGGTGGGTCTGCAGTAAGTGTTACTGTTTTACCGTCTTCGGAAACCGTGTATTCACTGGGTAGTAACTGCCTTGTGACCAGAACAGCAACGCCCGTTTGCGGGTCGACGTGAGAATCGTCGAGGGGAACGGTTTTTCCCGCTGTGGTTACTGTGAACGTTTGTGGTCCCGTTGACTGAAATGTCCTCGAAAATACCCCGATGAACCCCGCCGTACTGGTGCTCACCCCGCCGATGGCCTTGACCGCGGAAGGCTCCTCGAACACATAGACGCCAGGAGACTTCGTTGCTACATCAAGCAGGTTTGCCATGGTCTCTTCCTCCCGATTCGTTTAGATACTTGCGTCTCAATTGTTGAACGACACCGCTCAAGCAAGGCCTCAGTCATGTGCAAAGCCAATAAGTTGCGAGCGCCACGGTATTCCCTCCCCCTGGCAGGGGGAGGGTTAGGGTGGGGGTCGAGCGCCGCGGTTCGGATAGGCTCAACCCCCATCCTAATCCTCCCCCTTCCAGGGGGAAGGGACGATAACTTTCAAATGTCTTTGGCTAGTGGTTGACTCTTATAAGCTTACGTCCAGGGGGCTGCCGTCGCGCGCGTCCACACCCGGGATCGCCACTTGGAGCGTCCTTTCCCTATCCGCTTTCTGCACCTGTAGGGTGTACTGGCCCGGCGCGAGCAACCCGAGCGTGTAACGGCCTTCCGCATCCGTATGGGTCTCGAGGCCCGTACCGAGCACGCTGACGATCGCATCCGAGACCGGTTTTTGCTCGGGATCCGTGACCCGCCCGGCGATGCGATAGCCTTCGCTACGCGTGGCGGGCTGGAGCATCTGCTCCGCGGGCGAGGTCCGCTCGCCCAGGATGATATCATGCATCCGCACGAGCAGGACTTCCAAAGGCTGGGGTTCGGCGACCTCCATCCCGATGGTCACGGTCGCCGTGATCGAGGGGCGCAGCTTGTTGCCGATGGCGCTCCAGAACTCATGGGGCGCCTTGAGCCCATCCGACTGGGCGACCAGCATGGGCAGGGGCGGGGCTTGCCCTTCGAGACCACCCTGAAGGAAACCCAAAGGGATCGTCGGGTAGCGCAGGAGCACGGCGAGTGCCTGGCCGAGCAGCCGATGCTCTTGTAACGGCGGCTCCGCCCCGCCGACCGCCCAGGCGGTGATGAGGTAAGAGCAGGCGATGCGGAAGGCGGGCCGGTGGATCGCCACCCGACCCGCTGCGCGCGGCTCGATACGGGGTTCGTTGCTGCGCAGCTCCAGGTTCTCGCGGATGTCGTAGAGGAACACGTTCAAGGTGGTTCGCTCGGGCTTGAATGCGTCCGAGGGCTGATCGAACACGATCTGGGCTTGACCCATCGCGGGCGTCAGAAGCGACGACAAGGCCTTGCTCAGATCGTCGATCATGACAACGCCCCGTTCCAGCCATTCCACGTCCGGCCAAGCTTCTGGTGCTCGCGATAGACGGCACGCAAGAGGTGCGGCATGCGGATCGCCCCGCCGTCGCCGGCCGCATAGAACGCCGAGGCGAGCCCGATATTCTTGATGTTGCCCCCCGCGAGCCTGACCTCGCGGGCCAGGAGATCGAGATCCACGTCCTCTCCGAGCGGCGCCTCACGCGGGAACACCCCCTTCCAGATGCGGCGCCGGTGATCCTCGTCGGGGAACGGGAGCTCGACGATGGCCTGCATGCGCCGGACAAAGGCCTCGTCGAGATGCCCGCGGAGGTTGGTCGCGAGGATCGCGATGCCCTGGTACTCCTCCATCTTCTGCAGGAGATACCCGACCTCGATGTTCGCATAGCGATCGTGGGCGTCCTTGACCTCGGAGCGCTTGCCAAAGAGCGCATCGGCCTCGTCGAAGAACAGGATCGCGTTGGCGTCCTCGGCGGCCGCGAAGATCCGGTCGAGATTCTTTTCGGTGTCCCCGATGTACTTGCTCACCACCTGCGAGAGATCGATCTTGTAGAGGTCGAGCC
>JBOIDW010000484.1:0-17066 GCA_050740655.1 Gammaproteobacteria bacterium | reverse complement strand
GCGTGAGGTAGCCATCGCGAAATCATGCCAGTTTCCGCAGCAGCATCAAACCGTGGAAACCCGCATACAGCATGGCTTGCAGACAATTTCATGACCAATCTGACCCACACGATTTCACGAAGACCCTTTGTTTTAATGCTGCGAAGAAAAAGTGGTCGGGTAAACTTATCCGGTTCAAAGACTCGGTTGCATCGGCGGTCAAGGACCTAAAGGGCGATCACGTGTTCGAGGCGGGCTGGCGGCTTTGCGTGCATCATTACATAGGGAGCGACGCAGCCCAACGCGACGTGCTCGAGCGCGAAGCCCGCGCGCGACCCACGATGGGGGACGGCTGGGCGGCGGACGTGCATTTCTCGTTCGGTACGGTCCTGCCGCCCTATCTCAAGATCGACGCGGTACCAGGGTCGCACAAAGCGTTCATTGAGCTTACTCGAATCTACTATGATCCGGTCCTACGCACGCGGCACACGGATGTCGGCGGCGTTGAGCATCAGGGGCTTGGATATGGTGGCTGCGCGCTACCCATCGTCCTTGAGCACAACACGCCGAACAATTCGGTGGCCCTACTGTGGGCCGAGACGGACGGAGGAGGACGTGAAGGCGGCGTGACCGCCCCCGCCATGCGTCCGCTCTTCCGACGCCGCCGACGGCACGCGTGAGGGGTACGCGATAATGAACCCATTCGAAAAGCGCGCGACGGAATACCTGCGAGACGACGAAGCTTTCCTGGCCGTTGTAACGCCCGAACCGCTCGCGACCTTTTTCCAGAAGCCGGCGCAGGAGGGTCGCCTTTATGATCGTCTCTCGGTTATCATCGGCACGCCCGGTAGCGGCAAGACCACCCTCGCGCGCCTGTTCCAGTTTCCAACGCTCAGGACCTTGTTACGTAACCGCGATCTAGCAGCGTTCAAGCCGCTGATCGATACGCTGTCGGCTTGCCTTGCGATCGCTGACGAGCGACCCGCCGTCGTCGGCGGCCGCCTGCCGCTTGAGGCCGAGTATCGGGATTTTTGGGAGTTCCCCTATTCCGATGAGCTGAAAACCGGGTTGATGATCGCTCTTCTGCAGGCACGCACCATATTGACTTGGCTGCGCAGCTTCGTGTCCGCAGGTGTAGCGCTCGAACGGGTCGAGATCGTCCCGCGTGGCGACGCAGAGGCGGCGCTAACGGCGATCGGCGGTGTCAAGGCTTCCAGCCTTCTTGAGCGCGCCCGTCAGGTTGAGATCGCCATTTATCGCATATCGGCGGCATTGATGCCGCCAGCCGTCAGCGAGATCGACGACGGGGCGGCCGCCGCTTATCGGCCATTCGACGTTATCGAGTATTTCCGGATCGTTGATGAGGGAGAAACGCTTACTTTGCGGCCGCTCGTCATCTTCGATGACGCCCACAGTCTGCACCCCGCCCAGCTATCAGCGTTGTTTCGCTGGCTTACGCGGCGTGAAACGAAGGTCGCACGCTGGGTCCTGACCAGGCTCGACGCTCTGACGCCAGCCGATGTATTGACCGAGCCCGGCGCCGAGACGGCAACTGTGGAGCCCGGCCTCAAGCGGACGCGAGAGGTCACCGACATCTGGTTGCAAAGCAGCGCCGACCGCGCCAACCAGCGTCGAGCGTTCCGCAAGATGGCGAAAGACATGGCCGGCCGCTATCTGCGGCAAATGGAGGTCTTCAATCGGCGCGGGCTGCACAATCTGGGTGACCTGCTCGCGACCGAACCGGAACCCATCGCTGCGGGCAAACGTGAGCGGCTCGTCGCTCATGTGGACGCCATCCAGCGGCGCTACGGCGTTTCCGCCGAGCGGCGTCAAGCCTTGAAGGGGGAGGTCGATCGCTACCTAAAGGGCACTGGCGAGAGCGGAGAGGATCTGGGACTTGGCATGCTGGCGATTCTGTTCGAGCGGTATGCCAAGCGCATCCCCCAGCGGGGCTTGTTCGAGGAGACCGGGAACGACGCGGAGCCGAACCGGCCGCTGACTGCGGACGCCGACGTAGCGGACGGTGCCCGCGTGCACCTCTTGCACAAGTACGACCGTCCCTACTTCTTCGGCATCGATACGCTCTGCGATGCGAGCTCGGAGAACGCCGAGCAGTTTTTGCAGCTCGCGGCGCGACTCGTGTCGCAGTCGGAGACCCAGCTCATTCGCGCAAAGCCGCCGACGCTGAAGAGCGGAGTGCAGCATAACCTGCTTCGGGCGCGCGCAGCCAAGATCGTCAGCGAATGGGATTTTCCGCAGCATCAGCTTGTCCGGAGCCTCGCCGAGTTGATCGCCCAGGAATGTTGTGATAAGAGCCTAGAGCCGAATGCGTCGCTTGGCGGCGGAGCGTCAGCGGTCGGCATTCCGCAAGAGGAGTTTGACGCCATACCGGCGGCGCATCCCGACCTCGCGCGCGTGCTGAAGTTCGGCATCGCCTACAATGCCTTCGTGCTGGTGCCAAACCACGGCACGAAGAAGAAGCTGTGGTGTCTGATCGAACTCGGCGGCGTCCTGCTGGTCCATCACGGCCTTACCTTACGGCGCGGCGGCTTCCTCGAGCGGCGGACGGCCGATCTCGTGCGCATGCTGGGCGAGGGCTGACGCTATGCCTTACGCGCGCCGCTGGGATCCGTGCATTGCCCACACGGGCGCTGAGGTTGATGCCTTCGTTAAGGACTACTTCGCGTCGGCGGATCGAAAGGTGCTCTTTGTTGCCGGGGCAGGATTCGATCCGCGAGCGGCCGTGGTCGGCACTCGCCTGGCACAGGCGGGCGCTACGGTGAGGGCGCTGTTGATCCGGGAGGAACGGCCCAATCCGATGGACGATCTCGTCACACGCGCGAGCGGCAATGTCGGGCGTCTCGCCGCCGCGTTCAGGGACCACGAAGTAGCCGTCGTAGCGATCTTCGGCTCAGACAACGCGATCGTTGGCGGGCGGAACGCCGTCATGGCGCTCCATCGGCAAAAACTGGACGACGTAAACGATGTAGTGATCGACGTCAGCGCAATGTCGGTGGGTACGAGTTTTCCCCTGATCCGCTACCTCGTAGAGCGGGTCGAGCAGGGCCGCGGACCGGCAAACCTGCACATCTTTGTCGCACACGAGCCGACACTCGACGAGGCGATACATTCGACCGCCAGCGATTCCCCAGCTTCGTGCACGGATTCCGCGGCCGCTGGGCGCTTGAAGAGACGTCCGCCGCCGCCAAGCTATGGTTGCCTCAGCTTGCGCGAGGTCGGCGCGCGGCACTCATTCGGCTGCACGACTTCGTCAACCCGCACGACACCTGCCCGATTCTTCCCTTTCCAGCGAGCAATCCTCGACTCGCCGACGCGTTGGCTGAGCATTTCCTTACGGAGATCGAGAGCGCTTGGTCCGTCGATACGCGAAACATTGTCTACGCTGCGGAGGACGATCCACTTGATTTGTATCGAACGATTCTCAGGTTGGACGACCTGAGGAGGCCGGTATTCGAGGAGTTCGGTGGGTCCATGCTCGTGCTCTCGCCGTTGGGAAGCAAGGTGATGGCGCTCGGCGCGCTGATGGCCGCCTTGGAGCGCGATTTACCTGTCGCGTATGTCGAGGCGATTGGCTATAATCTGCCGGCCTCGGTGCCTTCGGAAAGCCCGTCACCCCACCTGGTACACGTCTGGCTGGTAGGAGACGCTTATCCGGCGCCCCGGCCCAGCCTAATCAGCGAGGGGATACGCGCATGACAGTTGCGAATAACGATAAGAAGCGGCTGCGTATCTTCGGTACAGGGTTAATCGCTCTCGACCTAGTGATTAGCTCCAATCCCGCTACTCCCGTGCAGTCGTGGGTCGGTGGTACCTGCGGCAACGTTCTTTCCATCTTAGCGTATCTGGGCTGGGAAGCTTTCCCAATCGCGCGGATGAACAGTGACCCGGCCTCTCAGAGAGTGAAGGCCGATATGCAACGCTGGGGAGTACGCTTGGACTTTGCCGCCTGTACGCCGGCGACACATACGCCGATCATAATTCAGGAGATTCGGCGGGGACGTGACGGTTTACCTGTTCATAGATTCTCGTGGTCGTGCCGACGCTGTGGTCACTGGTTGCCCGGTTTCAAGCCAGTGGTGGCGAAAAGCGTCGAATGGATCCTCCCGAAGCTCGACGGCGCGTCCGTTTTTTTCATGGATCGTCTATCACGGGCCGCGCTGAACATGTCCGCGGCATCTGCTGACGGTGGCGCCCTTGTCGTTTTTGAACCCTCCGTGCGATCCGACGGGCGTTTGCTCACCGAAGCTCTGAGGATTGCGCACGTCGTCAAGTACGCGGAGCAGCGGTTTCCCGAACTCGCTGGCGTTATGGCGAAAGGTGCAGCAACTTTACTTGAAATCCAAACGCTTGGAGCCACGGGACTACGATTCCGCCATAAGCTGGGAGCGCGCCCATCAACTTGGCAGCACCTGCCGGCGATCGCTGTACCAGCGCTTGCTGATACTTGCGGCGCTGGCGATTGGTGTACCGCGGGGTTTCTCGCGATGGCAGCGAAACGCGGGGTGGAAGGTTTTCAAATGGCCGGTGTCGAAGCGCTCGGCGTGGCTCTTCGGTATGGCCAAACGCTGGCTTCCTGGAGCTGCGGATTCGAGGGTGCCCGTGGTGGGATGTATGCAGTGGAAAGGTCCGTCTTTAATGCCCAGATTAAGTCTTTATCGTCGGGTCGGCGCCGCGCGCAATCGTTCGAACACCGGCCGCGGCCGCGGATACCTACTGCCGCGGTCCCTTGCCCGGCTTGTCCTCTTTGAAGTTCGTACGCAATTTAGGGAATCCACGGGTAGTCCCGGCATGGATTTCCGGCATCAGAATACTGGAATGTTGCCCGCTCTCTGTGTTCCTGATGCTGGCACGCGCTCCCAGCATCAAGAGACACGTTGTTATAGGAATGGAAGCATAGCTATCGTCTCGTTCAGAATATCTTGCACGTGAGTATCCAAACCACTTGTCGGCCCCGCTAACCCTCATCGTCGACGACGAGCCGGACATCCGCGAGCTCCTCGACATCACCCTGACGCGCATGGGGATCGAGTGCGTCACCGCGGCCACGCTGCGCGAGGCGCGCGAGCGCCTAGACGCGCGCCAATTCAATTTATGTCTGACCGACATGCGTCTGCCCGACGGGGACGGGCTGCATCTGGTCAAGCTGATTCAAAGGCGCTACGCGCACATCCCGGTCGCGGTGATCACCGCCCACGGCACGATGGAGGCCGCGATCGAGGCGCTGAAATCGGGGGCTTTCGACTTCGTATCCAAACCGGTAGACCTGGGCGTGTTACGCAGTCTGGTGACCACCGCCTTGCGCCTGACCGATCACAAACCACGGGCGGACCCTGTGCCGTCGGTGACCCGGCTGGTCGGTGCATCGGAGGCTATCCAGCGCACGCGCGCGACCATCGCCAAGCTCGCACGCAGCCAGGCGCCGGTTTATATCAGCGGCGAGTCGGGCAGCGGCAAGGAACTGGTGGCACGCCTCATCCACGAGCAGGGCCCGCGCGCCTCGCACCCGTTCGTGCCGGTCAACTGCGGTGCGATCCCCGCCGAGCTGATGGAGAGCGAGCTGTTCGGTTATAAGAAGGGCAGCTTTACCGGCGCGACGGCCGACAAGCCGGGGCTGTTCCAGGCGGCCCAGGGTGGCACGCTGTTTCTCGATGAGGTCGCCGAGCTGCCCCTGCACATGCAGGTCAAGCTGCTGCGCGCCATCCAGGAGAAGTCGGTACGGCCGATCGGCGCCCAGCAGGAGATCGCAGTAGACGTGCGTATCCTGAGCGCCACGCACAAGGATCTCGCGCAGTCGGTGGGCGAGGGCAAGTTCCGCCAAGACCTGTACTACCGCATCAACGTCATCCAGCTCGACGTGCCGCCCTTGCGCGAGCGCCGCGGCGACCTCCCGCTGCTGATCGATCACCTATTGGACCGCCTGGCCAGCGAGACGGGAACACGCAAGCCCAGGCTGGATGAGGACGCCATGGCCGCCCTTCATGCCTACCGGTTCCCCGGCAACATCCGCGAGTTGGAGAACGTCCTGGAGCGGGTCATGACCTTGAGCGAGGGCGAGTACATCACCCGCGCCGACCTGGGCTTGCCGGGACCGGCGGCCGACTCGCCAGTGCCGGCAGGCCTGGACTCGGTATTGAACGAGATCGAGAGAAACCAGATTCTCGATGCCCTGAAACACTGCAAGGGTAACCAAACCCAGGCCGCAAAGCTGCTCGGCTTGACCTTGCGCTCGCTGCGCTACCGCCTGGCCAAACTCGGGATCGAGTAAGCGCGGGACACGCAAGTGCTATGGGGCCAGCGTAGCGCCCGTCCGCCCTTGCACCGCTCGCCCACTCCCCGGGGCAGTTCCGGCCTATTGGCGGCCTTACGCATGCGACTCGGAGTACACTGCGGTCTTCTAACAAACTCTGCCGAGGTATACTCGACGCGGCGGTAATGGAACGTTGATGAATTCCGCTGACGGGGCGACCTGAACCGCGGCGTTCCTTAGCGGTTCCGCTGGCCCTTCGCCGCGTGGGGGGCCGATGCCGTGTTGTCGGGCTATCATCATGTGTATGAGCGGTTGAACGTCGATGGCATACCCTATTTCGTCAATGGCGTCGGCGGAACGTGGATCTCGCACTTCGGCGAGATCGATCGGCATAGCCGATTCCGCTACGCCGACGACTTTGGTGCCATGATGGTCGATACGGACGGGCGGCAGATCACGTTTCGCTTCGTGAACCGTATGAGCAAGATCATCGATCAGCACGTGCTCGTGAAGGACGCGCGTAAGGCATCGGTCAAAGCAGCGGGGGGGGTGAGACTCCAAGCGGGAATCTTTGCCGAATATGCTCATTCCATTCCATGGGTAGGGAAACTCATCACAGCGGCGGCCGATGGCAGCTGCAGGTCAATCGGGCTTTCGTGAGTGGGATAGGGTTCAACCGTTAACGTGTACGAATCTAAATTAAACGCCTACTCGCGGCCGGCTCGATGATGTCCAATTCGGGATGCCGGCGATCCATAAAGGGGGAAGGTTATGTTCGATCTATCGAGTTTCTGTAAGCAGGACGCTAAGAACGGAATTCCGCTCCAGGGCCCGGCCGGCTGGTTATTGAGCCGGAAGCTCATTTCTACTTTGCGCAGTATCGTACTGAATGCAACCTACGGCGAGAAGCGGGTCCTTCCCTACCCATATCGCTTGCTTGCGGCTCGATGGCGTGTCGCAAGCAATAGAGATCAACCGTTATGCGCCCAGCCAGGTCACTCACCAACTTCCTCCATCCGCTCATGGGCGCGTAACACTATCCTGCGAAGCAGGCGCGAGCGACGCGCCATCGTTGAGTTCAGCGGCGCGCTTTAGCACGTCCGCTGGAACGCCGAGTTATGCGTGTTGTTTGCTCCGCAAGCGCCAGCAGACCATACAGGGCTTCGTTTACAGCCTGCGACGTTGGGAATGCCTTGGCAATGGTTGGTTCGAGCAGTGCGACCGAGGTCCCGTTGGCGACCTCGGCAAAAAACTTCCCACGTTCAAGCTTCGCGAAGTCCGAGCGCTTGTACTCTGACCGCATTTCGTCTTTAGCCCGCTTCATAAAGTGTCCTCTCGCCGCGTGTCACACGACGTGCTGTGATGATTCGAATCGCTCCTGGGCGGTAGGTGTGACACACCGCAAGCAGCCGGCCCAGGCGCGAGTAGTCAAACGTAATGTACCGATCCTCGCCAATTGGGTGTTCCGGGTCTGGACCTGACGCGGCCATCGGATCCAGGAAGACGGTGGCCGCTTCATCGAACGCTATCCCCTCAACGCGTCCTGAACTCACGGAGGCGACTGCATGCCACGAGCTTGTTGACGTTCTGAAGGGTGAAAACCTTGCCGCGAGTCGCCAGCAGGAGCTTCTTCATGTCTTCACGGCGTACCTTGAAGCCCCGCCCTGCGATACAAGCGATAACCTCAAAACGCGGTGGGTCCGCTGGGCCACACCCCTGCATAGAGAGAGTGCCGAGATGCTGAACGCGCGTAATCTTGTCCCGAGCCGTGCCATCGTCCTCAGTGATCTTGGCCTCGATCACGATCAGTGGATTGAATTCGTCAGGAACGATGAAGTCGGGAGCCTGATCGAAACCTGTAACGCGCTCGGCGCGTTTCGTCTTCCGGAAGCTGATGCCGGCATCTGAGAGCACGGCCTCAATGGCGGCCTCAAGGACGTCGCCGACGAGCTCGGAGACAGAGTCCCGGTGGCCGGCGAACGGTCGACCTAATTAATAAGAAGCGTTCATAGAGGACCATAGCGTAGGGCACGCCCAATTCGGCGAGCGGCTGAAGGGTCTGAATGCCATGCTTGGTATCGGCCTTATCGAGGCGGTGGATCAGCCTCGGCTGTACGGGCGACGCCCCCTCGACTAGCAGCTGACACGCGGTGGTGACTAAAGCGCGAAGTCGCTGGTCAGTAACACTGCCGTTGGTGTGCAACGGTTCAAGCGGGGCCATGCGGATGCGCCGATCGATCGCTCGGACTGCGCCTTGCGTCACTTCGAAGTCGGCCCGTTGCGTCGTGACGTACGCCCACTCCGGCGGAGTGAAGCCGAGCATCGCCCGCAGCACGATGAAAGCGATCGGGACCCGATAGACTGTCTCGATCACAGAATCGGGAGACAGGTCCCGAAAGCCGCCGGTAGTACGTTTCAGTGCCTCATAGCCCGCCTCAAAGACAGGGTACTCGATGAATCCCTCACCCTTCGGCAGTGTCATGAATTCGGACTGGAGTGCCCCGAAGAGGGAATCCACGAAAGCATCGAGACTTGCTTCGACCTCCGAGAACGCAACTTCAAACGGGAATGTCATTCGGCCAAGTCCGAGGCAAAAAGGGGAAGCGCGGTTTTCGGCATGGCCCGCGGATCTGGGCTGGCGAGCGCATCGATGGCCGCTTGCGGATCACCAAGGTCCGCTGCAGCGCGTGCGAAACGCGCGAGGCGCTCCGTCGCAGGCAGGTCCGGGATCCAACCCTTGCGCAGCCGCCAAATGGTCATGCGCGTAAGGTGGCCGAAGACGATGCAGCGAATATCACCGGAAGTGGGCTTCATGCCGGCGCTTCTTAGCTGCGCCAATTCTTCGCGCACAATCTCGACGAGGCGGTCGAGACCATTAAAGATCCGACTGCGTCGCGTGCATCCGTGGATACGGCAAACGAAGACAGTATCGACGATCGATGAGCCTGTCCCGTGGATGTGGATCGAGCCACCCATCTCTGCCGGGCAGGGAAGAGTGGCTGAACAGGTGAAGCCGGCGTCCAGGACCGCAACTCCTACGGCGTAGTACACGTCGATCCGGTTGTGGTGGAAGGTGAAGGCGAGTGGCGCGCCGGGCTTCAGAGCGTGTGCCATCTCCCGATAGACCGCGGACAGCCCATCGGTGAAGTGGTCGAGTCCACGCGCCTGGGTCTCGTTGCCGGTCAACTCGGCCGGAGAGCGGGTCGACTCCCGGTTAAAGCCCTCGGCCTCGTTGCCGACTAATCGGCGCAGCCAAGCGTAGCAGAATTCCATGAGCTCGCCATACTGGACGTTTCCAAAATACGGTGGATCGGTGAAGACTGCGTCCAGACTCTCGGGCTTCAAGTGCAACTCGGTCGAGCTCGTGCAGCGAATGGTAACCTCGCGGGGACGCGCACCCTCTCGGCACTCACCGATCCACTCGCCCTTGATGCGGACCGCGGACTTGCCGTTGCCGATGCGGACCTCGAAGGGTGAGTCGCAGTAGGACTTTGCCTTGGCGTATTTATCCACGATATTGGTCCAGCCGCCGGACCCGATTGGGCTCCCACTACCCTTGGAGACGCCGAGTAGGTTGGACTCGCACCGCATCAGCCCGACCGGGAAGCCATGGACGGAGAAGATGTCGAGAGACTTCAGTGCCATGGTGTCGTAGCGACAGAGCATGTTCTGGTAGCGCAGAAGGTCAGAGAGGTTAGTGGCGAGGGCATGGCGCACGCGCTCGTCTTGGACTGCCGCAATCCACCGAGCGCTCACCTCCAAGCCCAGTAGCTGGCGATCGTTGAACAGGTCTCGGTAACGCCGATATCCCCAGCGGTGCAGTCGGTCGGTCTCGTCGCCCGGAAGGATCTCGTGCTCCGGGACGAAGCGCGGCTCCTCGGCGCGCCAGCGTTCGGCGGCAGCCGCATAGCGAGCAAGGTCGTGGACGTCGGGCTTCTTGAAGAAACGCCCCCGGTGTCGATCTTTCCGGTGGGGGTTGTAGTACTCGATTGCGAACATGCGGTGCTGTGGAGGGCCATACTCGGGACGGGGATAAGCGTTGTCGTGACCGCAGCGCGGGCAGGGGCAACGGTTGCGGCGAGCTGGACCGCGATCGTTCAAGCGGGCAGGGCAGTTCCGGCATTTGCCGCGGTGCTTCGGGTCGCTGACCTCGTTCAGCTCGCCGCATGAGGCACACACCACTACGTGGGTCGGGTGCCGGGTGTCGTCGGCAATCATATAACCCGGGAATAGGTCGATCTCGTGCCCGCAGCGCCCGCAAGGCAAGGTTTTGATCCACAGGAAGTACTTCACCGGGACATCACGGTCCCCGTAGAGCGAGCAGTCAGTTCGGTACAGCCCACCGATTTCCTGCTTAAGCACGTCCATAAGGTCGCTGGTAGCCTTCCGGTAGGCTTTTTGATCGAGGTGCTCCATTTCCTCCCTCACGATCCAAGCGGCCATGGGGTTAATGTCGAAGCCTAGGACGTCACAGCCTACGCGGTTCGCTTCGAGCAAGGGGGTGCCGCCACCCATGAATGGGTCGGCGACCGTGCGGCCGGGGAAGTCGTTTGCTTTGAAAAAACTCTCCGCGAGCGGTCGGTCGCCGAACTCGGCAAGCACTAGCCCCCGAAACAAGGTGCCGGGCCGTCGGGCGAACCACTTGTGAACGGCAATGATTGGTCGGTAGTTCTGCTGAATCTGCTTCTCCCTGAGAGCCATGCCTGCGATCAGGGGGATGTCAAACTTATCCTCGATACTCACGCTGCTAGTCCTTCCCAGCTCCGAATGTACTTACGCTACCACTTAACAACGCCAGCACCGCCAGCACCGCCGACTTGGGCGAATGGCCGCGCGCCTCCTCCAGCGTCAGGATCGGTCCGATGCAGGCCGGGCAGCCCGACCGGCACTGGCAACCGCGCACCAGCTCGGCGGCGCGCGCGATGACCTCGCGGCGCAGCCCGTAGAGGCCGGGCGCGAGGCCGATCCCGCCCGGGTAGTTGTCGTAGAGGAATACCGTCGGCTGAAAGGCGCGGCCGGCGTCATGCAGAGCGACCGCTTCACCGCCCAGGGTATGGGTGCGGCCGCGGCCGTCCGGACCGACGGTCGCTATCCACGCGGCATCGCTATCGCCGACCGTGCGGCCCAGATCGCGCGGCTCGGCCATGATGAGGAGTGCCGCGACGTGATGCATGGCATACGCCGCGCCCAGAAATCCATCCAGGGCCTGCCAGCGGTCCTTGAACCGCTGCGCGAGCCGCTCCGGATCCACCTGCCACCACAGCGCGCTGGTGTGCATCTCTTGATCGGGGAGGTTGATGGGACCGTAACCGATGTTCTCATGCGTGTAGTAGCGGATCTTTTTATAGCCGGCGATGCGCCGCACCAGGTGTACCTCGCCGCGGGCACAGGCCGCTCCGCTTGCGGTTTCGCGTTCGAATTCCTCCAGCACCTTGAGCTTGGTATAGTCGATGGCGTCGGTGTAGTAATCGGCCTGAGTGCGGGTCACGAAGGCCTTGCGGCCGGTCCAGTCGAGGTGCTCTACCTGCCAGGGCTGGGCCTGGACCATGTAAATTGCCCCCTCGTACAGCGTCATCGGCGCACTGGCGTAATCGACCTCCGCGATCACGGTCTGTTTTCCCTCGCTGCGATCGACGACGACGAAGTTACCCTCGGCCACCGAGCGCAGATTGACGGCAATGGCCGGATAGCTGTCGGCGATCCAATACCAGCGCCGGCCCTCGCGATGCAGCAGGCGCTGCTCGACCAGGTAATTCAACATCTCGTCCAGGTCCTCGGCACCGAACCGCTCGCCTTGCTCGAAGGGTAGCTCGAAGGCCGCGCAACGCACGTGGTCCATCAGGATCAGTAGTTGATCCGCGGCGATGCGGGCGTGCTCGGGGCTCGCCCCGACAAAAAACTCGGGATTGCGCACGATATATTGGTCGATGGGCTCGCTGGTCGCGACCAGCACGCCCAGCGCCGGGCGATTGCGCCGGCCGACCCGGCCCAGGCGCTGCCAGGTGGCGGCGATGGTACCTGGATATCCGTTCAGAACGCAGACGTCGAGGCTGCCGATGTCGACGCCCAGCTCCAGGGCACTGGTCGCGACCACGCAGTCGACACGGCCGGCGCGCAGGTCCTGCTCGGCGCTGCGCCGCTCCGTGGGGAGATAACCGCCGCGATAGGCCCGCACCCGCGGCGGCCGGCGCGGATCGCGGTCGAAGACGTCCTTCATGTACTTGGTCAGCACCTCGACCATCAGACGCGAACTGGCGAACAGGATGGTCTTCAATCCGGCCTTGACGGCGGTGCGCGCGATGCGCGTCACCTGCGAACGGCTGGAGGCGCGCAGCCCGAGGTCCGGATTGATGACCGGCGGATTCCACAGCATGACGCGTTTCTCGCCCTGCGGGGCACCGCTCTCGGTGATGGCTTCCACCGCCGCACCGATGAGGCCCGTGCCGAGCTCGGCGGGGTTGGCGATGGTAGCCGAGGCCAGTATGAAGACCGGTTCGACGCCGTAGAAGCCCGTGATGCGCCGCAAGCGCCGGATGACGTTCGCCATGTGCGAGCCGAATACGCCGCGGTAGCTATGCATCTCGTCGATGACCACGTAGCGCAAGGACTCGAAGAACTGCGCCCACTTGGTGTGATGCGGCAGGATCGCCTGATGCAGCATGTCGGGATTCGAGACCACGACGTCGCCGCGGGTGCGCACCGCCTTGCGCGCGTCCCCCGGCGTATCACCATCGAAGGTATAAGCGCGCACGCCCAGCGCCCCGGCCTGATTCAACTCCAGGATCTCCGCGACCTGGTCCTGGGCCAGGGCCTTGGTAGGGAAGAGATACAGGGCCTTGCAGCGGGTGCTCAATACCGCATCGAGCACCGGCAGGTTATAGCACAGGGTCTTGCCGGAGGCCGTCGGCGTCACGATCACGGTATGCCGGCCGGCGCGGATCGCGTCCCAGGCCTGGCGCTGGTGGCTGTAAAGGCGCTCGATCCCTCGGCCACGCAGGGCCGTGGCGAGCGCCGGGGCCAGGTCCTCCGGAAACTCGGCATAGCGCCCAGGCTGGGCCGGGATCGACAACTCGCCCGTGATGCGCTTGCGATAGTGCTGCCGGAGCGCAGCGATGAGCCACTCGACGCTATGTCCGGCGCTCACCCGGGTCTCTGTAGGACTGGCCAAAGGGGCTTGATCTTCGTATCCGTGCTGCCCTTTGATAGGGGCGGGGTTAGGGTAGTGGCAGAGACCGTGAGGGGCCGGTCGCTCAAGCTCAGCCGCCGCCGGCAACGGATGCATGGGCGAAGCGAACACTTTGCCCGGCGGTCGGCCGACCGGTTAGGCAAAACCGGCTTTACTTTGAATGCCGCACAGCATCGAGAGCCATGTAAGCAAACGCGCCAACGACTCCGAGCAGGGCGAGCGTGATAACGATTTCCACGGCTACAAGTCCTCTAAGGCGTCAATGTCCTTCTAAATCCGTTTGTGGAAGTAGAAGGCGATGATGGTAACGCATGCGACCGCCACGAGCGCACCGAAGAGCAATACCGTTGGCCCTTGCGACCCGCTGGTGAGAAGCCAACTGAAAAGGCTGATGTCAGTGACGACGGCGATTCCCAGTGCTTGAGGTATGCGATCTTCTCCTTCGCCACATCTAGCTCGACATAAGGATTTCAGCCGATTCGGTCTAAAGTCTACCATGCCTGAACGATTCTGATGCCTATCGCTTGCAGTAACCGGCGCCGGCCACACGAGCTACCGCGCGGCGCCGCCGCGCTTTCCCTGGCGTCCGTTGATCACATGGTTGAGCGTCACTGGGACGCGGCGATTGGTTGAAGCGTGTAAATGCGCGAGAGGGTCGACGCCGCTTTGATATCGCCGCGGCGTAACGCGGCCTTGACGGCATCCAACCTGCTCGCGTCCGCGACAGATAGGTACGGCGACCAGGAAGTATCGTCGTCAATCACACCCACATCGACTTCCGCGACATACTTACCTTCGTGAACGTATTTAATTTTTTGTCTGCTCTTCATTTCTGCCGCTCCGTAAAGGTCTTGTTCCACTTGCTCGGATCAGGCCGATATGCAGTTACAACGACGGCGGGCTTAGAAAAGCCTCTCGGTATTCCCCACACGACGTGAATGGGGCGCGCGTCGCGATCGAATTGTAGCACCAGGACGGACGGCCCCTTGGGATAGGCCGGATAGTCCTCCAAGACCGAACCGGTACCTACCCCATCAAGTATATCCCGCACGGCGATATCGTCTTCGGCAAGCTCGTCATATCCGTGTTCGGATATTCGTACGTCGCCCGAACCCACCAGCCGGATGACAAGTTCAAATATTTGACTCAAAGGTCATCGCGCGAATCAACACTCTCTTGGCGCCTAACACATTCGTGTCCACCCCTGAGGGGGTTACCGTGCGATCCGATCCGGCCCGAAGCCAGCCGCTGCCCGGCAATTACTCGAAACGATAACCCTTCGGGACCAGCACGATCCCCTTGGGCGTGACCGTGTAGCGGCTGCGGTCGCGCTCGTGATCCACGCCGACCGTTACACCCGCCGGAACGCGCACGTTCTTGTCCACGATGCAACCCTGCACGCGGGCGCCCTCGCCGACCTGTACCCCGTGCAGCAGGATGGAGTCCTCGACCACGGCGCCGTCCTCGACCAGCGCGCGCGGGCAGAGGATGCTGTGGTGCACGCCGCCGCCGGTGATGACGACGCCGCTGGCCACGATGGAATTGATACACAGGCCTTCCGCGCCGGAATGCCCCGGCACGGTGCGCGCCGGCGGGTGCTGGGCCTGATAGGTGCGGATCGACCAATCGCTCTGGTAGAGATCGATGGGCGGATCAGCCTCCAGGAGGTCCATATTGGCCTCGTAGTAATCGTCCAGGCTATCCAGGCCCCGCCAGTAGCGGTCTTGCGTAACCCGCCCGAGCTCGCCGCCGAACTCGTAGGCGATGACCTTGGCGCCGCCGACCAGGCACTGCGGAATGAGATCGAGGCCGGGATCGGCAGGGCCGCCGGGACGGGTCCCGCCGTCCGGGACCGCGAGCTCCAAGGCACCGAGGAGCGCCTGCTTGCGGAAGGCGTAGACGCCCATGGTGCCGAGCGGCGGCGAGGGATCGTTGATATCGGCCTTGCGTTGCACGTCCGTCACCACACCGTCCTCGGTCACCGTCACCCGGTTGCGGGTCTGGGCCCAGCGTCGCGCATGGACGGCAAAGGTGGCGACGCTCGCATCCGCCCCGATGCCCGCCAGGTGCTCGATCATCGCCGCGTAGTCCATGCGATACACGTGCTCGCCGGACAATACCAAGACGAATTCTACGGGACTGCGTGCGAGCAGATAGAGATTCTGGCGCAGCGCGTCGGCCGCGCCCTGATAGCCATACTGCCGTTCGCGCATCTGCGGTGCCACCGGGGTGATGTACTCACCGAGCTCGGGGTTGAGCACCGACCAGCCGTCGCGCAGGTGTTTCAGCAGCGAGTGCGAGCGATACTCGGTGAAGACCAGGACGCGCCGCAGGCCGGAGTGCAGGCAATTGGCCAAGGGGAAATCGATGACCCGGTAATTGCCGCCGAACGGTACGGCCGACTTGGCGCGGTCGGCGGTGAGCGGGGGCAGGCCCGGATCGGCGCCCAGCGCGAGGATGATGGTCAGGGTGCGATCGGAGGGCGCCATCGGTGGTCTGCTTGTACCTCTCGTGTCGGATCGGGGCCGCGTGCGCCATCATACCTTAGGCGAGGGGATGCGCAATCGGCCGCTCTCGCGCTAGGATTGAATGAACCATCCTGGCAGGCGATCATGACGATGGCATTAACTACTGGGGGCCTATGCCCGAGGAATACCTCATCAACGTGACGCCGCACGAGACCCGGGTCGCCGTGGTCGAGAACGGCATGCTGCAGGAGATCATCGTCGAGCGGCGGCGCAAGAAAGGCTTGGTCGGCAACATCTATCTGGGCCGCGTCAACCGGGTGCTGCCCGGCATGCAGGCGGCATTCGTAGACATCGGCCTGGAACGCGCCGCCTTCCTGCATCTCTCCGATCTGCTGAACGGGAGCCGGCCTCCGGGACCCGTTTCGCCACCGGCAGACGCCAGCCCCAGCATCGCCGATCTCCTCGCGAGCGGCGACGAACTGCTGGTGCAGGTGACCAAGGACGCATTGCTGGGCAAGGGCGCGCGCCTTGCCGCACGGCTGAGCATCGCCTCGCGCTATCTGGTCTATCTACCCGGCCACCCGTGCATCGGCGTGTCCCAGAAGATCACGGAGGAGGGCGAGCGCGAACGGCTGCGCCAGGCCGTTATCACACAGCGCCCGGCGCTGGCCTCGCCGGCGGAGCCAGCCGAGCCGGCACCGGGGGCCATGGGGCGCGAGCGGGCCGTTCAGCGTGGCCCCGGCGGTTATATCGTGCGTACCGCGGCCCAGGGATTGAGCGAGGACAAATTGGTCACGGACATGGATTTTCTCGAACGGCTGTGGCAGACCGCGGCCAGGCAATTGCCCGCGGTACCCTGCCCAGGGCTCGTGTTCGAAGACCTGCCCGTGGTCCTCAAGACCATACGCAACCTCGCCGCCACGGAGGTCGAGAGGGTGCGTATCGACTCCCGGGAGACCTACGAGCACGTGGTCGAATTCGCGGGCCGCTACATGCCCGATATGTGCGAGCTCATCGAGCACTACACGGGGGCACGGCCGATCCTGGAGCTGTATTCGGTAGAGAGCGAGATCCAGCGCGCGCTGCAGCGGCGCGTCGAGTTGAAATCGGGCGGCCACTTGTTCATCGATCAGACCGAGGCCATGACCACCGTGGACG
Organism: Gammaproteobacteria bacterium; assembly: GCA_050740655.1. Classification (GTDB taxonomy): domain Bacteria; phylum Pseudomonadota; class Gammaproteobacteria; order JACCXJ01; family JACCXJ01; genus JBOIDW01. The sequence goes on along the minus strand of JBOIDW010000484.1, from coordinate 7 downwards.
TCAACAC
>JBOIDW010000483.1:0-3259 GCA_050740655.1 Gammaproteobacteria bacterium | reverse complement strand
GTTGGAAGTGCGATTTCATTGACCGCGGATTGGCAGATTAACCGGCATCTCAACTTGACCACGATCTACGCGCACTTCTTTCCCGGTAGCTTTTTGCGCGAGACGGGATCGGCGGAGCCCATTGACTTCATCGAAGTCACGCTTAACCTTACCTTTTAAGGACAATGGGAATTTTTTATGGCAATGAGGGGTATCCAGGCCGGATTGGCGTTTGTGCTCAGATTGCCCGACTGGGCGCAAAAGCGCGCGCAGCCGGAATCCACTTGATTTTCGCGACACAGCGCCGGCCTCATCGAGGATGAGGCGCGAATCGATCGGGCGTACCACTCTCAGTGCCACCCGGCCGCTGAAGTTTGCGTCGATCACCCCCTTCACGATATCCCTGCTTGGGCGCCGAAACGCTACTGGGCCGTGGCGACCTGCTGTACAAGGACATCGGTAATCCTGTCCGATTGCAGGGACTGTTCGTGACACGGACGGAGCTGGAGGAACTAGTGCGGTAGGGGCGGCATCGTCCTGCGCGATAGGATTCCGAGTATCGATGCCGCTGCCGAACGATCGATGAGGTGTGGAAGAGGCACATCGAGGATCAGAAGCCCGAGGAGCCCGATGACAACTTCAAATTGGTCTGGGGCGGCCGGATGGCCGACAGTCCCGCATAATCCCCGGCATTATGTTGAATTGCCTCAGCCTGGTTTTGATCCCCCGCCCGCCCAGCGCGTCGCTGCGCGCGGGCTTACTCCGGGCATCCTGTGCTTCGCCCTGCGGGCCAGCCTTCGGCTGTTCCGCTTCCAGGACTGCGCCAGACGCCGATGCTCATTATCGATCATCAGCAACATAGCGCTTGTATCACTTCAAATCGGCTTGCACTCAGTCCATGCCCCTCGACACCCGCCCGCCCTCTTGCCGCCGACGCGAGCGGCAAGGCTGCAAACGCGCCCGGTATCATTCTCCCCCGCATCGCGCCGGGCCGGAGGCCCCTTGCCTTGGCGCCGCCGGGTGTGCCTGCCAGCGTAGCCAACGGTAGCAGCCATCTCCGCTGCTCACGGACCGGCCAGCGGTATGAAATGGGCGGCGAGCGTTGTAGCCAGCATCGCCCAGATGGTGATGCGGCTTCCCCGATCGCGCATGGCAAAAACCACCGGGTCATCGTGCATCTCTCCGCGCACCGTCTTGATCCATAGCCGGGAAAGCCAGTAGATGAAACCCACCGCCACCAGCCACAGCAAGCGCGGACTCGCATAGCGCGCTTGGGTTTCGGCGGCACTGATGAACAGCCCGAATACGACCACCGCACACAGCGCCGATCCGATACCGAGAGGCCAAAGTACCACCAGATCGCTCACCCGGTAATCACGCCCGCTCGTGGTATCGACGCCAAGGTGCTGCAATGCAACGAGCTCGGAGCAGCGTTTCACCAGCGCCAGGCTCAGAAAGATGAATACCGAAAAGGCCAGCAGCCATGAGCTGGGCACGATTCCGAGGGCCACGGACCCGGCGAGGATGCGCAAGGTATACAACAAGGCCAGCGTCAGCACGTCGATGAGCACGTAGGTCTTGAGCAGCCCGCTGTACAGGCTGGTCATCGCGAGATAGAGCACCAGCATCAGGGAAAAACCCAGCGATACCGCCAGCGCCAGCGCCAGCGCCAGCGCGACCGCACCCGCCGCCATCGCGACCCCATTCACGATCGGTATCTGAGCGCTGGCGAAAGGACGCTGATACTTGCTCGGATGGACGCGATCGCTGTCGAGATCCCACAAGTCATTGACGAGATAAGTGGCGGAGGCGGCGCAGCAGAACGAGAAAAATGCCACCAGCATGGTTGCAAGCTTATCCGCCTCCAGGAAGGAAAACGCCGTCAACAGCGGTACGAACAGGAGCAGGTTCTTCAGCCATTGATGCACCCGCAACGCGCGCAACCAGGTCGTGATCCCGGCCTTTTCCCGGGGAAACTCACGCTCTATGGGCACCGCGGACCGGATCGCCTTGGCGACACCGGATGGAACCCCGACGAGGACTGCCGCTGATGCTGCTCGCCAGATCGGCAGGTCGGCGGCGCTGTCGCCGGCGTAGACGAACCGCTCACCCACGCGCTCGCGGATGGCTTCGAGCTTGACAGTCCCCTTGAGGTTCCTGGACGCGTCGCTGGCCAGCACCATATCGAACAATCGGAGCTGAGCTGCAACGGCATCGGCGATGCGCCAGTGGGCGGCGGTGGCCAGGACAATACGACGGCCCTTCTCCCTTTCCCCGCGCAGATAGTCGAGCAGCGCGGCGCGGTAGGGCAGATGCTCGGCCGGAATACGGGACTTGGATGCAAGGATCTCCTTGAACGCGGCCCGCCCCTTCAGGAGCCAGAACGGCAATCTCAGCAGGTCTGCAGGATGGTGGCGGAGGGTTCGGACTACCGCCTCCATCAGCGTGTCCGTAGGCGTCAAGGTCCCATCTAGATCGACGACCAGGGGCGCCAAGTCGGCAATAGCCGCGTCGGACGGACCGCTCACACTCACGTCCGGCCCCGGCTCATCCTGACCGCCGCGGTGCCGGATCGATGGATGGTCCATGGGTTAACGGTCCGATCGGGATAGTGGGCGGCTCTGCGCATGCTCGTCAAACCGCTAAGTTACTCCGCGCCCCTCGGGGAGCTCGCCCGAGCTGGACAAGCCAGCGTCCGCGCCGGTGCCCCGGCGCGGATTCGCGGTTCGTGTTATTGCGTCGTCCCCCGGTTTTTGCAGAGCGAACGGCGCAGGTTACCATCGCAGTTTCGGGGCCGGCCCACATGCATTTCGATTGTACGCCATCGTGACCACGCCCTGCCATTTCTCGACCGGAGACCGCCTTAGCGGCGCACCCGAGGCTCGACCATGATGGACCCGGGCGACGAGGCATCACCGGGAGTCCGTCTCGACAAATGGCTGTGGGCGGCACGCTTCTTCAAGACCCGCGCCCTCGCCCACGAGGCGATCAAGGGCGGCAAGGTGGAGGTCAACGGGCAAAAACCGAAGCCAGCGCGCGCGGTGCGCATTGCCGACGAGCTGCGCATTCAGCGTGGCCTGTTCCAGTACCGGGTGACGGTGTTGCAGATCGGACACCAGCGCCTGGCCGCTATCCACGCCGCAACCCTGTACCGCGAGACGGACGATAGCATCGCGCGGCGCGAGCAACTGGCCCTGGAACTGAAGACGCAAGCGGCCATTCATCCGCTGTCGCCCGGCCGGCCGGGCAAACGCGATCGGCGCCGGATCATTCGTTTTAC
>JBOIDW010000482.1:0-3019 GCA_050740655.1 Gammaproteobacteria bacterium | reverse complement strand
ATCCTCGCGAGCGCAGCGCGTTCTGTGCAGCCCTGGACAAGGCGCGCGTAGAATTGGGTATCGACGGTACCCGGCGCGGCCACGAGGAGCATCCATGCCTCGATGCGCCGCCGTGCCGAGATTACCCGCTTCTTATCGACGGCAAGGCGGTATTCACCGCCGACTGGATCGTCTCCGTCTATCCCGCCGATCCCCGCCGCGTCATCGGGCGCGTCGCGAGCGCGGAACCCTCACACGCCGAGCGCGCGATTGCCGGCGCCTGGCATGCCTACGCGGCGTGGTCACAGCGCCCCGTCGCCGAGCGTGCCGCGGTCCTCCTCGGCGCGGCAGCGCTATTGCGCGTGCGCCGCGACGAATTCGCGGCCCTGGAGATATTCGAGGCCGGCAAGCCCTGGAGCGAAGCCGACGCCGACGTCGCCGAGGCCGTCGATTATCTGGAGTATTACGCCCGCGAGGCCTGGCACCGGCAGCAGCCGCGGCACAAGAACGTGCCGGGCGAAGACAACCTGCACCATTACCTGCCGCGGGGCGTGGGGGTAATCATTGCGCCCTGGAACTTTCCCCTGGCGATACTCACAGGGATGCTGTCGGCGGCGATCGCGGCCGGCAATACCGTCGTGGTCAAGCCCTCGTCACTCACCCCCGTGATTGCCGCACGGTTCGTGGCGCTGCTACATGAAGCGGGCCTGCCGCCGGGGGTCGTGCAGTTCGTCCCGGGCCCGGGAAATACGCTCGGCGATTATCTGGTCAGCCATCCGCAGATACACTTTATCGCCTTCACCGGCTCCGAGGCGATCGGATGCCGGATCCTGAGTCTTGCCCGAGAGCGGCCCGGCCAACACCACGTCAAGGAAGTGGTCGCCGAGATGGGCGGCAAGAACGCGATCATCATCGACAGCGACGCCGATCTCGACGAGGCCGTGAGCGGCGTCGTGCATTCGGCCTTCGGCTACCAGGGGCAGAAGTGCAGTGCCTGCTCGCGCGTCATCGTGTTGCAGGGAATCTATACCCGTTTCGTCGAGCGCCTGCTCGCCGCCACGCGCAGCCTGTGCATCGGTCATCCCGACCACCCCGACACGTTCATGGGCCCGCTCATCGACGCGGCGGCCCAATCGCGCGTGCTCGCTGCGATCCGGCAGGCGCAGTCGGCCGGCGCACGGCTGGCACTACAGATCCCCTGCGAGCACCTTGGCCCCGGTTACTTCGTCGGACCGGCGATATTCGAGGACGTGGCGCCCGACGCGGTTCTGGCGCAGCAAGAGATCTTCGGCCCGGTGCTGGCGGTGATGAAGGTCCCCGATCTCGACACCGCGATCGCCGTCGCCAACAATACCCGCTATGCCCTGACCGGCGGCCTCTACTCGCGCAGTCCTGGGCATATCCTCAGAGTCACTCGAGGATTGCAAGTAGGGAATCTCTACATCAACCGCAAGATCACCGGGGCCTTGGTCGAGCGCCAGCCCTTCGGCGGTTTCAAGATGAGCGGCGTAGGCAGCAAGGCCGGCGGACCCGACTACGTGCTGCGCTTCATGGTACCGCGGACCGTGACCGAAAATACCCTGCGGCGAGGATTCGCGCCGCAATCGAGCTGACTTGGGAGCCGGTGCCGGCGTCACAACATCCGGGCGTAAGAACGCGCGACCAGCGCTCTCCGGCTCGGTGCGGATCGACTGTGACTACGAGCTCAATAATGCGCGGGATTTGAAGGCATTGCTTAGGCGACAGCCATTATCGATGCGGATTAAGCGGAGCAGCCCGCTGCCACGAGGCAGAATGCCGCGTGCCAACGAACTGGGACGGTGCTCATGATTTGGTCAACGGACGCGCAGACAAGCTCCGGGGATATAGATCATTTACTTGAGGATTTCAGTCGCGTTATTCGTATGAGACCCTCCGCCGGCACCTGCTTGGTTGATGTGATCTCCTCCTGCCCGGGCCCCCCCCACCAATAACTTTAGTAGAACGCAACGGCGTCCCCGAGGGGAGGCTCCATGTCTGTCGGACGTCCGGCTTGCTCGGCAAGCCATACCGGCGTTGCGCGGTCTCGCGTGACGGCGGCCGTCCCCGTGTAATCCTGGATGTCATATGGCTGCCCGGTGCAAGGCCATAGCGAGTCTCATGGGTGGCTTTCTGTAGCGTCGTATACCGCCAAACTTGGCGCCGCCTCGCCAACGGTTTCGCAACCGTCGCCGCATCGCGGGCCACATCGCGCTTAAGCAGTTTGTTCATGGCGGAGCGGGCGAACGCCTTGGCCAGACTGCCCGCCTCGGCCTTTGGAGCAGCAAGTGTGGCGGCGAGGAGAGCCACGACCAGTGACTTGAAAAATACCATCTCAGTTGCCTCCATTGAGCAAGTAGCGGAGCAAGGCTCGGAAACCGCGGAAGGGGAGCAGAACCAAGACCCTGACCACGTCGGCCAACAAGGTCCCGAGCATTTGATCCGCGACCCCTTTACCGAAGACGAGCCCAACGCACGCGCGCAGGAGAGCAAAACCGAGCCCGACCAGGAACACCACGAGCGTCCAACCGGGTAGTGCCGCAATCAGTGCCCCTAGGAAGGGCTCAAGCATGGGCGAGAGTGCCATCGTGAGCACGAACAACACGACGATGCCGGCGAAGCGCTTCAAGCCCAAGATCATCAAGACGCCTGCGATTGCCAACAGAGGCAACAACGCTTCGTCGGGCACGAACAGCGGTGCGATGGCAAGTGGTTTCATATTTTCTCCTGCTGGTGTTTCGCTCTCGTTGATTCCCGTTTCCGCGCGCCATGCCGCTTTCGTACGGTTATGCGCGGCGCAGGGTACGACCGCGCGGACGCTGCTCACCGGAGACCTGTGATCCCCGGATCACTGTGACGCGGACGTATTCTCGCCTCGCTGTACCGCGCGCGCTTTTTACACAATGTTGTGCCGCTCAGGCGCAGCGCGTCGACGCGAGGGTGCAACGCTCGCGTTTTAGACAAGCTTGTGTCCGGAGCGATCCTCGAAGGGGCCGGGTAGGATCGCGCGCATGGTCCAGCT
>JBOIDW010000481.1:0-7983 GCA_050740655.1 Gammaproteobacteria bacterium | reverse complement strand
GCTATACCCCTGCACAGACAGCTCTGACAAGTGACAGAACCTCAAGAGTTCAATAACGGTGTCGAGGAAGCACGCGCAAGGTGGCTATCGGCGAGCGATCGAGCGTCGAAACTTGCAGCCGAACTATTTCAACCCGGCTCTGGTTACGGAGATCCTGAAGCCCGAGCAGCAGACGAGCATCGCCTCCAGTCGGCCAGACATGATGCGGAACGGTCCTTTCGGGAGTATCACGATCTCGACAGGCGTGAAATGGAACTCAAGATGCTTGAATTGCAACGTTCGCAGCGTTTGGCCACTTGGGCGTCGTTCGCTGTCGCAGCGGTGGTTGGTTTGGCAACCGTTGTCAGCACATTGGTGGTGTTGTTCAAGTAGACCCATCGTGGGGCAGGGCCCATTCGTTATGAACACTGCCCAGGAGATCCGTCAGGCAAAAGCGGATTACATGAGCGGCAAGATGGGTCTGTTGTCATGAGCGGGCGCACTGATGTAGTAAATCGTAAGCAAGACCAAACGCTCAACTCGCGCTCCGTTGGGTTTCCAGCTTGTGCTGCGCGACAATGTTCGCGATTGAGAATTGGAGGAATCATCTATGTTGCTCACGGCAGTCCTTCTGCCCGCCCCTGAGGGCGGCTTCACCGCACTCAATCCTGAGACCGGCACCACTTTTCTCAGGGGGAGAACGTCGAGGAGGCTATCGCCAATCTCCGCGAGGCCACGGAACTTTTTCTCGAGGAGTTTCCGCAGCGTGTTTCCGGCAGCCCGCTAGTCACGACCTTCGAGGTCATTGGCGACCGCCGATGAAGTTATTCGTCCAACCTTGTGCTGCGGTGCGGCGGCGCCTTAAAACGTCGTTCTATCGAATCAACGCAAAATCCCGCCTATTCATGTCAAGATCGAAATCATGAAGAGAAATTTTCTATCCCGGATAGCGCAGGCGCTAGACATGACCCAGGGAATCCTTGCCAATGAAACGACTTGACACCCAACACCCGGATTTCGCGGAGCGCTTCGCCGCGCTCCTCGCCGAAGAGGCCGGGGCCGGACCCCAGGTCACCGATACGGTCCGCGGCATCATCGAGGACGTGCGCCGGCGCGGCGACCAGGCCCTGTTGGAATATACGGCACGCTTCGACCGGCACGCACCGGGCTCGGCCGCGGAGCTGGAGCTGTCGGCCGCGTCCGTGGCGGCGGCCCTGACCGCTTGCGATCCGCCGCTGCGTGCGGCCTTGGAGGAGGCCGCGCGGCGCATCCGCCGCTACCACGAGCACCAAGTGCAACGCTCCTGGACCTATGAGGACGAGGACGGCATCGTGCTGGGCCAGCAGGTCACGGCCCTGGAGCGCGTCGGGGTCTACGTGCCGGGCGGCAAGGCCGCCTATCCGTCCTCGGTGCTGATGAACGTGATCCCGGCCAAGGTCGCGGGCGTAGACCAAGTGCTGATGGTAGTACCGGCCCCGGACGGCAGGCTCAACCCGGCGGTGCTGGCCGCGGCGGCGGTGGCGGGCGTCGATCGGGTGTTTACCGTGGGCGGTGCCCAGGCCGTGGCCGCCCTCGCTTACGGAACCGAGCTCGTCCCGCGCGTGGATAAGATAGTGGGGCCCGGGAATATCTATGTCGCAACCGCAAAGGCGCTGGTATTCGGCGTCGTGGGTATCGATATGATCGCCGGGCCTTCCGAGGTGGTGGTGGTCTCGGATGACGGGTCCAATCCGGATTGGGTGGCCATGGACCTGTTCGCCCAGGCCGAGCATGACGAACAGGCGCGGGCCGTCTTGCTGAGTCCCGATGGCGCGTTTCTCGACCGTGTGACGGCAAGCATCGCTCGGCTCATCGGCGGCATGGAGCGTAGCGCCATCATCCGCGCCGCTCTGGAGGGACGCGGCGCGATGATCAAGGTTCGCGATCTGGACGAGGCCGCGACGCTGGTAAACCGCATCGCCCCCGAGCATCTGGAGCTGAGTGTCGCCGAGCCGGTGGCATTGGCCGCCAAGGTCCGCCATGCCGGGGCCATCTTCCTCGGCCGCTATAGCGCCGAGGTGCTGGGTGATTATTGTGCCGGCCCCAATCACGTCCTGCCGACCGCCGGCACCGCGCGCTTCTCCTCTCCGCTCGGCGTCTACGACTTCCAGAAGCGTTCCTCGCTCATCCATTGCTCGGCCAGGGGGGCGCACCGGTTGGCGGGAACCGCCGCGCTGCTGGCGCGTGCGGAAGGGCTGACCGCCCACGCGCACTCGGCCGAGCTCCGGATGTTGCCGCCCGCATGACCCGTCCCGAGCAGGGTACGCAGGGCCTCGATGAATGGCTGCGGCCCGAGATCCGGCAACTGCAGGCCTATGAGGTGCACGCGGCCGAGGGTTGTTTGAAGCTCGACGCCATGGAGGGGCCGTATGCCTGGCCGGAGCCCGTGCAAGCGGAATGGCTTGCGGCCCTGCGCACGCTATCGGTCAACCGCTATCCCGATCCGGAGGCGCGGACCTTGAAGCACAGGCTGCGCGCCTTTCTCGGCCTGCCGGATTCGCTGGGGCTGCTGCTCGGCAACGGTTCCGATGAGCTGATCCAGATGCTGGCCCTGGCCGTGGCCGGGGTGGGGCGGGTGCTGCTGTCCCCCGAGCCGAGCTTTGCGATGTACCGGATCATCGCGGCGATCGCGGGTCTGCGCTACGTGGGCGTGCCCTTGCTCGCGCCCGCTTTCGACCTTGACGTAGCGGCCATGCTCGATCAGGTGCGGCGGCACAGACCGGCGCTCGTCACCCTGAGCTATCCGAACAACCCGACCGGAAACCTCTTCGAGCGCGGCGCGCTGGAGGCGATCCTCGAGCAGGCACCCGGCCTGGTGCTTGCCGACGAGGCCTACTTCAATTACTGCGGGGATAGCCTGCTCGCCGCCATCGAAGAGCACCCCCGGCTCTTGGTCCTGCGCACGCTATCCAAGATCGGGCTCGCCGGCCTGCGCATCGGGGTCTTGATAGGCCGCGAGGATTGGCTGCGGGAGATCAACAAACTGCGCCTGCCCTACAACATCAACACCCTGTCGCAGGCCAGCGCTGCCTTCATCCTCGCCCATCCCGAGGTCCTGGACGCCCAGGTCCGCACGCTCGTCACCGAGCGCGAGCGACTCTATACGGCCCTACGGCGCATCCCTAGGGTCCAGGTCTGGCCTAGCCGCGCGAATTTCCTGCTGCTGCGCGTCATCGGCCGCGGTAAATCGGTATTCGCCGGATTGAAGGCGCGCAGGGTACTGGTGAAGGACCTGGACGGCGCCCATCCCCTGTTGCGCGACTGCCTGAGAGTCACCATCGGGACCCCGAACGAGAACGATGAATTTATCGCGGCGTTTCGGGACTGCCTGGCCTAGGGGGTGGTGGTTTTATGTATAATCGGGCCAGCTCAACAATGCGACAAAACGCCGTTAGGGGAGCAAGCCCATGTACAACGATAAACACGACGATGAGGTCGATACCAAAAGGCGTGAATTCTTAAGCACCGCGGCGACCGCCCTGGGCGGTGCCGGGGTGGCCTTAGCCGCGGTGCCCTTCGTCGCGTCCCTGCAGCCTAGCGCCGAGGCCCGCGCCGCCGGTGCTCCGATCGAGATCGACATCGGCGCTCTGCAACCGGGCGAGATTAAACGGGCCATATGGCGCGGGGTACCGGTGTGGGTGGTGCGCCGCGATGCCGGCGCACTGGCCTCCCTCAAAGGCCATGAGGACACACTGGTGGATCCCGCTTCTGAAGATTCCGAGCAACCGCCTTACGCCCTCAACGAGCACCGTTCGATCAAACCGGAATATCTGGTCCTGACCGGCGTCTGCACCCACCTCGGTTGCTCGCCGACCTATGTGCCGGCCGGCAGCTCGGATGTCCTGGGCGCCGAGTGGCTGGGTGGTTTCTATTGTCCCTGCCACGGTTCCCGCTTCGATCTCGCGGGACGGGTCGAGAAGGGCTTCCCGGCGCCCAGCAATCTGAGCGTCCCGCCGCACCGCTATATCGATGCTGCGCGCATCCTGGTGGGCGAGGATCAACGGCCCGCATGAGCAACGGGGCTTGGTCCAGGTTGCTCGCCTGGGTGGACGATCGCTTTCCGCTCTCGGAGTTGTGGAACGAGCACGTAGCGCGGTACTACGCCCCCAAGAACTTCAACTTCTGGTATTACTTCGGCTCGCTGGCACTGCTGGTGCTGGTGTTGCAAATCCTGACCGGGATCTGGCTCACCATGCACTACAAACCCTCCGCGGCCGAGGCCTTCGGCTCGGTCGAGGTCATCATGCGCGACGTGGAATGGGGCTGGCTGCTGCGCTACATGCATTCGACCGGCGCCTCGGCGTTTTTCATCGTGATCTATCTGCACATGTTTCGGGCACTGCTCTATGGCTCGTATAAACGCCCGCGCGAGTTGCTATGGATCATCGGCATGGTGCTGTACCTTCTGCTCATGGCCGAGGCCTTCTTCGGCTATCTGCTGCCCTGGGGGCAGATGTCGTACTGGGGGGCAAGGGTCATCACCGAGCTATTCGGCGCCATCCCTTGGATAGGCCATGAGTTGGTGGTGTGGATCCGCGGCGATTACGGGGTCACGGATGCCACGCTGAATCGATTCTTTGCCTTGCACGTCATCGCCGTGCCCTTGTTGCTGGTAGGGCTGGTGGTGGCACATCTCATGGCCCTGCACGAGGTGGGCTCGAATAATCCGGGAGGCATCGAGATAAAACATGCGAAAGGCGCCGACGGAATACCGCTGGACGGGATCCCGTTTCACCCCTATTACACGGTCAAGGACCTAGTGGGGGTCGCGGTATTCCTCATCGCTTTCTTCGCCTCGGTTTTCTTCGCGCCGGAGATGGGTGGTTTGTTTTTGGAGCACAACAACTTCGAGCCTGCCAATCCTATCAAGACGCCCGAGTATATCGCGCCGCTCTGGTATCTGACCCCGTACTACTCGATCCTGCGGGCCATCCCCGACAAGCTCCTGGGTGTGGCCGCAATGCTGGCGGCGCTGTTGATCCTGGTCTTCCTACCCTGGCTGGACCGCAGCCCGGTGAAATCCATTCGCTATCGCGGACCGTTGTTCAAGTCCGCCTTGGCGATCTTCGTGGTCAGTTTCATCGGCCTGGGTTTCTTAGGCACACAGAGCGTCAGCAGCGTGTATATCCTCCTGGCGCGCGTTTTTTCCATCCTGTACTTTGCGTTTTTCCTGCTGATGCCGATCTACACGCGGCTTGACAAGGACGAACCGGTGCCGGATCGGATCGGTTTGCGCTAAGGGCCATGCCGCGAGCCCGCCTTGTCCTGTTCCTTACCGCGTGGGCGCTTATGGCTAGCGGGGCCTACGCGGTAACCCCTAAGGCCTTGCTCGAGGCCGATATCGACCTCGATGACACGGCGTCCCTGCAACGTGGCGCGCGCACGTTTGTAAGCTATTGCCTGAGCTGTCATGCCGCGGCCTACATGCGTTACTCGCGGCTGGCCGAGGACCTGCGCCTGCCCGAAAAGCTGGTGCTCGAGAATCTCATGTTCACTACGGACAAGATCGGCGCGACCATGACGGTCGCCATGCGCAGCGAGGATGCCGAGCAATGGTTCGGCGTCGCGCCCCCGGACCTCTCCGTAATTGCCAGGGCCCGCGGAGCGGACTGGATCTACACCTTTCTCAATTCGTTTTATCTCGATCCCAAGCGCCCCACCGGGGTCAATAATACCTTGGTGCAGGGGACCGCCATGCCCCACGCGCTATGGGAGCTGCAGGGCTGGCAACGCGCGGTGTGGGGTACGCGCACCGATGCACAGGGCAACAAGGTCGACTTCGTCGAGCGCTTCGAGCTGGAAACACCCGGTCGGGTCACCGACGCCGTCTACCGCGACACGCTGCGCGATCTGGTCGGCTTCCTCGTCTATATGGGCGAGCCGGCCCGGTTGGTGCGCGTCCGCATCGGCGCAGTCGTGATGGCCTTTCTGGTGATCTTTCTGATCGTGGTCTATCTGCTGAAGCGCGAGTATTGGAAGGACGTGCGTTGAGCCCCTGCGGCTATCCGCAACCTTACTGATGAACGACAGGGTATGGGTGCGCTGATCGGGAGAAGGTCGGTGATGACGGTATTCTGCGATCCCCTGGACCCGCTCGGGCATGGCGTTCGAATCGTATTGGCGGAGAAAGACGTCACGGCCGAGGTGCAGTACGCCACCTTGGATACCCGGCCCGATGACCTGAAGGAATTGAATCCGTATAACGCCGTGCTGACGCTGCTCGACCGGGACCTCGTGCTCTACGAGGCGCAGATCATGATGGAATACCTGGACGAACGATTTCCGCATCCGCCGCTCATGGCCGTGGACCCCGTAGCCAAGGCCAACAACCGACAGCTGCGTTACCGGGTCATGCGCGATCTCTATCAATGGATAGACATCATCAAGGGCAAGAATGAGATTGCCGCGAGCAACGCCCGCAAGGCCATGCGCGATAATCTGACCGCGATTGCGCCGAGCTTTACCCAGTACCCGTACTTCATGGCGCACGATTTTACGCTGGTCGATTGCTGCATGGCGCCGCTGCTCTGGCGGCTCAACGCCTACGGGATCAAGCTGCCGCCACAGGCCAAGCCCCTGACCAAGTATGCCGAACGCCTGTTTACGCGTTCGCCGTTTCGATCCAGTCTCTCGGAGGCCGAGCGCGAGCTGCGCTAGCGGCGGCTTGGCGACGGCTCATGGCCGAGAAATTAAAGTCTACCCGCCCGTATCTGCTGCGGGCCTTTTACGAGTGGATACTCGATAACCAAATGACCCCGCACGTCCTGGTCGACGCTACGCGCGATAACGTCGTGGTACCCGCGCGGTTCGTTAAAAACGGCAAGATCGTGCTCAACATATCGCCCGGCGCCGTGCGGGACCTGCATATCGAGCAGGCCTCGATGCGCTTCAACGGCCGCTTCGCCGGCGAGCCCTTCGAGGTGTGGCTACCGGTGGCCGCGATCGAGGCGATCTACTCGCGCGAAAACGGCAAGGGCCTGGTGTTTTCCCCGGAGCCCGGAGACGGCAGCGATACCACGCAGCCGCCGAAACCGAGCCGGCCGAATCTTAAGCTGGTAAAGTAGAGCAAGGCGTGAAATTGTCAAATCGAGCAGTTTTCGCGCCGGAGGGGTATTCCCCGTTGGAGGTGTAATTACTCTGAGTATTGGGGTGCTCATTTTACCAAATAATGCAAGAAGTCATTGAATTCTGAATACCCCTGCGGTAGTATCGAACTTCATGGTGTCTTATCTTACGCCATTTAGGGTGACCATTTCTAGTTGAACTAAACCGCTTACGCGGTAGGGATGGTTCTCCTCACGCGTAGCGGGCTGCTGTTCCCATCCCCAGTCTTCCGGTTCGTCGCTTTTTCCTCTATCTGTCTGCCGCACGGGCATCGCGTGATGCCCTGGGCGGCGCGCTCGGTCGTGCCGATCGATTCTTCAATCTCGAAGGTGATCATCATGACGGCATTACGGCAACAGATGGAAAACGATATGGTCCTCCGGGGGATGGCAGCTCGGACCCGACAATCGTACCATAAGCGGTGCGGGGGTTGGCGAAGTTCTATCGGCGGAGCCCCGATGCAATCTCGGTTGAAGAGGTGCAAAGCTATTTGCTGCACCTCCTGGGGGAGCGGGGGCTCTCCTACAGCACCTGCAACCTCGTCACCAATGGCCTGCGGTTCTTCTATCGCATCACCCTCGGGCAGAGTGAGACGGAGTTTTGTCTCCCGCGTCCCAAAGTGCCCCAGAGGCTGCCCGAGATCTTGAGCCGCGAGGAGATCGAGCGGCTCTTCTAGGTCACGCAGAACCACAACCATCGCGTGCTCTTGATGGCGACCTACAGCGCCGGCCTCCGGGTCAGCGAGGTCGCACGGCTCAAGGTGAGCGACATCGACAGCCAGCGGATGACCCTCCGCGTCGATCAGGGCAAGGGGGCGAAGGACCGCTACACGCTGCTCTCCAAGCGTTTGCTCGCGGAGTT
>JBOIDW010000480.1:0-40088 GCA_050740655.1 Gammaproteobacteria bacterium | reverse complement strand
ACCCTAAGCTCAGCCCCTCGGTCTTGAACCGAAACAGCGCCGGCAAGCGGTAGCCGAGCCGGTCGCGCGGGCTCTCCCAAGGCTGCACCGTCAGGACCTCCACTTCGCTACGGGGCAGCCGGCGCAGCGCGCCTTCGGGCGTGATCACGACGAAGCGATCGATGGGGACGCCGCTACCGTCGCGGCGCCGCATGCGCGATCCGACGATGTCCCGGCCGTCATCGAGGTGGATGTAACAGCGGTCCCAGACCATCTGCCCGGCGGCCATCGGCCAGCGCCCGAGCACCCGCTCGAGCAGGGCTAGGCCCCGCAGCTTGAAGCGCTCAGCGCCAATCCTGAGCGTACCGCGGACCGCGAGCCGGGGCGCGAGCAGAACGGTGGGCAGCAACGGCTCGGCATCACCGCCGGATAACGTCACCATCGGTTTGACCCCGGTCAGGCTGAGCGCGAGGCGGATCCGGTCCTGCGCGAGCCTCAGCCGGATGCGGGGTGTGTCGCCACCGCTCAGGTCCATGGTCCAATCTTCCAACCACACCCGCAGCGGCTCGATCCGCGCCCCACTCAGGCCCAGGGCGGACCGGCTCAGGCGCTCGAAGGCATGGAACCTTTCTGCGTGAGGATCGGCCAGGGTAAATAGTCCGAAATAAAGGTCCTTCGCCGCCCAGGCAGAGCCGCGCCGCTGCGCCTGGCTCAATCCCTGGCGCACCAAGGTATAACTAAAGCCGAAGCGGCGACCGGTCCGGTCGCCGAGCTGCCCGAGGATCCGCCACGACTCCGTGGGTACATCGGGATGCACGCCGAGGTCCCTGGGCAAGCGCAATACCTGAGCACCGCGGCCCGGGGCGGCTAATATCGGTCCCGCCCATGGGATAAGTCCAAATAGAGTCGATAGAATGAGTGTCAATAATACGGTCAGTCGCGTATCCATGGAGGTCCTTGTGAGGGCGCGCGGCTATAATCCGCTATTGCCATGTCTTCGCAGGAAGGCAAAATCGATGTCATTGATGCTGCGAGCTCGTAGAACCAGCCACGCGCGATGCCAGCAAGCGCTTACCGGATTGCTATGCCTTTGTTTCTCCATCACCGGTTACGCCGATCTGAATTCCGGGGTCGATGCCTACAAGCGTGGCGATTACGCGACGGCCCTGGCAAGCCTAAGACCCCTGGCTGAGCAAGGCAACGTCGATGCGCAATTCCATCTCGGGCTTATGTATGCCAATGGTCACGGTGTTCCCGAAGACCGGCAACGCGCCGCGGAGTGGTTCGATAAGGCCGTCGGCAAGTTCGACGCCAGCGCCCCCTTCAATATCGGCGTCATGTACTACGAGGGGAAGGGCGTTGCCAAGGACCGCAAGATAGCCGCCGAATGGTTCTACAAGGCTGCCGAGCTCGGAGACAGCGAGGCGCAATTCAATCTTGCCTTGATGTATGACCGAGGCGACGGGATCGCCAGCAACATGGATGAGGCCATCAAGTGGTACGAGCAGGCCGCTTTGCAGGGGGTGACCGACGCACAGGTCACGCTAGGTGACATCTATATCGAGGACCGGGTGGCCCCGGTCGATAGGGTAAAATCCTTCGTTTGGTACTACTTCGCGGCCAAAGGCGGGAATAAGCGCGCGGCGGAGGCGCGCGACCGGCTTGCCAAGGCGCTGGGGCCGGAGCATTTTTCCAAGGCGATAGGCCGCGCCCATGAGCTCGCCGCGCAGTATCCTGGGGTGGAAGATTGATCCATTGGAGGGTTTTTCCCCTCTGCAACGAATCGCCGTTGCCGACCTACCGTGGATTACGGGCGTGTGTATCACCTGTGGTATTCTCATGCCACTCGCGTGTTGGCACGGTCGATCGGGGATGAGGCATTCGGACACGCGGATTATGCTGACGGGGTGCGAACAGTGATAAAGACGCTTCTGCAGCGCTTGCATGCGCCCATCTATCGATACCGCTTTAAAGAGCTCGTACGGTGCATCGCGCAGCACCTGCGCGAGGGGGATCAGGTGCTTGACGTGGGTTGTGGCAATGGGGCGCTGGGCCGCGCGCTCCTCGATGCCGATACCTGCCCCGGCGACGTGAACGTGCTGGGCCTGGAACGGGCTAAACGGGGCGGGGAACTGATTGAGGTTCATGCCTACGAGGGCGTTACGATTCCCTTCGCCGATCGGTCTTTCGATGTGGTCATACTGGCTGATGTCCTGCATCACGAGGAGGACCCGGATCGGCTGATACGCGAGTGCATGAGGATCTCCCGCCGTCTGCTCATCATCAAGGATCACAAGATCGACGGCCCTCTTGCATGGGCCCGCATCTCCTTCCTCGACTGGGCGGCAAATGCGCCCTACGCGGTACCGTGTTTGTACCGCTACAATACCTCCGGGCAATGGGCGGAATTACACGCAAGACACGGCCTGCGCATCGTGAGTGAGATGACCGCCATGACGCTGTATCCGCCCTTCGTCAACCTGCTATTTGGTCGCCGATTGCAGTACATGGCGGTATCGGCGGTCGGCGACCCTAAGCCGAATCCCCGCAGTCCGCAGTGAACAACGCGACGGTAAGCCGAGCTACGATGAATCGCAGTCTCGCCGCACCTACCGTATCCGAGCTGGTCTCGATGGCGCGGGACCTCTATCCCCGAGGTCCGCTCTTGTTGAGATGGAAACAGTGGTACAGACCGAGGATCTGTCCGTTTCACCGCCTGCTTCCACATGCCCCTGTCGGTTCCAGTGTCTTGGACATCGGTTGTGGCGGCGGACTATGGCTTGGACTACTGGCCGTTACAGGCGGGATACGGCTAGGCCTCGGAATGGACGCTTCAGCGGAAGCGATTAGCCTAGCCCAGACCATGACGGCGTGGAAGGGGCAACAACCCGGCGCTATCGAGTACCGGCGCCTCGACGTTACGGCGCCATGGCCGGAAGGCACGTTTGATGTGGTCTCGCTCATCGACGTCCTGCACCATGTTCCGCCTAGGCACCAAGAGGCGGTCGTCCGGAAGGCCTGCGCGCGGGTTGCCCCGGAGGGGGCGTTGATCTATAAAGACATGACGCGGCGCCCGCTTTGGCGGGCGTTGGCCGCTAGGATCCATGATGCGGTCTTGGCGCGGGAGTGGATCTGGTTGATTCCTATCGAGGACGTGGAGGAATGGGCTGCGGCATGCGGTTTAACCACCATCCATAGCGAGGTCGTGAATCAACTGTGGTACGGGCATGTCATCCGTGTATTCGCCCGGTCCGGCCGTCCAGCGTTGGGGCACACAGCGCGGGACCAGGGGCCGGAGGTGGCGAACCATGCCGGGCCTCTTTAAAACTGCAATACCGTCTGCGTGTAAAAATAATTGGAATCCCCGGTCTCCGGCGCATTAGGTGCTTCCTCGGCAAACTCGCCTTTGATGAGGCGCGCCCAACCGCCCTCCAGGATGACGTTCTTAGGGATCACCTGCCAGGTGATGCTGGCCTCGATCTGGTGCCCGATGAAGTCGTCGGTGGCGCCAGTTACGTCGCGGATAGCGCTGGTGGTCCAGGTATCCTGGTCCGAGGCCAGCCAGAACATCCGGTGGCCGATGAAGGCTGAGACGGTCTCGTAGGGCTTGACGATCAGGCGATAGCCCGGTGAATTGATGTTGCTGCGGGCGAAGGCGCCCCAGATCCCGGTCGGGCCGAACTCGAAGCGCCGCGCCCCGAACAGGGTATCGAAGCGTTCGTTGTCGCCATCGAAGGGGTCTTCGTCACCGCTCGCGTAGTCGTATTGCACCAAGACCCGCGGGGACCAGGGCGCGTCGAAGGTGTAGCCCGCTTGGGCGTGCTGCATGTGCGCGAAGTGGTCTAGGTCTACGACGTCCGTCGCCGCCGTGCTGGCGCGCGACTCGCCGAACTGGTAAATCGATTCCAGCTCGAAATCGAATTGGGCCTTGGCCGGGTCTCTGTAGACGCGGAAGCCGGG
Source organism: Gammaproteobacteria bacterium (assembly GCA_050740655.1). Classification (GTDB taxonomy): domain Bacteria; phylum Pseudomonadota; class Gammaproteobacteria; order JACCXJ01; family JACCXJ01; genus JBOIDW01. The sequence continues at coordinate 36,149 of JBOIDW010000480.1, read as the reverse complement.
GGTATACAACTCGCGGTCGCGGGTCGCGAGCCGCGTGCCGTCTTCCTCATGCAGGCCGAACACATAGACCTCGCCGCCGGCGCCCCAGCCGAGCTGGCGCTGGCGGAAAAATAGCCCCCAGAACTGGGTGTTGAAGTCCTGATAATCGAACTTGGCCTCCTCATCCAGCAGGCTCGGTACGTCGTCGGGCCGGCGGGTGACCGGCAGCACGTAGTACACCCGCGCGTGCCAATCGCCAGCCGCGTCGAATTTCGCATCCAGCCCGGTAAAGGCGTTGATCGTGTTCCGGAAAGAGTTTCGCGCCACCAGGCGTCGGTAGCCCACGTCCATAGCCTGGCGGCCGAAACGGATATCGGCGCTTACGGCGCTCCCGAGGAAATGCGTCGGGGTCCAGGCGGCGTAGGCCTGCAACAGCTCGGCGGTGTTGACCTGGGTGGTATCCACCGGCGTGCCCGCATCGGCCAGCGCTACGCGCGAGTCGATAAACTCACCGCCCACGCGCCACTCCGGAAACACCGCCTCCATTAGCGCCAGGGTGCGCAGGGCCACGACCTGGTCGCCACCCGAGCCGCCGGCGCGAAACTGTTCGTCCAGCGTCTCATAGCGCGTACGGTGTTCGAACGAAAGCTGCAACCAGGCCGGAAGTCCCAGCGCATCCCGTACCCGCCATGGCCCTTCTTGCGCTTGGCATAAGCCCGCCCCGCAGATGAGGCCCGCGAGCATCATCAGATTGTTCTTTTTCATTGCGCCCCGCTCCATATTACCGAATGAACATATTTATTATCGGTTCTATGCGGCATAATATGCCACCAGTCAAACGTGCGGTAAGCATCATACGCAGCCACTTGGCGATCGCAAATATGAACGATATTACATAAGGAACCGTGTCCGAGATCGGTATCGCATTCAAGACCGCCCTGCTCATGCTGCTGAGCCTGGACCCGGCGCTCGTCGAGATCGTGTCGCTGTCGCTGCGGGTCAGCCTCAGCGCGGTGCTCCTGGCGGGGCTCGCCGGCCTGCCACTCGGCGCCCTCATCGCCACTACCCGGCTGCCCGGCCGGCGCGCCTTGATCGTGCTCTTGAACGGCTTCATGGGGTTGCCGCCCGTAGTGGTGGGCCTGACGGTTTATCTCCTCCTCTCGCGCGCCGGGCCGTTGGGGAGCCTGGGTTTGTTGTTCACGCCAGGCGCGATGATCTTCGCGCAGTGCCTGCTGGTGCTGCCGATCATCGCGGCCTTGTCGCGCCAAGTGATCGAGGACCTATGGGAAGAATACCGTGAGCAGTTGGTGTCCCTGGGGGCGAGGCGCTACGGCGTCCTAGCCACCCTGCTCTGGGAGGGGCGGTATCGATTGCTGACCGTGGTATTGGCCGGTTTCGGCCGGGCGGTCGCCGAGGTGGGCGCAGTGCTGACGGTGGGCGGCAACATCGCCGGCGAGACGCGCGTCATGACCACGGCCATCGCACTGGAGACCGCGCGCGGTGATCTTCCCTTGGCGCTGGGATTGGGATTGCTGTTGATCTTGATCGCACTTGTCATCAATACACTCGTCCACCTTATCAAGGACCTTAGCGCGCGCTACGCGGCCTGAGCCGGCTGCGCTTCCCGGTCCCGCAAGCGCGGCGCCCGAGACCGGCGGTATGCTGCCGCTGGTCATCGCAGGGCTGTCCTATGCCCGTGGCGGGGAAACCCTGTTGCACGCGCTGTCTTGCGTGATCGAAGCGAGCGGCAATACTGTGGTGTTGGGACCGAACGGCGCGGGGAAGAGCTTGCTGCTGAGGCTCTGCCATGGCCTGTTGCGGCCGAGCAGCGGCAAGATCACATGGGGTGGTCCCGACGCGGCGCGGGCCGCAGAACGCCAGGCCATGGTATTCCAGCGTCCGGTGCTATTACGGCGCACGGCTGCGGAGAACATCGATTATGCCCTGCGCTTGCGAGGCACTGCGGCATCACAGCGCCGGGTGCTTGTGGAAGAGGCGCTGAACATGGCCGGCCTGGCCGCACTCGCCCGCCGTCAAGCGCGCGTGCTATCGGGCGGCGAGCAACAGCGCTTGGCCCTGGCACGCGCCTGGGCCACGCGGCCCGAGGTCCTGTTTCTGGATGAGTCCACAGCCCATCTCGATCCCGCCGCCACGCGCGCGGTCGAGGCGATGATCGGCGATTTTCGCAAGCAAGGCCTCAAGATTATCCTGGCGACCCATGACCTCGCGCAGGCCAGACGGCTCGCCGATGATGTGTTGTTCCTGCATCGCGGCCGGCTGTTGGAACGCGCGCCGGCCGCAAGATTCTTTGAGCGTCCCGACCATCCCGACGCCCGAGCGTTCCTGCGGGGTGATCTCCTATGGTAGCAAACTGCGGTTGCGACGTTCGACATCGGTACCTCGGGTAACGGATCATCTAATGTCGGGCGGTCTTAGCCGCGCTTTTCACGGCCTCGGGCCAGGCCGAAACGGACTTCAAGATAGAGTGGGCGTGTTCAACTCTTTACATGAAAGAATCAAATCGAAATGGAGAAAACGATGACATTGCATAGAAAGGTATCCGGCATCGCCGGCCTGTTCCTCATGGCTTTGATCTGCGTAAGCCAGGCGGCCGAGAAGGATATCACCCTGGCCTCGACCACCTCGACCCAGGCCTCGGGGTTCTTCGACTACTACCTGCCCTTGTTCACGAAGAAAACCGGTATCGGCGTGCGGGTCGTCGCGGTGGGCACCGGTCAGGCGATCAAGCTCGGCGAGAACGGGGATGCCGACGTGCTACTGGTCCACGACAAGGCAGGCGAGCTGAAGTTCGTCGAGCAGGGCTTCGGTGTCGATCGGCGTGAGGTCATGTATAACGATTTTGTCTTGGTAGGTCCTAAGCATGACCGAGCCGGCATCAAGGGCCTGAAGGACGCGGTTGCCGATCTCAAGAAGATCGCCTCGAGCAAGGCCAAATTTGTCTCGCGGGGCGATGATAGTGGAACGCACCGCGCGGAGTTGCGGCTGTGGAAGGAGGCGGGGATCGATCCGAAGGCTACCGTCGGAAAAAATTACAAGGAGGTGGGCGCAAGTATGGGTGCTACCCTCAACACCACAGTCGGTCTGAACGCCTATACGCTGACCGATCGAGCGACCTGGATGACCTTCAAGAATCGTGGCGATCTCGCCTTGCTGGATGAAGGAGACACACGCCTTTTCAATCAATATGCCGTCATACTGGTCAATCCGGCCAAGCATAAGCACGTGAAGACAGACGCCGGCCTCGCCTTCATGGATTGGATGACCTCACCTAAGGGGCAGGCCGCGATCGAGGCCTTCAAGGTGGAAGGGCGGAGTGTGTTCTTCCCGAATGCCAAGGCCGCGAGGTAAGAATAGGCCGCGTGGAAGTCCGCTTCGATCTGCAATGTGCCATGGGGCTCAGCCAGGCCGAGCCTGTCGAGCCGGAGTTGTTTACGCTCTTGCAGGCCATCCAGGATCGCGGCTCCTTGCAAGTTGCCGCCAAGGCGCGTGGTGTCTCATACCGCCATGCCTGGGGATTGATGCAGAAATGGCAAGGCCTGCTGGGGCAGCCTCTTGCGCAGTTAGAGCGAGGGCGCGGCGCGAAGTTGACGCCACTGGGGCGCGCCCTGATGTGGGGCCAGCGGCGAATCGCGGCACGACTCGCACCGGAACTCGAAAACCTGGGTTCCGAACTGGCCGCCGAGTTGCGGGGGTCCTTACGCCTCCCTACCGCGCCGCAGTTACGCATCCATGCGAGCCACGGCCTCGCCCTCGTGTTGTTACGGGACCTCGCGCAACAACGCGGTATCCCGCTCGATCTGCAATTTCGCGGGAGCTTGGACAACCTGCGGCTCTTCGGCCAGGGTAAATGCGTTCTTGCGGGATTTCATCTCGCGGAAGGAACGCTCGGGTCGCGTCTCGCTCCACGTTACCGGCGCTGGTTGAATCCCCGGAGCGACGCGCTGGTCCACGTCGTGCGCCGCCGCCAGGGGATCATGACCGCACGAGAAAATCCCAAGGACATACGCTCGGTTGCGGATCTAGCCCAAGCTGCTATCAGGCTGGTCAACCGGCAAGTCGGATCGGGCACGCGGCTCCTCTTCGATTTCTTATTAGAGGATGCCGCGGTCTCACCCGATCGTTTGCAGGGCTATAACGCCGAGGAGTTCACGCACATGGCGGTCGCGGCCATGGTCGCGAGCGGTGCGGCCGACGCCGGCTTCGGCATCGAGGCGGCGGCGCACCATTTCGACCTCGGATTCATTCCCGTGACCTGGGAAAACTACTGGTTCGCGGTCCGGCGCGAGGCGCTGGCGAGCCTCGCGGTATCCGAGATCGTAGGCCTGTTGCGTGATGCGGCCTATCGCAACCAGGCCCAAGCCTTGACCGGGTACGACGCCGCGCAAGCCGGCGCGATCGAGGCAGTGGACGCCGTGCTTGGCTAAGGGGCGCGCTCGCGACCACTGGGGCTATGGAAGTACGCCCAAGGCCAACCGAGCCAAAATTCGGGTCCTCCTCTATCATTGCAACTGTGAATGCGAATCGTTATCATTAAGCAATGACCATAAAGCGCACAGGCCGGCTGGGAACCGCACCATGATTGCACTCGTATTGTCTGCCGGATTCACAGTACGAGGCTGTCGACAGACCCTGCTCCGCCGGGAGGGGGTTCTTCGAGGTTCTCTGATGTCTCTTGCGGCCGCCGGCGCCCTTGCATGCGCCGTTGCCACTGCCGGTACGCCCCCGCCAAACCGTCCCCTAACGGTGCTAACAGGCCTTACCATGGGCACTCGTTATATCGTTAAGATCTTCGGCCTTCCGACCGGCGTGAACCCGGACCGCATCCAGTCAACCATAGACGAGGCCTTGACCGCTATCGACCGCTTGATGTCCACCTATCGCGTCGACTCGGTGCTGTCCCGGTTCAACGCCAGCCGGAGCATCGATTGGGTTGAGGTGGCTCCCGAGCTGGTGAGGGTCGTAGAGGAGGCGCAACGGGTGAGCCGCGTAAGCGGGGGTGCGTTCGACATTAGCGTTGGACCGTTGGTCGCGTTGTGGGGATTTGGGCCTTCGAGCAGCGCTTACCGAATACCTTCATCCGAGGCGATCCAGGCCGTAAAAGCGCGCGTCGGATATCACCGGATACATACCCGGGTATCGCCTCCCGCCTTGAGAAAAGACCTGCCGGGGGTTGAATTGGACCTCTCGGCGATCGCACCAGGATACGCCGTGGACCGCGTTGCGGAACTCCTCGATGCGCACAGGGCGCAAGGCTACCTGGTCGACATCGGTGGCGAGCAACGTATAAAGGGCCGCAAGTCCGATGGTATGCCCTGGCGCATCGGGATCGCCAGCCCCGTGGAGGTCAATCCGGGTATTCGGCAGACCCTGCTGCTTACGGCGGGCGGCCTTGCCACGTCCGGAGACTATCGGAACAATTTCGAGCAAGGCGGCAAGCGGTATTCTCACCTCATCGATCCGGTGAGCGGTTACCCCATCGCGCACACGCTGGCCTCCGTCACAGTAATCAGCGATACGGCCATGCGTGCCGATGCCCTGGCGACCGCGCTCATGGTCCTCGGACCAGTGCGGGGACTAGCGCTGGCGGAACGGGAAAGGCTTGCGGCGTTGTTTATCGTCAGGGAGGGGAACGGATTCCGCGATATAGGGACGAGTGGTTTCAAACGAGTCGTTGAACTCGAGCGGATGCCGGAACGGTCACCCAGCTCCGACAGGGGCGCCCGCCTCTAGAATATCCCGCGTCCAGCGCGAGGGGTTAGGGTGGGGGAAGCCCGTAATCGGTTTCGCTCCCCGCAACCTCACCTTGCGCCGGAAGGAGTATCGCTATTTCGAGTTTTTTGGACTTTACGTATAAACAAAACAGAATCGAAAAACTTCTCGTTATTCTTATCAATTAAAGGAGGTAAACAAAATGAAGTCCATCCGTGGATCCTCGCGAACGCGTTACTACCCATCGATCTCCGCGGGGTGCTTATGGCTTTGCGCAACGCTAAGCGGAACGGTCGTCGCAGCCACTATGCCCAGCCAAGAAGAGATGTGGCGGGTCATCCAGAGGCAGCAAAAGACCATCGATGCACTCCAGGACCGGCTGGACCACGCGGAGAAAAGCCGTGCTGCGACACCGGCGGAGGCACAAGCCCAGCCGCGTGTCGAGGAGATCGATCGCAAGACCGGTGTCCTCGCCGAGGAGGTCGAAAAGCTGAAGACGAGATTGTCCATACCTGACCAGCCGGAGTACAAGAGCCGATATGGCCTAGGACCAGGCGCCTCCAAGGTATATGGCATAGACCACGGCGTTTCTCTCGGCGGCTATGGGAATGCCTTTTACCGAAACCTCCTGAACGACAAAGGCGGAGGGGAAGACCAAGCGGATCTCGAGCGTCTGGTCCTGTACGCGGGGTACAAATTCAATGATCATATTATCTTCAACAGCGAGATCGAGTACGAACACGCGACGACCGGTGAGGGCGCAGAGGAAAAGGGTGAGGTCTCGGTTGAGCTTGCCTATCTGGATTTCTTGTTCCATCCGATGGTCAACGCGCGCGCCGGCCTGGTGTTGTTGCCCATGGGATTCATCAACGAGATGCACGAGCCGACCACCTTCCACGGCAATTTCCGCCCGGAGGTGGAGCGGCGCATCATCCCCGCGACCTGGCGCGAGATCGGCGCTGGCCTGTTCGGTGAGCTGCTCCCGGGCTTGCAATACCGTGTCTACGGGGTCAACGGTCTCAACGCGGCCGAATTCAGTTCCGCCGGGATCCGTGACGGGCGGCAGAGCGGTAGCCAGGCGCTCGCCGAGGACCTCGCCTTCAGCGGGAGGCTGGACTACACGCCTGAGCAGGTCCCCGGCCTGCTGCTCGGTGCCTCGACCTATCTCGGTGACTCCGGCCAAGAGAATAGCTTCGCGGGCCGCAAGCCGGACGTCTTCACCCAGCTCTACGAGGGGCACCTGCAATACCGTTATCGGGGGCTGGAGCTTCGTACCCTTGGAGTTTGGGGACATGTGGATGACGCTAGCCTCTTGAGCGCGGCAAAGGGGGAGACCATCGGCGAGGAAAACTACGGGTGGTACGTCGAGGCCGCTTACGATGTGTTACCGCTCCTCCGGGCCGGTACCGGCCAATACCTGGCCCCGTTCTTTCGTTACGAGCAGTTCGATACCGTGGCCGAGGCCCCGGCGGGATTTCCGGATGACCCCGGCCGGGACATCGAGGTCTATCAGGTGGGGATCGATTACAAACCGATCCCCAATGTCGTCATCAAGGCCGACTACAGAGACTTTGACTCGGAAGGGGGGGACCTGCCGGACGAGTTCAACCTGGGCGTGGGCCTGATGTATTAGAGCGGCATGCCATCACGAACCCAGGTCATAGGTTTGGCCGCGGCCTTGCTGGTCGCGGCCCAGCCTATCGATGCCACGGTCTATTACAGCAAGCAGGAGGCGCTCGCGCTGGCCTTCGGTAAGGGCGCCGAGGTCGAGACCTTGGCCCTGTTCCTAACGCCGGAGCAGGTCCGCGCGGCGGAAAAATTGGCGCGCGCGAAGCTCGACTCCAAGCTCTATACCTTTTTCGTCGGCAAGCGCGGCGGCGTGCTGATCGGTTATGCGACGATCGAGACGCATACCGTCAGGACCCAACCGGAAACGCTGTTGGTGGTACTGACCCCGGAAGGCAAGCTCGCGCGGGTTCATGTCCTGGCCTTCCATGAACCGCCGGAGTACCAAGCCGCCGACCGTTGGCTGGCTCGGCTCGCGGAGCTGCCGATCGACGAGTTGGAAGCCAATAAGGGCATCGACGGCATCACGGGCGCCACGCTGACGACGGGCGCGGCCCTCGCCGGCGTGCGTAAGGTGCTCGCCGTGTATCGAGTCGGGATCGCCAAAGAGGGGCCCTAGATGCGTTTTTCGGTTACGGGAGAACAGCAGCGCAATCCGCTATTGAAGGCGATCGTCCTGCTCTTTCTGGGTTATATCCTGCTGCTATGGGTGAGCAATGGCCTCATGTATTTCCATAAGATGGGGCTCACGGCGGCCGCCGTAACCCGCTACTACCTGGGCTCCGAACAGGACTATACGCAGCCCATCAGCTATCAAAGCCTGTTGGAGATCAGCCACTTTCACCTCTTCTCGATGGGGATTCTGGTCATGGTCCTCACCCATCTCATGCTCTTCGTACCGTTCGCAGTACGCTTGAAGGTCTGGTTGATCGGTCTGACGTTTTTTGCGGCCGTGGCGAACGAGGCCGGCGGCTGGCTGGTGCGCTACGTCCATCCGGGATTCGCTTATTTCAAGATCGGCGCGTTCTTGTTGCTTGAGCTGACCCTGGCGGCCCTGGTGATCGTCGTGACTAAAGCGCTTATCGCCGGAGATCGCAACTCGTATCGGGACTCCGAGCGGCAAGGCCCGGTAGCGAGACGCAAACAGCGGCATCTGCCGGCGCCGCATCCTCACCCGGAGAGGCACCGTTCTAGATAGGCGCGGATGCAGCGGCATCCGGATCCACGGCTATACAATTCCCGGTGGCTACCCGCTCACGGCTTCCCGCTTGATCCTGTACAGCGCCGAAATATCCTCATCGCCGTGGCCTTGCACCATAAGCCGCGCATAGTGGGCGAGGGTCAGCTCGACGATGGGCAGGGTCTTGCCGTGCGCCATGGCCTGGCAGATCAATAGGTCCTTGTGGTGCAGTGAGACCTTGAATCCCGGCGTATAGCGCCCCTCCGTCATGGACCGGCCACGGTGGGTCAGGAACCAATTGGCGGCGGCGCCCTGCCCTACCACGTCGATGACCTTTCCCATATCCAAGCCAAACTCGGCGCCGAAGGCCAGGGCCTCGCTCACCGCCTGGTTGATGCCCGCGGCCATGATCTGATTGACCGCCTTAGTCAACTGACCGCTGCCGCTGGGTCCCATATGGACGACGGTGGCCGCGATGGCGCCCAAGGCATCGCGTACGCGTGCCAAGGCCGGTTCGTTTCCGCCGGCCATCATCGCCAGCGTGCCCCGGCGCGCCCCCTCGACACCACCCGAGACCGGGCAATCGAGAAAATCGACGCCATGCGCGCCAAGCGATGCGCAGAGGTCCCTGGCGGTCCCGGCGCTGACCGTCGAGGTATCCACGATGACCGTGCCGGCGCGCAGCCCCGGCAGGCAGGCCGCGATCACCGCGCGCAGGTCCGGATCGCGCGACACGGAGATGACGAGCACGTCCACCATGTCGGCCAACACCGCCGGGGTGGCCGCACAGGCGACGCCGGTGTCCATGGCCAGCGACTCCGACTTGCCGGCGGTGCGATTCCACACCCCGGCAAGGAATCCCCGGCGGTGCAGATTGAGCGCCATGGGCGCACCCATGGCGCCCAGTCCGATCACGCCGGCCTTCATCGTGGCTCCGCCACGGCCGCGCCGTGCCGCAGCAGTACCTCGGCGATACAGGCGGTCAAGCGCTTGGCGGTCGGGATATGCAGGAACTCATTGGGACCGTGGGCGTTCGAGCCCGGTCCCAAGACGCCGGTGATGAGGAACTGGGCGCTGGGAAAACGCGCCCCGAGCATGGCCATGAAGGGTATCGATCCGCCCTCGCCCATGTACACCGGCGGCCGGCCGAAGTGCGTGCTCGAGGCCGCCGCGACCGCGGCCTCCAGCCAGCGGTCCAGCGGCGGGGCATCCCAGCCGGTCGCGGCCCAATCCGGGGCAAAGGATACTGTGGCGCCATAGGGCGGATCGGACTCCAATAGCGCCTTGAGGCGTGCCGAGGCCCGTACGGCATCACAGGCCGGGGGCAGGCGCAGGGAGAGCTTGAGGGCGGTGCGCGGGCGTAACACGTTGCCGGCGCTGGCCGCCGGCGGCAGGCCATCGGCCCCGATCACCGCCAATGCCGGCCGCCAGGAACGATTCAGGATCAACTCCTCGACCACCTCGCTGGTCGGACGCATGGCGGGGCGCAGCGGAAACTTGCCGTAGGCGTCCGCGCCGAGCACCTGTGCCGCCAGTGCCGCCTGCGCCGCACGCTGCTCCGGGATCGGCGCGTGGAAGCTAGGTTCCCGGATCGTGCCGGTTCCTGCGTCCTCCAGACGGTCCAGGAGCATCCGCGCGATGCGGAAACTATCGGCCACGATACCGCTGGCGTCGCCCGAGTGTACGCCCTCCTCCAGGACCTCGACGCTCAACAGGCCGCCGGCCAAGCCGCGCAGCGAGGTCGTGCACCAGAGCTGATCATAATTACCGCAACCGGAGTCGAGGCAGATGACGAGTTGGGGGGTGCCGATTCGCGCCGCCAGTTGCTCGATGTAATACGGCAGATCGAAGCTGCCGCTCTCCTCGCAACACTCGATGAGCACTAAGCAGCGCGCATGCGGCAGCGCCTGCGCCTGCAAGCTCGCGATGGCGGTCAAGGCGGTAAACATCGCGTAACCGTCGTCGGCGGCGCCGCGGCCGTACAGGCGATCGCCCTTGCGCACCGGCTGCCAGGGACCGAGGCCATCGCGCCAGCCGCTCATCGCCGGCTGCTTGTCGAGATGGCCGTAGAGCAGTGCCGTGGCATCGATGCTCCCGGGGACCTCGATCAAGAGCAGCGGCGTGCGCCCAGGCAGGCGCACGACCTCGATCGCCATACCCGCAATCGGCTGGCGTCCCGCCCACGCCTCGAAACGGCTGACCGCCGCTTCCATATGGCCATGCTCGGCCCACTGCGCGTCGAAGGCGGGCGATTGATTGGGGATGCGGATGTACTCGTGGAGCTCGGGGACGATCGAGTCCTCCCACAGGCCATCGATGAATTGCCGGCTGGCGCTGGGGTCCATGGACGGCAGTCTAACCGCGTGCCCCGAGCCCTTACAAATCGGGCGCCGGGATGGGCGGGTTCGCGGGCCCGGGTCCTGACGCTTGTGCTTCGTACCGCACCGGCAAGACAGATAGAGGTGCGGGCCGGCCTATGGAGGTGGAAACCAGAAGAGATATAACATGAATTACAGGTTTGTTATGACTGAAATTCATGGTACTGTCTCGGCATGATTGAACGCACCACCTGTCTGGAGGCAATCCGCGCGGCGCTTTCCCGCAGCCGGATCGTGACGCTGATCGGCCCGCGCCAGTGCGGGAAAACAACGCTGGCGCGCGAGTTTCTAGCGGAAGATTCAGCCAACTATTTCGATCTGGAGGACCCCCTCAGTTTGGCCCGTCTGACCGAGCCAATGACGGCGCTGGGCCCGCTTGAGGGTCTCGTGGTCATCGATGAGGTGCAACGCCGGCCCGACCTGTTCCCGGTGCTCCGGGTGTTGGCGGACCGCAAGGGGTTCGCGGGCAAATTTCTCATTCTCGGCAGCGCTTCCGGCGATCTGCTCCGGCAGTCGTCCGAGACCCTGGCGGGCCGAATGGAAACGTTGACGTTGCGAGGCTTCAGTCTGGATGAGTTGGGCAATCCACCGCCCGCGCGGCATTGGTTGCGTGGCGGATTTCCTTTGTCCTATCTCGCGGCCAGCGAGGTCGAGAGCGCGGCTTGGCGCAAGAACTTTATCCAGACCCTGCTGGAGCGCGACCTGCCGCAATGGGGGGTGCGCACGCCGTCGGCGGCCCTGTGGCGATTCTGGACCATGCTGGCGCATTACCACGGGCAGACCTGGAATGCGGCAGAGCACGCCCGCGCCTTGGGCGTGAGCGAATCCACTACCCGCCGCCACCTCGATCTGCTGACCGATGCCTTCATGGTGCGCCAGCTACAGCCCTGGTACGCCAATCTCCGCAAACGCCAGGTCAAGGCGCCCAAGGTCTATATCCGGGATCCCGGTCTGTTGCACCAGTTGCTGGATATCCGCACCGAGCGTGACCTGCTGACGCATCCCAAAGTCGGGGCCTCATGGGAGGGATATGTGTTGGAGGAAGTGCTGGCGGCCGTGCAACCCGATGAGGCGTACTTCTGGGCCACGCTTCAGGGCGCCGAGATCGATCTGGTCTTGCGTAAGAACGGGCACTTGTTGGGTGTCGAATGCAAACGGACGGACGTGCCGCGGCTGACGCCTTCCATGCGCATCGCGCTCGAAGACTTGCGGCTCGAAAAGATCGCCGTAGTCTACCCAGGCTCGAAACGCTTTCCGATTGTGCCGGCGATCGAGGCCGTGCCGCTACACGATGTGTGGAAGGGCGGCTTGTTTATTGACCGGGCAAGCTGATGGCCATGGCCATCGCCAATCGTTGAGGCTCAGCCCACCTTTGATGCAGAGTCCCGTCAACAGACGTGTGAAAAACGCAGGCGGCTTGCGCCGGATCAGCCCGCGCGGTGCCGGTCCTTCAGGCGGGCATAGTGGGCCGCCGCATAGACCAGCCCCTCGCGTTCTTGCTCGGTCAAGGCCCGGGCGCAGCGCACCGGGCTACCCACCCACAAGTGGTCCCCGTGCAAGCGCTTACCGCTCGGCACCAAGCTCCCGGCGCCCAGCAGGACCCGCGGCTCCAGGACTGCGCCGTCCATCACTACCGCCCCCATGCCCACCAGACAGTAGTCGCCGATCTCACAGCCATGCAAGATGACTCGGTGCCCGACGGTGACGTGATCCCCCACTCTTAACGCATAGCCGCCGGGGTAATACACGCTGTCGTGGGTCACGTGCAAGATCGTCCCGTCCTGAATATTCGTATAGTTCCCCAGGGCGATCGAATTGACATCGCCGCGCGCAACCGCCATTGGCCACAAGGAGCTGTGCTCACCGATTGCGACATCTCCGATGACGAGGGCGGTCTCGTCGATAAAGGCCGAGGCGGCGATCCTCGGGGTGATTCCTTGAAAGCCGCGGATGGGCATGGGGAAACTCGAATAGGATCGAAACGGCCGGCGGCCGGCTATCGACGCGGTCCGGGGCTAACCGACTCGGATGCGCGGATCCGCGAAGATATACAGAATATCGGACAGGAAGGTCCCGGCCAGGGTCAGGATGGCGGCGGCGAAATTCAGGGTGAGGATCATCGGGAAATCGCGCGCCATGATCGCGTCATAGCCGAGCCGCCCCAGTCCCGGCCAGGCGAAGATCTGCTCGAAGATGACCGACCCGCCGATGAGCCCCGGTAGCAAGAATCCAAACATGGTGACGAAGGGCAGCAACGCATTGCGCAGGCCGTGCCGGTAGATCACCGCGTCCTCGGGCAGGCCCTTGGCGCGCGCCGTGCGCACGTAGTCCTGTGACATCACCTCGAGCATCTGCGAGCGGACGTAGCGCGAGAGGACCGCGATTCCGCCCAACGCCGACATGAGCGCCGGGACCACCAGGTGCCACAGGTGATCCATCCAGCGCACTACCGGCAGCGCCTCCTCGGTACCGAAGGTGCGCATGCCGATGACCGGCACGTTGAACGCATTGACCACGCCGAGGATCAGGAGATAGGACAGGAAGAATCCCGGCACCGAGATGAGCGCATAGGCGAGAAAGGTACTGCTGCGGTCGAAGACCGAGCCGCGCCGGATCGCGGCGTGGATCCCGACGGGAAACGACAGGCTCCAGACTATGACGGTCGTCAGGATAAAAAGCGGCAAGGAATTGAGAAAACGCTCCCAGATCTTGGGCAACACCGGCTGGTTATCCTTCACGGACTTGAGCTCGCCGGTCACCAGGTCCCGCAGCCAATAGACGTATTGCACGTGCAAGGGCTCGTCGAGATGAAAGGCGGCGCGGATGCGCGCCACGTCCTCGGCCTTCATGCGCGGATTGGAGGGATCGACCTCGCTGGGCTCGCCGGGGGCCAGGTGCACGACCGAGTGGGCCAGGATCGAGACCAGCACCAGCAGCACCAGCCGCTGGACGACGTTGCGCGCGATATAGGCCCACATATCGGATCAGCTCAGAAGTCCGGCGTCAACTCCAGCTTGCGCCACTTGTTGAAGTGAAAAAAGACGTTGCCGCTCTGGGTCGGATAGATCTTGGCAAAACGCTCGGCGCCCGGCGGCTCACGTTCGACGATCACGATCTTCTTGTCAAGAACGGTGGTCGCGCGCGGCGTATAGAGAAAGGTGTAGGGCTGGTCGTCGGCGATCAACCCGTGCAGGCGGTAGGCGAGTTCCTTCTGGCGTGCATGCTCGTATTCCTGACGGATCTGCACGATGAGCCGGTCGGCCTCGGGATTCTTGTAGCCGGCGAAATTGAGCTGCTTGGGCCCGGTCTGGCTGGAGTGAAATATCTGGTATAGATCCGGGTCCAGGGGGGAGGTCGTCCAACCGAGGATCAAGGCGTCGAATTCCCCCTTGTCCACGAAGTCCTCCAGGAATACCGCCCACTCGAAATACTGGGTGTTGCACTTGACGCCAATCTTTTTCCAGGCATCCTGGACGATCGTCAGTAGGTCCTTGCGCAGCGGATTGCCGCTATTGGTGATGAGGTTGATCTCGAAGCGCTTGCCGTCTCTTTCCAACCAGCCGTCGGCGTTTCTCGTCCAACCCGCCTCCTCGAAGAGCCGTAACGCGGCTGGCGGATCGTAGGGCAGCGGCGGAATATCCCTATCATACCAGTCGCTCTCGATTGGAAACGGGCCGGTTATCCGAGTGCCTTCGCCGTATACGAGATATTTGATGACCTGATCCACGTCGACGGCCATGCCCAGGGCGCGGCGCACGCGCCGGTCGCTCAGCAACGGCCGGCGCAGGTTGTAGCCGATATAGGAATAGGCGAAGACCAGGCTGGAGAAAGACTGATACGCTGCAGCGCGAGTATAGCGCGCAACCTGGTGGGGCAGAGCACCGTAGTAGTCGATGGCGCCGCTGCGGAACTCGACCTCCTGGGTCAGGATATCGGGAATGATGCGCAGGTAATAGTCGTGATACTCGGGTGGTCCTTCCCAATAATCCTCGTTGCGCCGCAACTGGATATATTCATCGCTCTTCCAGGCAATAAAGCGGAACGGCCCGGTACCGATGGGACGGCGATTGAATTCGCTATCGCGGATCCCGAAACCCGCACGCGCCTCGGCGGACAGCCCACGTGCATCCATCTCCCTTTCCAGTGCCGCGCGGTTCAACAGGTGCTCGGGCAATATACCCATCGTCCAGGCACCGATCGCCGGCGAGTAGAGGCGCTTATAGACCACGCGTACGGTGTGGGCATCGAGCACCTCCACGGCCTTGATCGGTTCGAAGTCGGAAACACGCGGCGAGAGATTGCGTGGTTCCATGATGGCCTCATAGGTAAACCGCACGTCCTTGGCCGTGAAGGGCCGGCCGTCATGAAACCGCACCCCGCGGCGCAGTTGAAACAGGATTGCCGGGTTGTGCTCCATGACCGGCAGGACCGCGGCGAATTGCGGCAGTAACCGTTCCAGGCTCTGCCCATCCTCGCGATGAATGAATTGCGCGTAGGGAAAGTGATCGACGTAGTGCTCGCCCAGCACGGGGGTCAAGCGTCGGAAGAAATCCTGATCGACGCGGCTCAAGGAAAAGGCGATGCGCTCCGGGACCTCGATGGCGAGCGTGATCGATTGGGGTGCCGCCGCGTCGGCCGGCGGCAACGCCAACGTTTCCCGTCGGCGGCTCGGTGGCAGGACCTCGGCCGCCACGACCAGGTCCTCCAAGCCCTGGATCGCCCCGCTGGCGCGCGCCGCCTCGATGCGCCGCAACAGCCGGGCGGCGTCCGCGGGTTGTCCGTCGGCGAACCGGAACTCGGGATTGATGAGCAGATAGGCCCGCTCGGTGATCTGCCAGCCGGTGGCCAAACGCCCGCGCACTCGCATATCCTCGTCAAGGTCCAGTAGTCCTTGAAAGACGGCATCGACGATCTGCCCGCTGACCGTATCCGAATAGAGGATCGGGTTGAGGAGCTTGGCGTCTCCCCCCGAGGCGGAGATAAATTTCTGCAAGCGCTTGGGATTGCCTACCGCCTGGTGCTCGTAAGTCGGTACCCAGAAAAAGGATTGCAGTAAGGCCAGCGTCAGGGCCAGCGGCAGCAGGACCAGAAGGCGTTTGAGCCACATGCGCGGGAGGTCGCTCGTGTATAGGCGCGGCCCTCGGGCATCGATAGCCCGCGGCGTGCCGCTTGTATATCATAACCGCTACGGGCTTACCTAAGAGTTACCTAGGGGGTGCTACATGGGATTTCTTCAAGGTAAACGGGCGCTCATCGTCGGCGTCGCCAGCAACCGCTCGATTGCCTGGGGGATAGCCAAGGCGATGCGCCGGGAGGGGGCCGATCTGGCCTTCACCTATCAGAACGAACGGCTCAGGGGCCGGGTCGAGGAACTGGCCACCGATCTGGGATCGGAGATCACCGTGCCTTGTGACGTCGCCAGCGATACCGAGATCCAGGCGGTCTTCGAGCATCTCGACAACTTTTGGGACCACCTCGATATCCTGGTTCATGCCGTAGCCTTCGCGCCGCGGGAGGAGTTGGAGGGTCAGTACCTGGACACGGTGACCCGCGAGGGATTTCGCATCGCCCACGAGGTGAGCTGTTACAGCTTCAGCGCGCTGGCCAATGCCGCGCGCGGCATGATGATGAATCGGAAAGGCGCCATGCTGACCCTGTCTTATCTAGGCGCGGTGCGCGCAATGCCGAGTTACAACGTGATGGGACTCGCCAAGGCCAGCCTGGAGGCCAACGTGCGCTACATGGCCCACGGCCTGGG
Organism: Gammaproteobacteria bacterium; assembly: GCA_050740655.1. Classification (GTDB taxonomy): domain Bacteria; phylum Pseudomonadota; class Gammaproteobacteria; order JACCXJ01; family JACCXJ01; genus JBOIDW01. Next base: position 19,558 of record JBOIDW010000480.1, on the reverse strand, counting down.
GCCGGAGGGCATACGCGTCAACGCCATCTCGGCTGGCCCCATCCGCACCCTGGCCGCCTCCGGGATCTCGGGTTTCAGAAGGCTGTTGGATTATTGCGAGAAGACCGCGCCGCTGCGGCGCAACGTCACCATCGACGAGGTCGGCAACGTGGCGGCCTTCTTGTGTTCGGACCTGGCCTCGGCCGTCACCGGTGAGATCACCTATGTCGACGCGGGATTCAGCATCGTCGGCCTGACCGACGCCGCCGCCGCGGCGGCGGTATAGCCTCACAGCTTGTCCGTGTAGAGATCGATCTTGGCGCGTTCGCGCAAGGCGGATATGAATACCTGCCAGTCCTGGGTCTGCGCCGTGCGCACCAGACGAGCACCCACGGCCTTGCGCTGCTCGCCGCTCTTTGCGGGATCGGCGGCCTCGACCTTGAGCAGGGCGAACAGTCCGTAATCGCCTTTGACCAATTCAACACCGGCGTAACGCGGTTTATCGCCCTCGGGGGCGGCGAGCCGGAAGGCCTCGCGAACCATGGCGCGATCGGGCTCCACAGCATCGCGTGTCAGGCCGGACTTATCGGTCCAGGCGAGTTTCTCCTCCATCCCGAGCTTAGCCCGATCCGCGCCGTCCTTCAGCCGTTTCAGCAGCGCCGCACCCCGTTCCCGGACCTGCGCACGGGCACGCTCGCTCTTCAGCGTTGCGATGATATCGTTGCGAGCCGCATCGAGCTTGCGCACCTCGGCCGGCTTGTGCTCTTTGAGCCTGACCACGAGCACGTGGTTTTCACCCAGCTCGATCGGCTCGCTGTTATTGCCTTCCTCCAAGACCTCGGCACTGAAAGCCGCCTGGATGACCTTGTCGTTGGCGGCGATCCCCGCACCGCCGCCGCGCGGGAATGGGGCCGTCTCTTGTAGCGGGACGCCGAGGCCCTCGGCCACCGGTTCCAGGGTGTCGGGGCTCTCGAAGCTCAGGGTCGCGAGCTGCTCGGACTTGTCGAAAAAGACCCGCTCGGCCTGTTCGCGCTTCAGGGTGGTTTCGACCTCTTGGCGCACCTCTTCGAAGGGCTTGGTCGTGGCGGCCTCGATCGCGTCGAGCCGGATCACGTGGAACCCGAAATCGGTGCGCACGGGCGCGGAGATCTCGCCCGGTTTCATGTCGAACACCGTCTCGTCGAAGGGTCCGACCATGACGCCGCGCGAGAACATCCCCAAGTCTCCTTTTTTCGCCTTTGAACCCGTGTCCTCGGAATGTCTGGACGCCAAGTCCTCGAAGGACTCGCCGGCCTGGGCACGCCGGGCGAGGTCTTCGGCCTGCTTCCGCGCCTTCGCCACGAGCTCCTCATTGGCATCCTTGGCGACCTTGATCAGGATGTGATGGGCGCTGCGCTGCTCAGGGGCGCCATAATCGTCGAGATGCGACTCGTAGTGTTTGCGCAGCGCCGCCTCGTCCGGTTGAATCGGTTTGGCCAACTCATCGACGGAGACCTCGACGTAGCTGAGCGCAACGGTCTCCTCGGACATGAAGCGATCCTGGTTGTCCCGGTAATATTTTTCCACCTCCGCGGCGGGGACCGGGATGTCCGCTTTCAAGGGTTCGGCCTCGATGGTGGTAAAGGTGATGCTGCGTTTCTCGCCTTCGACCTTAAGAGTCCAATCCACCTCCTGCGCGGTAGTGAATGCGGAATCACTGACGGCGCGCTGCAACTGCTCGTTGAGCAGGTCCCGACGCAGCTGCTCCTCGAATGCCGTCGGGCTGAGGTTGTTGGCGCGCAGGCGGCGCTCGTACAGTGCCTGGGAAAACCGCCCGTCCTCCTGAAACGGCTCCAGCTCGGCGATGGCCTTGCTGATCAGCGCGTCTCCGGCACGCATGCCGGACCGCTCGCCGAGTTGCTGCTTGAGCACGGCATCGACGACTTGATCCAATGCCTGCCGTTTCATCGCCTCCTCGCTCAAGGTATCCAGCCCGAGCTTGCCGAACATGGACTGGAGCTGCTGGCGGTATTGCTGGTAGCGGCGCTGGAATTCGGGAAGCTCGATATCCTGGCCGTTGACCTCGGCGACGATGATCTTGCTCGATGCGGCGAAGTATTCATTGACGCCCCATAGCGCGAAGGGGACGCTGATCAAGACGACGATGACCGTCATCAGCCAGCCCTCGGCACGGTCACGTATGTTTTGTAGCATGCTCTTGCCTTAGGTGTGGAACGCTAGCCAAAAAAGATGCGATCGTTATCCGTTGTTGTCCATTCGCCCGCCGGGGAGGGCCGGGATGGCGGCGATTCGATCATCAGCATCCGTTAACGCAAAAGAGGCGCACCATTACGGTTGCGCCTCTGTGATTTGCTTCGGATTGGCGGAGTGGACGGGACTCGAACCCGCGACCCCCGGCGTGACAGGCCGGTATTCTAACCGACTGAACTACCACTCCATGATCCCGGGGTGGCTGCTGGTGGGTGCTGAGGGGCTCGAACCCCCGACCTTCGCCTTGTAAGGGCGACGCTCTCCCCACTGAGCTAAGCACCCAGGGCGACGCCTCAGTTTACCGCATCCTTCAGGGCCTTGCCAGGTTTGAAGGCCGGTACGCGGCTCGCCGGAATGGTGATAGTCTCACCGGTGCGTGGATTGCGCCCCGCGCGGGCCGCGCGCTTGCGTACCTCAAAGGTACCGAATCCGACCAATACCACGTCGTCACCCTTTTTCAAGGCCTTGGAAATGGCGCTCACCATCGCGTCCAGCGCCCGCCCGGCCTCGGCCTTGCTCAGGTTCGCGGTCTCGGCAACGCTATCGACGAACTCCGTTTTATTCATTCGTGTTCCCCTTTAAAAAAAATAGTACCCATGGTCGCCGCATCAACGCGGCACACAACCCACCTCCCCAGCGAGACGTGTTGGGATGGCCCGGCGTGATGATGAGCGCCGGCGGCGGCGGTAAAAGCGGAGGCTCGCCGGGCCTTTCCACAAGCTAGGGTTTATACCAACCGTTCCCCGGCAAGGTCAAGCCGAAGACAGGGGCGATGTTGCCGCCCTGTGGGGCCGCTCGCGTTCCGGGACGCTAATGGTGATGACGCAGTGGGTCATGGCCCGTCTCGGCTTCTGGAGCACCCGGCTCGAGCGGCTCGGCCTTCTCGACCAGCGGTTCCGGCATGCGCTGCAAGGCCACCCCCAGGACCTGCTCGATCCAAGTGACAGGGTGAATATCAAGGTGTTGCTTGATGTTCTTCGGAACCTCCTCCAGCTCACGCTGGTTCTCGCCCGGGATCAGCACGGTCTTGATCCCGCCGCGTAGCGCCGCCAGCAACTTCTCCTTCAGTCCGCCGATGGGCAGGATCTCGCCGCGCAGCGTGATCTCCCCGGTCATGGCCACCGTGGAGCGTACCGGGACCCCGGACAAGGCCGATACCAGCGCGGTACACATGGCGACGCCGGCGCTGGGGCCGTCTTTGGGTGTCGCGCCCTCGGGCACGTGGAAGTGCACGTCGAGCTTGCGGTAAAACCCCGGATCGATCCCGAGAGCCGCGGCCCGGCTGCGCACCACCGTCATAGCGGCCTTGATAGACTCCTGCATGACATCGCCCAACTGGCCGGTGTAGGTCTCCTTGCCCTTGCCGGGCACGACCGCCACCTCGACCGTCAGCAGGTCGCCACCGACCTCCGTCCAGGCCAGCCCCGTGACCTGTCCGATACGGTCTTCGGCATCGGCCAGACCATAGCGAAAGCGCTTGACGCCAAGATAGCGGCCCACCTTGCGCGGCGTGATGGCCACGGTCTTCTCCGTGGGTTTCAACAGCACGGCCTTGACCACCTTGCGGCAGATATTGGCGATCTCGCGCTCCAGATTGCGGACCCCGGCCTCGCGCGTGTAATAGCGGATGATCGCGCGGATAGCCGCCTCGTTGACGCACAGCTCCTCCGGCTTCAGGCCGTTCTCGCCGGTCTGCTTCGGGATCAGATAGCGCTGCGCGATATTGACCTTCTCGTCCTCGGTGTAGCCGGGGAGGCGGATCACCTCCATCCGGTCCAGTAAGGGCGGGGAGATGTTCAGCGTGTTCGCGGTGGTGACGAACATGACCTCCGACAGATCGTAATCCACCTCCAGATAGTGGTCGTTGAAGGTATGGTTCTGCTCCGGGTCCAAGACCTCCAGCAGGGCCGCGGCCGGATCGCCGCGGAAGTCCGTGGAGATCTTGTCGATCTCGTCCAGCAGCAGCAGGGGGTTCTTGGTCCCGCTCTTGGCCATCACCTGGAGGATCTTGCCCGGCATGGAGCCGACGTAGGTGCGGCGATGGCCGCGGATCTCGGCCTCGTCACGCACGCCGCCCAGGGACATGCGGATGAACTTACGATTGGTGGCGCGCGCGATGGAGCGGCCTAGCGAGGTCTTGCCCACCCCGGGCGGACCGGCGAGACACAGGATCGGCCCTTTGGACTTCTTGACGCGCTGCTGTACCGCGAGATATTCCAGGATGCGCTCCTTGACCTTTTTCAGGCCATAATGGTCCGCTTCCAGGATCGCCTCGGCCTTGGCGAGGTCATGGCTCACCTTGGTGCGCTTCTTCCACGGCACGTTCAGCATCCAATCGATGTAGTTGCGTACCACGGTGGCCTCGGCGGCCATCGGCGACATCATCTTGAGTTTCTTGAGTTCGGCGTAGGCGCGCTCGCGGGCCTCCTTAGGCATACCGGCGCGCTCAATCGATCGGGCTATCTCATCGAGCTCCCCCCCGCCTTCCTCCAGATCGCCCAATTCCTTTTGGATGGCCTTCATCTGTTCGTTGAGATAGTACTCGCGCTGGCTCTTCTCCATCTGGCGCTTGACCCGGCCGCGCAGGCGTTTCTCCACCTGGAGCAGATCGAGCTCCGATTCGAGCATCACGAGCAACTGCTCCAGGCGCTCGCGCACGCCGGCCAGCTCCAGCAGCTTCTGCTTCTGGTCGAGCTTGACGGCAAGGTGCGCGGCGATGGTGTCGGCCAAGCGTTCCGGATCGTCGATGCCGCCCAGCGAGGCTAGGACCTCCGGGGGTATCTTGCGGTTGAGCTTGAGGTATTGCTCGAAGCGGTCCAGTACCGAACGGCATAGGACCTCGGCCTCGCGCGCATCGATCGGCTCGGCATGCGGCAACTCGACCTGGGCGGTAAACACCTCACCGGTCTCGACAAAGCCGCGTATCGCCGCCCGCCGCCCGCCCTCGACCAGGACCTTGATGGTGCCGTCCGGCAGCTTGAGCATCTGCAGGATGCTCGAAATGGTGCCGAAGGGGTAGATGTCCTGAGGCCCGGGGTTGTCGTCGGCGGCGGCCTTTTGCGCAACCAGCAAGATCTGCTTGTCCCGATCCATGGCCTGTTCCAGGGCGCGCACGGACTTCTGCCGTCCGACGAAGAGCGGGATCACCATGTGCGGATAGACCACCACGTCGCGGAGCGGTAACACCGGGAATACGCTGCGTTCAATCATGTCGATAGCCCCCAATCAATCCGATCTTGCCGCCCGCAAGACCCGCGCGGGGACGGCGTGGCGCGTGTAAGTCCCTGGCGGCCCGGCAGGAGGACGGCCATGGGTGAAAGACCATCAGTCCGACGCGACCTTGGACAGGTCCGTGCCCTCATAGATATACAAGGGCTTGGATTCGCCGTTCACCACCGTATCGTCGACCACCACCTTGACCACGTTCTCGATGGAAGGCAACTCGTACATGGTATCCAGCAGGTGATGCTCGATGATCGAGCGCAGGCCGCGCGCGCCGGTCTTGCGCTCCACCGCCTTGCGCGCGACCGCCCGCAGCGCCTCGTCGCGAAACTCCAGATTGCAGCCCTCCATCTCGAAGAGCTTGGAATACTGCTTGGTAATCGCATTCTTCGGTTCCACCAGGATCTGAATGAGCTGTCCCTCGTCGAGCTCGTCCAGCACGGCGATGACCGGCAGGCGCCCGACAAATTCGGGGATCAGGCCGTATTTCATGAGGTCTTCGGGCTCGACCTGATGGAACAACTCGCTCATGCTCTTCTTGTCGGCCTTGCTCTTGACCTCCGCCGCGAAGCCGATGCCACCGCGCTCGGAACGGGCACGGATGATCTTTTCCAGGCCGCCAAAGGCCCCGCCGCAGATAAACAGGATATTGGCGGTGTTGACCTGCAGAAACTCCTGCTGCGGGTGCTTGCGGCCGCCCTGGGGCGGGACCGAGGCGATGGTCCCCTCGATGAGCTTCAGCAAGGCCTGTTGGACGCCCTCTCCGGAAACGTCACGGGTGATCGAGGGGTTGTCCGACTTGCGCGAGATCTTGTCGATCTCGTCGATGTACACGATGCCCGTCTGGGCCTTTTCGACGTCGTAATCGCATTTTTGCAGGAGTTTCTGGATGATGTTCTCGACGTCCTCGCCGACGTAGCCGGCCTCGGTCAGGGTCGTGGCATCGGCGATCGTGAAGGGGACGTTCAAGAGCCGCGCGAGCGTCTCGGCGAGCAGCGTCTTACCGCTGCCGGTCGGTCCCACCAGCAGCACGTTGCTCTTGGCGATCTCGATGTCGCCCTGCTTGATTCGGGTGGTCAGGCGCTTGTAGTGGTTGTAGACCGCGACCGAGAGGATCTTCTTGGCGCGCTCCTGGCCGATCACGTACTCATCGAGGATGTGGCGGATCTGCTGTGGCGTGGGCAGCTTCTTGGCGCCGGCGCTCGCGGACTTGCCGTGCATCTCCTCGCGGATGATGTCATTGCAGAGCTCCACGCATTCGTCGCAGATGAATACCGATGGGCCGGCGATGAGCTTACGCACCTCATGCTGGCTCTTGCCGCAGAATGAGCAATACAGCAAGCGCTCGCCGTCACCGCCCCGGGACTGTTTTCCTTCGTTCATTCATCACCTCCGGCCATACCCAACCTCCTGTTCACTCGCCTGAATGACTGCGTACGCCGCTTACGGGCGCGGCTCGCGATGGTTCAGCACGGCATCGATGATGCCGTATTCCTTGGCCTCTTCGGCCCCCATGAAGTTATCGCGCTCGGTGTCGGTCTCGATCTTATTGAGCACCTGACCGGTATGCCGCGACAAGACCTGATTGAGCTTCTCGCGCACCTTCAGGATCTCTCGCGCATGGATGTCGATGTCGGTCGCTTGGCCTTGAAATCCGCCCAGCGGCTGGTGAATCATGATCCGCGAGTGCGGCAGGCAATAGCGTTTGCCCTTGGCCCCGCCCGCCAGCAGCAAGGCCCCCATGCTCGCCGCCTGGCCCACGCACATGGTGCTGACGGCCGGTTTGATGAACTGCATGGTGTCGTAAATGGCCAGCCCGGCACTGACCGAGCCGCCGGGGGAATTGATATACAAGCTGATGTCCTTGTCCGGGTTCTCCGATTCAAGGAATAGGAATTGGGCGACGATGACGTTGGCCACCTCATCGACGACCGGCCCGACCAGGAACACGACCCGCTCTTTTAGCAGCCGTGAATAGATGTCGTAGGCGCGCTCACCGCGCGCCGATTGCTCGACGACGATGGGTACCAAGTTCAATCCCCTGGGTGCTGGCATGGGTGGTTCCGTGATGCTCGCTAGGCTAAGAGGCCGTTCCACCCTCAGTCTGCCGCGGTTTCATGAGGTCGTCAAACCCCACGTCTACCTCCCGCACCTGGGCCTTGGACAACACCCAGTCTAGGGCCCGTTGTTCCAGCACCAAGGCCTCCACACCCTGTAGGCGCCGCGCATCCTCATAATACCAGCGTACTACCGCGCCGGGTTCCTCGTAAGTAGCGGCGATCTGATCGACGAGGGCTCGCACCTCGGCCGGCGGCGCCCGCAGACCGGCCTGACGCACGACCTCGCCCATGATCAGTCCCACCGCCACGCGCCAGCGCGCCTGCGGCTCATGGTGCTTCGCATCTTGCGCCTGCTGCGCCGGCGACAGGCGGACCTGGAGCTTGGCGGCTCGATCCTGCAATAACCGCTGTGCCTCGCGCTCCACTAAAAATTTAGGTAGGTCGATGGGGTGCACGTCTATCAAGGTCTGCATCACCGTCCGCTTCAAGACCTCCCGCGCCTGCCGCGCGCCTTCCTGCTCGAGGCTGTGCCGGACGCTGGCGCGCAGCCCCTCGACGCCGCCCTCCGCGACGCCCACGTCCCGGCAGAATGCCTCGTCCACGGCCGGCCACACGGCCCTCGCAACCTCATGCACGGTAATCTCGAATGGTACCGTCCTGCCGGCCAATTTCGGATCGTGATAGTCGCGCGGAAAGCCGACCTCCATGCGATAGGGTCCGCCGCTAGCGACACCGGTAATCCCGCTCTCGAAGTCCGGTAGCATGGCACCGGCGCCCAGCTCCAGCTGGACCTTGCTCCCGACACCGCCCTCGAATGTCTCACCATCCAGTATGCCACGGAAGTCGATCTCGACCCGATCGCCGCTTTGGGAAGGACGGTCTACCACCTCCCAGCGGCGTTTCCGGCGACGCAGGTCGTCGATCGCGCGGTCCACGTCCTCATCGCTCACCCGGCAGCGTGGCGCCTCGATCACTAGCGTTTCCAAAGGTCGCACTTGAACCTCGGGAAAGACCTCGATGACCGCTTGATAGCTGCATCCATCGCCCGCCGCCCCCGACAACAATTGAATCTCGGGATCGCTCGCGGGATGCAGATGTTCTTTCTTTAACGCCTCTTGATAGCTGGATCGAATAAGCGTATCGATCACCTCCTGCCGCACGCCGCCGCCGTAGCGTTGCCGCAGTACGCCCAGCGGGACCTTACCGACGCGAAACCCCTTGACCTTCGCCGTGCGGGTCATGGACCCAAGGCGCTTCTCGACCGCGCCGGCGATGCGCTCCTCGGGGATCCGTACGATGATGCGGCGCTCTAGCGGACCGGTGCGTTCCGTGGAAATCTGCATGGTGTCACGTGTCGGGTCAAGTAATCGCCAGCAAGTTACGCTCCAAGGATCCGGAAGACGCTGCCCGTGTATTTGGTGCGAAAGGAGAGACTCGAACTCTCACGGGTTGCCCCACTGGAACCTAAATCCAGCGCGTCTACCAATTCCGCCACTTTCGCGAGCCGAGTCAGCACACTCGGAACTGCTATAGCCAGCGCTGCTAAGACATTAAAGTTTCAACGTTTGCAACCGGAGTCAGCGAGTCGTGCAGAATAACATGCTCAGCGCTCGCCGGTGAACTCCGCCGGCCCCGGCGCGGCGCCGGACGGGACCCCGCCGGCCATCGCCTCGAGCCGCGCCCGCTGTTCGCCTAGCCGTGCGATGGCATGGCTAATATCCTCGCAATGCCCTTGTTCCTTGGCTACGACCTCGGCCGGAGCCCGGGCCATGAAGCCGCCGTTGGCGAGCTTGCCCTCGCAGCGCCGCCGCTCCGCCGCCAGCTTATCCAACTCGGCCTCCAGGCGCTTGATCTCGGCCTCACGGTCGATAAGCCCGGCGAGCGGCACCAAGACCGTCATGTGGCCGGCCAGGGCCGTGCTCATGTCCGGCGCGGGCTCCCCCTCCAATCGCTCGATGGTGTCTATTCGCAACAAACCACACAAGGTCTCGGTATGTCGATCGAGCCAGCGTTGCTCGTGGTCCAGGCCATGGGTATAGAACACCTTGAGCCGCACGCTCGGGGCGATGTCCCATTCGGCGCGGATACGCCGCACCGCCAGTGCAAAACCCTTGACCCAGGCGAAGGTCTCCTCCGACTGCGCATCGAGCGCGGTCTCCTCCACCTCCGGGTAGGCGGCCAGCATGATGGACTCGGTTTGCAGGCCCAGGCGCGGCGCGACACCCTGCCACAGATCTTCAGTGATAAACGGAATGAACGGGTGTGCCAGGCGTAAGAGCTGTTCCAATACCTCCAGCAAGGTCTTTTGAGCGCCGGCCTTCAGACCCGGATGCCCGGTCTTGGTCAGGACCACTTTGGACCACTCGATATACCAGTCGCAATACTCATCCCGGATCATTTCGTAGAGCGCCTGGGCGGCGAGATCGAATCGGTACTCGGCCAGGGCCTGCGCAACGTCCCGTATGGCCTGCTGTAAGCGGGCGCGGATCCAGCGTTCGCCGAGGCCGTACTCCGGCTCGGTGTCCACCGGCCGCTCCGCGCTCGCCATCAGCACGTAACGGGTGGCGTTCCACAACTTGTTACAGAAGTTGCGATAGCCCTCGATGCGTCCCAGATCGAAGCGGATGTCGCGTCCCTGGGTGGCGAGCGCGGCAAAGGTGTAGCGCAGTGCATCGGCACCATAGCCCTGGATGCCTAGCGGGAATTGCCGCCGGGTCGCCTTCTCGACGCGCGGCGCGAGATCCGGCTGCATGAGGCCGGCCGTGCGCTTGGCCACCAGTGCTTCCAGGTCGATACCGTCGATCAAATCCAAGGGGTCCAGGATGTTGCCCTTGGATTTCGACATCTTCTGGCCATCGGCGTCGCGCACCAAGCCGTGGATATAGACCTCGCGGAACGGCACCTCGCCGGTGAACTTCAAGCCCATCATGATCATGCGGGCCACCCAGAAGGAGATGATATCGAAGCCGGTCACCAACACGCTGGTCGGATAAAAGGTCTTCAGGGCCGGCGTCTCCTGCGGCCAGCCCAGCGTCGAGAGCGGCCACAGGGCCGAAGAGAACCAGGTATCCAGGACGTCCGCGTCCTGGGTCAGGGCGAGGCCGGGGTCTAGGCGGTACAGCTTGCGCGCCTCCTGTTCGTCGCGGCCGACGTACGTATTGCCCTCGGCGTCATACCAGGCCGGGATGCGGTGCCCCCACCAGAGTTGCCGCGAGATGCACCAGTCCTTGATGTTACGCATCCACTCGAAATAGGTCTTGCTCCAGCCCTCGGGCACGAAGCGGATGCGCCCCTCCGCCACGGCGCGGATGGCCGGGGCCGCGAGCGGCGCGATGCGCACGTACCATTGGTCGGTGAGATACGGCTCGAGAATGGCATTCGAGCGATCCCCGCGCGGCACCGTCAGCGTGTGCTCGCGCACCGAGGCGAGCAGCCCGAGACCCTCCAGATCGCGCACCACCTGCTGGCGCGCCTCGAATCGGTCCATCCCCCGATAGGCCGCAGGCGCTTGGTCATTGATGCGGGCCTCGGGCGTGAAGATATTGATGGTTGGCAACCCATGGCGGGCCCCGACCTCATAGTCATCGAAGTCATGCGCCGGCGTGATCTTGAGGCAACCGGTGCCGAACTCCCGATCGACGTAGTCGTCGGCGATGATGGGGATGCTGCGCCCCGTCAAGGGCAGTTGCACCCGCCGACCGATGAGATGCCGATAGCGCTCGTCTTCCGGATGCACCGCAACCGCGCTGTCCCCCAGCATCGTCTCCGGCCGCGTGGTCGCCACCGCTACGTGACCCTCACCGTCGTCCAAGGGATAGCGGATCTCCCAGAGCTGCCCGCGCTCCTCGCCGGCGACCACCTCCAGGTCCGAGATCGCCGTGCGCAGCACCGGGTCCCAGTTGACCAGGCGTTGGCCGCGATAGATGAGCCCCTCGTGATAGAGGCGCACGAAGACCTCGGTGACCGCCCGCGACGGCCCGGGGTCCAGGGTAAAGCACTCCCGCGACCAGTCCATGGCACTGCCTATGCGGCGCAACTGCCGCGAGATGGTCCCGCCGGACTGCGCCTTCCATTGCCAGACCGCCGCCACAAAGGCCTCGCGGCCGAGCTGCTCGCGGCGCTCTCCACGCTCGGCGAGCTGGCGCTCTACCACCATCTGGGTGGCGATCCCGGCATGGTCGGTGCCGCATTGCCACAGGGTGCTGTCGCCGCGCATCCGACGATAGCGGATCAAGCAATCCATCAGGGTGTCCTGGAAGGCATGGCCCATATGCAGGCTGCCCGTCACATTCGGCGGCGGCAGCAGGATGCAATAGCGCGGTCCGCTCGCTTGCGGCGCGAAATAGCCGCCCTCCTCCCAGCGCTGGTACCAGCGCTGCTCGATGCTCGCGGGCGAGTAGGTCTTTTCCATGCCCTCGGGCGCCGGCTTGGCCGCGCCGTCACCCGGGGCAGGCGGCTCCATAGACCCTGCGACCGGTGCCGCCCCCGTGAGCTCGGCTAGGCGGCCCGCGATCTCCGCACGCAGTCTGGCCCTGGCCTCGTCTATGGGTACGGCCGGTCCGGCTGAAGGTCCGGGTATGGCGGGCAGCGTGCGTTGAAACGCGGCGATGCGCGCGGCAAGCTCGTTACGCAAGGTCGCGGCGGCGGCGGACAAGGTGGAGTCGATCAAGGCCTCAATCTGCTCGCCCAAGCACGCCAGACTTGCGCCGGCCTCGTCGTCCGTCTCGGCGGGGCGCTGCGCCGCGACACGCCCCACGGAGACCACCTCCGTCAGGAGCGGGATGTCGTCACTAGCCGGGTTCATGGGTGCCTGCCAGGTCGTGGGTGCAGAGCTCGCAGCCGCGCTCTTGATAGAGGCGATAGTGCTCGCGCCCGCGCCTCCGGCCCGCCGCATCGGCATCCACCAGCTCGAGCACGCGCGGGTACCGATCGGCGAAGGCCGGTATCTCGTCGTCCATGTTGAGGAGCAATCGGGGACCGGCAGGCGGCTCGGCGCCGTAGCCGATGAGGATGGGTGCCTCGACGGCACCGGGGTCATCGACGCGCCGGTGCGGGACAAAGCTCACGTCGCGAAACGTCCACAGCAGGTCGTCATAGCGCAGCGCCAGGTCCTGCGTCCCGGCATGGATATACAGCGCCTGACCCTGCCGGAATGCCTTCCCCGCCAGCACGCACATCACGCGCTCGCGGCTGGCCGGCCCGAGCAGGTAAAAATCAACCTGCATCATGTGCCGCGCGGTCCAGCAGGTATTGCACCAGCAGCGGGACGGGCCGGCCGGTCGCCCCCTTCTTGTTGGTGCCGCGCCAGGCGGTACCGGCGATATCGAGATGCGCCCACTGGTAGCCCTTGGTAAAGCGCGACAGGAAGCACGCCGCGGTGACGCTACCGGCCTCGCGCCCGCCGACGTTGGCCATATCGGCGAAGGGGCTGTCCAGTTGTTTCTGATACTCCTCCCAGAGCGGTAGCCGCCAGGCGCGATCGCCGCTGGTCTGCCCGGCCTGCAACAGGCCGGCGGCCAGCGCTTCGTCATTGCTCATGAGGCCCGAGGCATGCTGGCCGAGGGCGATCACGCAGGCCCCGGTGAGGGTGGCGACGTCGATCACGGTCCCCGGTTTGTAACGCGCCGCATAGCTGAGGGCGTCGCACAGGATCAAACGCCCTTCGGCATCGGTGTTGAGGACCTCGATGGTCTGTCCGGACAGGCTTGTCACCACGTCCCCCGGCTTCACTGCGTTACCGCCCGGCATATTCTCGGTGGCGGGGATGAGGCCGACGAGATGCAAGGGCAGCTTCAGCTCGGCCGCCGCCTGTATGGCCCCCAGCACGCTGGCCGCGCCGGACATGTCGTACTTCATCTCGTCCATGGCCGCGGCGGGCTTGATCGAGATCCCGCCCGAGTCGAAGGTCACGCCCTTGCCGACCAGACAGATGGGCGCGGCCGTCTTGCGGGCGCCGCGGTACTCGAGCACGATGAGCCGCGGCGGCTCGCGGCTGCCGCGCGCTACGGCCAGCAGGGCCCCCATGCCGAGGCGTTTCATCTGCGCCTCGTCCAATACCCGCACCTTGATCGCGGGGTGGGCCTTGCGCAACGCGCGCGCTTGGTCGGCCAGGTAAGACGGTGTGCAATGATTGCCCGGTAGATTGGCCAGGTCCTTGGCAAGGCGCACCGCCCCGGCGATGGCTCGGCCGTCACGGATCGCGCGCTCGCCCGGCCCATGCTCGCTGGCGCTCAGGCTGAAGCGCAAGGACTTGAGCCCCGGCTTGTGAGGTTCCGTCTTGGTCTTCAAGCGCTCGAAACGATAGGTGACGTGAGCGGCGGTCTCGACCGTCTGCCGCACCTTCCAATAGCTGTCGCGGTCTCCGACCGGGAGCTCGGTCAGCGTGGTCAGGGACTCGCTCGCCCCGGTGTCGCCGGCCACGCCGATAGCCTTGGCGCTGATCTCGCGGAATTTATTGTCGTTCAGCTCGTCCGCGGCCCCACAACCTACCAATAACAGCCGTTCGGCGGCCAGCCCGGCGACGTCATGCAGCAGCAGCGTCTGGCCGATGCGTCCCTCGATCTCGCCGCGCTTCAAGAGCCGCTCGAGATACCCGTCACAGAGCGAGTCGACCCGTTTGCCCGTAGCGCCTAGTTCGCGCTTTGCGTAGACGCCCAGGACCAGACAATCGCTGCGCTGGCGTTCGGGCGCACCGCTTAAGAGGTGAAATTCCATGACCGGAAACCGTTACTGTATGATTATCGAAATGCACATCCGTTATTACCCCGTAACGGCGCGGGCGCGCGATTAAAGGCGCGTACCGCTTGTTACGCACCCGTCACGCTCGGTGGCCAAGAAAACGCTAGGCCCTTACGCCAAGCGTCCCTCGCTCGCGCTCGGCAAGGGCGGTTTGCGGGTGCAGCCGGCAAAAAAAGTGTATTCGTTTGCGCCGGGTCGCGCAAAGGCCACTCGCAAACCCGGCGCGCGTCCGCGTATCCTCAGCCGCTATATCTATGGCGAGGCGATACGCACTGTCGCCGCCATCCTCGTGCTGTTGACCCTGGCCTATACCGGCAGCCGCTTCGTGCAATTCCTGGCCGAGGCGGCAGCGGGCAAACTCGCCAGTGATCTCATCGCGGAACTGGTCGCGCTCAAGATCGTGTGTTCGCTGGTCATCATGCTGCCCTTGTGTCTATACCTCGGCCTGTTTGTGGCGCTGGAACGGCTGGACCGAGACCGCGAGCTGGTTGCGATGGCCGGGGTCGGATTGGGCGGCGATTTCCTGCTCGGCTGTGCCTTGAAGCTGGCACTGGGTATTGCCGCCGGCACAGCGCTGCTGGCGATGGTGATTGCGCCCTGGGCGGAGGGCCGCCTGTACGAGCTGCAGGTGCGGGCCCGCACCCAGGCCGACATCACCGGCATCACCCCGGGCCGCTTCAAGGAATTCAGCGAAGGCAACCGGGTGTTCTACGCCGAGGAATTGGCCGAGGACCGGCGCAGCATGCGCAATGTATTTCTACAGACCCTGGAGCCGAACCGGCAGGACGTGCTCACGGCGGGCAGTGCCACGCTGGAGGTCGACCCGCGCAGCGGCTCACGCTATGTCATCTTCCAGGACGGGCAGCGCTACGAGGGACGCGCGAACGGCAAGGATTATTCGGTCACGGAGTACCGGCGCTATGCGATCCGGATGGATCAGGGCGGCATGGGACCCTCCGCCGGCCCCGCCGCGGCCGCAACGATGTCGGTCCTGTGGTCCTCTCAAGACAGCCGCCATCTCGCGGAGCTCCATTGGCGCATCGCCATGCCCATCAGCGCGCTGCTGCTGGCCGTACTGGCGCTCGCATTGCTGCGTCTCACCTCCAGAAGCCACCGATATGTCGGGCTGTTGATCGCGATCCTGCTCTATTTCAGCTACAGCAACCTGCTGGGGATCGGCCGTACCCTCATCAAGCACGAGACGCTGCCTGGATACCTGGGACTATGGTGGGTGCACCTGCTCGCGCTGCTGTTGATCCTGGGCCTGCTCGTCTGGCCACGCCTCGAGTCCTGGTGGCTGGCACAGCGGCGGATAGAGGGCTCGCCGGGCTGGGGTCATCGCTAACGGCGACTTTGAAATCAGCGTAGGGTTTACACCCGGGCCTGTGGCCTCGATCGATCAATGCCTCTACGCGGGTTTGAGCGCCGTCGCCGATGCCTGCCGCGTCGCGCGCACCGTACAGCACGGCAGCGGGCCCACCCGCCGGTTCCTGAAGGGCGACCAGAGCCCGGTCACGGTGGCGGATTTTGCCGCCCAGGCCGTGGTCTGCCGGCGCTTGCAGTCGGCCCTGGGCGAACTGCTGCTGGCCGGCGAAGAGAGCAGTGCCGATCTGCGCGGCGCCGAACACGGCCCCATGCGGGAGGCCGTAGTCCAGGCAGTACGCCAGGTCTGGCCGCCGGCCACGGAGCCCGAGGTGCTGGACGCGATCGATCTCGGTAGCCATGACGCCGGCGCCGCGGCCTATTGGACCTTGGACCCCGTCGATGGTACCAAAGGCTTCTTGCGCGGCGGACAATACGCAGTTTCTCTGGCCTTTATTGCGGCCGGGGGCGTGCAACTCGGCATCCTCGGCTGCCCGAATCTCTCCGCGGATTTCGCCAGGCCTTTTAGCGATCCCGATCCCGTCGGGCTCATCTACTACGCCGTCGCGGGCCAAGGTTGCTGGGTCGTACCGGCCGACGATGTGAAGCTCCGGGCCGAGCGCGTCGTCGCCGCCAGCTCAACCCCGAACAGCACCGTCCGCGTCTGCGAGTCGGTCGAATCCAGCCATTCCAGACCAGGCGACACGGCCCGCGTCGTCGCCCGTCTGGGCGGCGCCGCCAGCCCGGCACGCCTCGACAGTCAATGCAAATACGCCGTGGTCGCCCGCGGCCAGGCGGATGCCTATCTACGGCTCCCGGCCCGCGCCGGCTATATCGAGCGGATCTGGGACCACGCGGCCGGCAGTCTGATCGCCCAAGAGGCCGGTGCCACGGTGACCGACGTGGACGGCAAGCCCCTGGATTTTTCGCGCGGCCAGGGGCTATGCGAGAACCGCGGCATCGTCTGTGCCACGCCGCGCTTCCACGGCCCGATCATCGAGGCGATACGCGCCCTGCGGTCATCACCGTAGCGTGCGCCGTGGCCCGTCAATGCGGGTTGCGAGCGGTTTCCAGTCGCTTGCACAAGGTCTCCAGCACCTTGATGCGCGCGTAGCGCTTGTCGTTGGCCTCGACCAGCGTCCAGGGTGCGAGTGAGGTACTGGTGCGATCGATCAGGTCGCCGGCCGCCGCCGCATAGTCCTCCCATTTCGCGCGGTTACGCCAGTCGGCCTCGGTAAGCTTGTAGCGTTTGAATCCGATGCGGTCGCGCTCCTCGAAGCGTCGCAACTGCTCGTCCTTACCAAGCGCCAGCCAGCATTTCACCACGATGGTGCCGTGGAGGACCAAGGCCTCTTCGAAGTCATTGATCTCGGCGTAGGCGCGCATCCAGTCGGACTCGGCGCACAGCGCCTCGACCCGCTCGACCAGCACCCGGCCATACCGGTCCCTCGAAGACCATGACCACGGAGCGCCGGCGCAGGCCCTTGTGGCGCGCCAGGCCATTCAACTCGGCCTGCCAGCGGGCCAGTTGCCGCTCGTAGCTCTTCTTGCCGAGTCGCCGTTCGAGCTTGAGGCTGGACAGCCGCTTGCCTTGAGCCGGGGCCAACAGCGTGACCGGTGCCGCCCCGGCGCGCGGCGGCGTGCCATTGGCGGCGAGACGCTCGCGCAGGGCCTCGCACAGCGCCCGGCCGACCGTGAGGTTGCGGTAATTGGCATCGCTGCTTTCGACCACTCGCCACGGGGCCGCAGCGCTATGCGTAAGGCGTAACAGTCGGCCCGCATAGCGGTGCAAGCGCTCGTAGAGGCGGTAATGCCTCCAGTCGGTCTTGTTCACCCGCCAGCGGGTCCTGGGATCGGCCTCCAAGGCCTTGAGGCGCTGCTTCTGCGCGGACTTGGAGAGATGAAACCAGAACTTGAGCAGAAGACCGCCTTCGTCGCTCAGCATACGCTCGAAGCGCTGGACCTCGGTAATGCACCGGTCGAAGGCCGCGTTCGTGGTGGTTCCCGAGACGCGTTGCATGAGTGCATCGCCGTACCAGGCGTCGAACAGGATGGCGCTGCGGCCCTTGGGGGGCAAGACGCGCCAGAAACGCCACAGGGGCGGCCTCTCGCGCTCCTCAACGCTGGGGTCGGGGAAGGCATGGGTCTCCAGGTAACGCGGCTCCAGCCATTCGTGGAGCAGGTTCACGGTCTCGCCCTTGCCCGCGCCGTCCATCCCCGCGATCACGATGAGCACCGGACAGCTGTGGCGCTCGGCGAGATCGAATTGCAGCTCGATCAAGGCCTCGCGTAGCGCGGGTACCTCGCGCGCATAGGTGCCGTCATCGATGCAAGAACCGACCTCGGCCGATTCAAATAGTGTCATGCCTCATCACCCTGCGGTCGAATCCGTATTGTGTTTGGTCTAAGCTGGCCGGTAAAGGCTGCTCAAGGTTCAAATGCCGAGGGCCGATACGATCCGGCGGGCAGGGCGGCGCACGGTAAATACTTATGAAACTGGACCACTTAAGTCTACACACGACCGAGACCGCACAGTGGCACGCCTTGGTGAGCGAGGCGGAGGCCGCAGCCGGCTGTGCGCTCAAAGAGGACACCGAGAGCTATCTGGTGTTCATGCTCATGCGTTTCATACGCAAGGCGCGGCTTGCGAAGGACTCGCTGGCCCTGGTGTATTTGCAGGCCCTGCAAAAACGCGGCGCGCTGCGCGAGCAGGCGCTCCGCGAGGTGGGCGACCAATGCCTGCTGTATGCGGGACTGTTCCCGGAGCAGGCACAACGGCGCTGCGTGCCGGTCAGCTATTACGTCGATGTGGGCCGCTCCGCCTATCTGCTGCTATGGTCGGAGCGCAGCAACGATCTGTTTTATCGATTGAGCCTGGCCTTCGTCGAGATGATGGACGTGCTGCTCAATGTCCGCGAGATCGATCGCGGAGGCCGCGCCCTTCAGCCGCTACAGGCGCATGAGCTGTGGGCACATACCGGAAGCCGCCACGCGCGACGGATCGTGCAAGAGGCGGTGGGCAGAGTGCCGATTGTCGCCGCCTCGCGGCAGGTCCACTAGGCGCGTAGTTATTTATTGAGGGACGTTGCGGTCTGGGTCTCGAATTCCAATTGACCGTCTCTCAGTGCCACGCTGATCGTGTCCCCCGGGTGAAACCGTCCGGCCAGTATCGAGCGGGCGAGCGGGGTCTCCAACTGCGTCTGGATGGCGCGCTTGAGCGGCCGTGCACCGTACACCGGATCGTAACCCGAGGCCCCCAGCCGGTGGAGCGCCTCCGGCGTTAGGACCAGGTTCAAATGCTGCTCGCGCAAACGCGCGCGCAGGCGCTTGACCTGGATCCCGGCAATCGCTTGGATATGCGCCGGTAGCAGCGAGTGGAACACCACCACCTCGTCGATGCGGTTGATGAACTCGGGACGGAAGAACTCGGCGACACTCTCCATGACCGAGCGGCGCATCGCCTCATAATGCTCGGCGCCGGCCAGGTCCTGGATATGTTGGGAGCCGAGGTTCGAGGTCATCACCACGACGGTGTTGCGGAAGTCTACGGTGCGGCCGTGGCCGTCGGTCAAACGCCCGTCATCCAGCATCTGCAACAGGACGTTGAAGACCTCCGGATGGGCCTTCTCGACCTCGTCCAGCAAGACCACCGCGTAGGGCTTGCGGCGCACCGCCTCGGTGAGAAACCCGCCCTCCTCGTAGCCGACGTAGCCGGGCGGGGCGCCGATGAGCCGCGCCACCGTGTGCTTCTCCAGGTACTCGGACATGTCGATGCGAATCATGGCCCGCTCGTCGTCGAACATGAACTCGGCCAGCGCCCGCGCCAGCTCGGTCTTTCCCACGCCGGTGGGGCCCAGGAACAGGAACGAGCCCACCGGGCGGTTGGGGTTCTTGAGCCCCGCGCGCGTGCGGCGGATGGCGCGGGCCACTGCGCTGATGGCGTTCTC
>JBOIDW010000479.1:0-1560 GCA_050740655.1 Gammaproteobacteria bacterium | reverse complement strand
GCGTGAGTCCCGGCGTGGTCGCGACCGCGTATTTGCTGATCAGAAACTGCTTGCCGTCATGGAGGGCCGCCATGGGAATCGTCCGAAGGGGCCCGTCCGGCACAAAGACCAGGGTGTCGATCGAGGTGCCGGCCAACTCGGGCTCGAGCGGGCGAATCAACCAGTCATACAACCGTTGCGCGTGCGGGAGGTATTCCTGAGTGGTGCGTTTTTCCAGGTATTTACGAAGGACCCGAATTTCCCGGGTGAGCGGCTCCGCGGTCACCGGCACGGACACCCGACGCATGCCGCCCGGCAAGCTCACCAACAGTTCCGTCCGATCCGGCAGAAGGATGGGATAGATCACCGCCGCGGTCTTGGAGACCGTCTCGAGCGCGGTGATATGGGACCGAGCGGCGTCCACGCAGTCGTCTCGGAAATAGTCGCGCATTTCGTCGATCTTGAACAGCTCGACGGTGTCGCGCGCCTCTTTCAGATAAGGCTCAGCATCCGGACGCTTCGGGAGGCTGCTCGCGCGCTGGAGCAGCAGATCTACAAGGTCGAAGTAAACCGCGCCGTACGTTTCGCGGAAGGACCCAGCCGAGGCTCTAGCGGCCGCAAGCACCAGCTCGGGGCGGATCGATTGCAACGCGAACACGGCCCGCCGGTGCGCGGCGATGGCCTCATCCATCCGACCCGACGCGTGGTGCAGACGTCCCGCTTGGGAATGCCAGCGGTACAACGCTTCCGGGGCGGCAGCCTGCTGCGCTTTGAAGATGGCGCGCTGGGTCAGCTCCAGGGCGTCCTGATACCGCCGGTCTGTTTCGTGCAGAGCCCCCTGGTGCCCCCAGGCATAGGACGCTGCGCGCGGATCGCCGTTCGCTTCGGCTGAGTCGGCGGCCTCTCGCAGCGCGGCAAGCGCCCGCTGCGAGAGGTCGGCTTGAGCGTTCGGCAGATGGGCCCGAAGCTGCTGATAGCTCAGCCCCGCCGTGGTCAGGTCGTAGGACTTGTCATGGGAGGCTGGGAGGCGCTCGAGGTAAGTCATGGCCTGGTCCAGGTCGGCTTTGGCTGCCTGGTCTTGGCCGATGCGCGAGGAGGTGACGGCCCGATTGATCATCGCACGGGCTAGCACGGCGGTGTGTCCGGAGCGTTCGGCCAATTGGGCGCTTTCCGTGTACGCGGCGAGCGCCTCCGCGTGTTTGGATTCGGCCCCATAGGCGTTGCCGAGGTCGATCAGGATGCCCGCCGCAAGGCCGGGCTGTTCACGCGTCCGCGCCAACTGGAGCGCCTCACGCAGATGGCGCTGCGCATCGGCAGGTTGCCCAAGCGCGAGGTAGAGCCGCCCGGTACTCCAGAGCACCAGCGCGCGCTGAGACGACTTGGGATCCTCGCCGATCAGTTCGTCAGCCGCCTGAAGCGCTTGCAGGGCGAGCCGGTGTTGCCCCAGGGCCTGGTAGGCCTCGGCAAGACGGACCAGGGTCGCGCCCTGCGCCTTGCGGTCCCCGATCCCCTCATAGCCGGCCGCGGCCTGGGTCCAGCCCTCCGCCGCCAGCTCGAACGCCCCGCGCTCGAACGCCTGGT
>JBOIDW010000478.1:0-1997 GCA_050740655.1 Gammaproteobacteria bacterium | reverse complement strand
ATGTCCGCGGCGACCCGCCTGCGCTCGTCGTCGAGGAGCGTGCTGTTGACCGCCGCCGCCGCGACCCCGCAATCGATCAGACTATCGACCTGGTCCTTCATCAGCGAGATGAGCGGCGAGACCACGACCGCCAGACCCGGCAACAGGACCGCGGGGGCCTGATAACAGAGCGACTTTCCGCCCCCGGTCGGCAACACGGTGAGCGAATCGCGTCCGGCGAGGATCGACTCCATCGCGGCCTTTTGCAAGGGACGGAACTCGTCATAGCCCCAATGCTGCCGCAGTATTGCCAGCAGTTCCGGCTCGCGCGTCGAAATGCTCACTCTCCGAGTGTGTGCTCTCTAAGCCCGCGGGTCATGCTGCCACCGGAGTAGAATCCCAGTCAACTACCGACCAACACCGCCCCTCGACATGCCGATGATAATGAGCGTATATTCGAGCACCCGCCCAAATCGGGCCGTATCGCGGGCTTATTCCGGGCGGGCACCTCATTAAGACCTCAATAAGGAGAGCTTATCATGCTTAAGAAGCTTGTTATCGCGGCACTCTTAGGTTTTTCGTCCCTGTTGCTTGCGGCTGATCCGGTGGACATCAACACCGCCGATGCCGCGGCCCTCGAAGTCCTGGACGGTATTGGGCCGGCCAAAGCCGCTGCAATCATCGCCTACCGCGAGAAGAACGGCCTCTTCAAGTCCGTCGATGACCTGATCTTGGTGCGGGGCATTGGCGAGAAGACCTTGGAGGCGCTGCGACCTTCGCTGACGGTCGGGGCCCCTGCAACGGCTGCGCCGGCACCCGCAGAATCCGCACCCGCTGCACCGGCAGCCGATACACCCACACCCGCCGAATAGCTTGCACGCTCGCGCCTGAGCAGACGCACCTAGCTCCGCAAGACGCCGTTCGAGGAACGGCGTCTTGCGGCTCGGTTATAAGGCCTCGGCCGCGAAGTCCGCGAGACGCGAGCGCTCCCCGCGTCGCAATACCACATGCGCGCTGTGCTGCCAGGCCTTGAACCGATCGACGGCGTAGGTCAGGCCCGAGGTCGTCTCGCTGAGATAGGGCGTATCGATCTGGCCGATATTGCCGAGACAGACGACCTTGGTGCCGGGACCAGCCCGGGTAACGAGCGTCTTCATCTGTTTCGGGGTCAGGTTCTGCGCCTCGTCCAGGATTACGAATCGATGCAGAAACGTCCGCCCGCGCATGAAATTGAGTGAACGGATCTTGATGCGCTTTTGCAGCAGCTCGGCGGTCGCCGCACGGCCCCATTCCCCTCCCAGCTCGGAGTGATTCAAGACCTCCAGATTGTCCATCAGCGCACCCATCCACGGCGTCATCTTCTCTTCTTCGGTACCGGGCAGGAATCCGATGTCCTCGCCCACCGGAACCGTGACGCGGGTCACGATGACCTCGCGATAACGCTGCATCTCCATGGTCTGCGCGAGCCCCGCGGCCAGTGCGAGCAGCGTCTTGCCGGTGCCCACCGTGCCCAGCACCGTCACGAAATCGACGGCCGGGTCCATGAGCAGGTTCATGGCGAAGGCCTGCTCGCGATTGCGCGCCGTGATCCCCCACACCGCATGCCGCGGGAGACGGAAATCGGCCAGGGTCACCAGCCGCGCCGTGTCGCCGCGCAGCTCGCTGACCCTCGCCTCGAGCCCGTTCTCGTTAGGGAGATGGACGAACTGGTTGGGATACCAGCCGCGTGCCAGGTCGCTGCGCACGGTGTACACCGTCCTGCCGTCCTCCTGCCGGCACTCCAGGGTCTCGGCGTACCGTTCCCAAAACGCCTCCGGCAACTCCTGGACGCCCGAATAAAGCAGGTGGACGTCGTCCACGGCGCGATCACTGTAATAATCCTCGGCATGGATGCCGAGCACGCGCGCCTTGATGCGCAGGTTGATGTCCTTGGATACCAGCGTGACGGTCTGCCCGCGTTCCTTTTGCAGCGCCAGCGCGGTGCCGAGGATGGTGTTGTCCACGTTGCTGCCCGGCAG
>JBOIDW010000477.1:0-1761 GCA_050740655.1 Gammaproteobacteria bacterium | reverse complement strand
CGGAGCCGGAAATCTCGGCGAAGAACATCGACGCGCCGATGGATACCATGGCCAGTCCGCCACGGATAAATCCCAGCAGCGCGGAGGCGAGGGCGATGAGCCGACGCGAGATACCGGAGGCGTTCATGATCGCGCCGGCCAAGATGAAGAGGGGGATCGCGATGAGGGGAAAGTTGGTGGCGCCGTTGTAGAGTACGATTGGGAGGTTGGGAAGCGATCCGGCTCCGTGGGAGTACAACATGGCGGCCACCGCGACGATTCCGAGCGACACAGCGATCGGGACATCAATCGCCACGAGTGCCAAGACGCAAGCGAATAAAAGGAGTATTTGCATCAGTGCGAAGCTCCCCCGATGATTGCCGGTTCCGTCAGCGCGTGGGCCAGTATTTTTGGCAGCGTGATGAGTTCGGCCGCGACGATAAGCACCGCGCTCACAGGCACCACCGACTGCACCCAACTGACCGGAATCGACGGCAGGCTCACCAGATGGTCGGTGTCGAGGACGCCCAGCACCTGGTATCCCATCCAGCCCATCGTGAGGAAAAACCCGATAGTGAGGAGATTAGCGATCACCCGGAAAATGAACTTGGATTTGCGGGGCAGAAACGCCATTACCTCCGGACAGCCGATGTGCGCGCGCTTCACCGAAGCAAGAGCCGAACCGTAGAAAGTGAGCCAGGCGAGTAGGATCGAGGCCACTTCGTCGTACCACACGAGAGAGGATCCAAGGGTCCGGTAGACTACGCCCAATGTGACTTCCGCGGCGAGCAGGGTCATGAGAGCCACGGTTAGCCATTCGAGAGCTCGCTCGTAGCCCCCGCGAATCGTATCAAGATTCACGCCGCCGCCTCCGAGCGATAGAGGATGAATTTCAGAATCGTCGTGTCGGCGTCCTGCCGCACTCGCTTGGGTCGCATCCCCGCAAGTGGGGCCCCTGCTCTCGGGCTCATGCGGCTACTTCCCGAGCGCGATGGCGTGGTCGATTATCTCCTTCGAGCCCGGAACTTCTTTGGCGAATTCCTCGTAGATGCCCTTGCTGGCGGCGATGAAAGCATCCTTGTCTGCAGTATTCACCTGCATGCCTGCTGCTTTCAGCTTGCCCAGCAATTCATTGTCGTCCTTCTCGGCGGTGGCGTACACGAAGGCCTGCGTTCCGCGCGCAGTGTCTTCCAGGATCTTGCGCACATCAGGCGGCAGTGTCTCCCATTTCTTGGCACCGACGGTCAAGTAGGCCGGCGTGTAGACGTGCCCGGTGAGCGACAGGTACTTCTGTACTTCCTGGAACTTCTGGCTGTAAATCTGGGTTAAAGGATTTTCTTGTCCATCCATCACGCCGGTCTGCAGTGCGGTGAAGACTTCGGAGAGCTTCATCGGGCTCGGGTTAGCCCCGTAGGCCTGGAACATTTTTACGCGCCACTTGCCTTCGGGAACGCGCAGTTTAATGCCCTGCAGGTCTGCGGGTACGTTGATCGGGCGCTTGGAGTTAGTGATGTGCCGGTAGCTGTTTTCCCAAACCGCCAGCACTTTGAGGCCCTTTTTCTCAACTTCGGGCTCGAACTTTGACCAGAACAGCGCTTTCTCGATACGCGCCATATGGGCTCGGTCCTTCACCAGGTAAGGCATTTCGAAGACGCCGAACAGGTCCGCCTCCGAGGACATCACGGTTGAAGGCAACGCCATGTCCACAGTGCCGAGCTTCAATTTTTGAAGCAGTTCCTTGTCGCCACCCAGCTGGCTCGAACCGAACACCACCACCTTGGC
>JBOIDW010000476.1:0-6341 GCA_050740655.1 Gammaproteobacteria bacterium | reverse complement strand
GACTACATCGCCCAGCTCATCGTCGACGACGGCCAGCTTGCGAGTCCGCCCGATACGGCGCTCGTGACGGTCAGCGTGCCGCCGCCCAATCAAAACCCGCAGATCACTTCCAGTCCGGTCACGACCGGCCAAAGCGGGAGCCTCTATACCTACCAGGTCATCGCCACCGATCCGGACGGCGATCCGCTGAGCTACCTCCTCACCACCTTCCCCGCGGGGATGACCATCGGCGCCGGCGGGCTGATCCACTGGACCCCCGCCAGCGCCGGCAACTTTAACGTCACGGTGGCGGTCTCCGACGGCAAGGGCGGCAGCGCGACGCAGTCCTTCACCATCACCGTCACTGCGGCCGTGCCCGATGTGGTGGGGCTTACTGCGGCCCAAGCGACCGCCAACATCACCAACGCGGGTTTGGTCGTCGGCACCCTCACCCAGGCCAACAGCGCCACCGTGCCCGCCGGCAATGTCATCAGCCAGAACCCTGCGGCGGGCACGCAAGTCGCGTCCGGCTCCGCAGTGGATATCGTGGTCTCGCTCGGACCGACCGGTGGCGGTGGCGGGCTGCCACCCGATCCCTCGACCGTCGCACCGCCGGTCGCAACGGGAGTCGCGACCATCCTCAGCGATGCCACGGCCTTCCTCTACACCGGCCCCAATCCCATCCAGACCGGTGTCGCCCCCGGCACGATCAAAGCCGTGCGCGCCGCCGTCGTGCGCGGCAAAGTGCTCGACAAGAACAACGCCGCACTCTCCGGTGTCACCATCACCGTGCTCAATCACCCCGAGCTCGGCCAGACCTTGAGCCGGGCGGACGGGATGTTCGACATGGCGGTCAATGGCGGAGGACCGCTGACCGTTAACTATGTGAAGGCCGGCCATCTCTCTGCCCAGCGGCAAGTGAACGTGCCGTGGCAGGACTACGCGATCGCATCCGATGTCATCCTGATCCCGTTGGACCCGCAAGTCTCCACCGTGGACCTCACGGCGGCGACGCCTATTCAGGTCGCGCAGGGCAGCACGATGACCGATGCCGACGGGTCGCGTAAGGCCACGCTGCTCTTCCCTCAGGGCACCCAAGCACAGATGGTGATGCCGAATGGCAGCATGCAGCCGATCACCACGCTCCACGTGCGCGCCACCGAGTTCACCGTCGGCCCCAACGGGCCGAAGTCGATGCCCGCCGAGCTGCCCCCCACGAGCGGCTATACCTACGAGGTCGAATACAGTGTGGATGAGGCGGAGGCTGCCGGGGCCACGCGCGTCTCCTTCAGCAAGCCGGTCATCAGTTACACGGAAAATTTCCTGAACTTCCCGGTGGGGACGATCGTCCCGTACGGTGAATACGACCGGAAGAAGGGGGTCTGGATCCCCGAGCCGAACGGCTTGGTGATCAAAATTCTGAGCGTCAGCAACGGCGTCGCGACGCTCGACCTTACAGGCAGCGGGCAGGCCGCCAATGCGACCGCCCTCGCTGCCCTGGGGATCGGCGCCGACGAGCTTCAAAACCTGGCGTCTCTTTACACGGCCGGACAAACCTTGTGGCGCGTGCCGATCGACCACTTTTTGGCTATAAAATGAAAATCCGTTTAGACGTCATGCAATCATTTCGTAAAACGATTCAATGGATCGTTTGTGTGGGAGCGTTCGGCCTCGGTGTTTCGACCGCCTACGCGGATTACAACTGGCCCTTCGGGCCGCCACCCGATGCCGGACCTCCTCCCGTGACCCCCACGGGTGATCCCGAGCCCGATGATCCGTGTAACACCGGGGGCTCCACCATCGAGTGCCAGAGCCAGGTGCTGGGCGAAACGATGCGCCTGACCGGAACACCTTTCAGCCTGAACTATCGCAGTGACAGGGTGCCGGGACACCAGGCCGCCGATAGGCTCACCCTCCCGCTCAGCGGGGCCAGCGTACCGGCGAGCCTCAAGCGCATCGATCTGGAGATCACGGTGGCGGGCCAGATGTTTACACAGTCCTTTCCGCCCACGACCAATCAAACCACCACCTTCACCTGGGATCACAAGGATGCCTATGGCCGTAGGGTGCAGGGGTCGCAGCCTGCCACGGTCCGAGTGGGTTATACCTACGACGGGTTATATGAGCGGGCTGGACGTTTCGGGGACTACGGCAATGGTATTCTCCTGACCGGCAATGTTGCCCGCCAGGAGCTCACCTTGTGGAAGACACAGCCCTTCAGCGTCGGGTCCTTTGACTTGCGTACCGTGGGATTGGGCGCATGGAGCCTCAATGTGCACCATGTATACGACGTCATCGGCAAGGTGTTGTATCTGGGCGATGGAACCCGCCGGAGCACTACTGGACTGCGCGCAACGATGACCACCGTGGCGGGAAGTGCCCTCGGGGGATTTAGCGGTGACGGCGGGCCGGCCACAGCGGCTGCGTTGGGTGGTCTCCCCGGCCTCGCGCTCGGCCCGGACGGCAGCCTGTACATCGCGGATGCGGGCAATCACCGGATCCGGCGGGTAGGGCCCAATGGGATCATCACCACGGTGGCGGGCACGGGCGCCACTGGCTTTAGCGGTGACGGCGGGCCGGCCACGGCGGCGAGCTTGTCTGGACCCTTTGGCCTCGCACTCAGCTTGGACGGCAGCCTTTACATCGCAGACCAGTTCCATCACCGGATCCGGCGGGTGGGGCCCGACGGGATCATCACCACGGTGGCGGGCACGGGCGCCATTGGGATTAGCGGCGACGGCGGTCCGGCCACAGCGGCTGCGTTGAATTCTCCCTTCGGCGTCGCACTCGGTCCGGACGGCAGCCTGTACATCGCGGATGGTGGCAATAACCGGATCCGGCGGGTGGGGCCCGACGGGATCATCACCACGGTGGCGGGCATGGGGTTCTTTGGGTTTAGCGGCGACGGCGGTCCCGCCACGGCGGCGGCCCTGTACCTCCCCCTTGGCCTCGCACTCGGCCTGGACGGCAGCCTGTACATCGCGGACACGGGCAATAACCGGATCCGGCGGGTGGGGCCCGACGGCATCATCACCACGGTGGCGGGTACGGGCCGCTTTGGTGGGACTGGCGGGTTTAGCGGCGACGGCGGTCCGGCCACAGCGGCTGTGTTGAATATGCCCTCCGGCGTCGCGCTCGGCCCGGACGGCAGCCTGTACATCGCGGATTCCGACAATCGCCGGATCCGCAAGGTGGCTTCCTCCTTACCGGGGTTCCGGGTCTCAGAGATCTTTATCGCGTCCGAGGACGGTAGTGAGCTCTACGTCTTTACCGGAACGGGCCTGCACCAGCAAACACTTAACACACTCACCGGTGCGGCACTTTACGCATTTGCCCATGATGCTAATGGACACCTCACCGCCGTAACCGACGGGGATGGCAATGTGACCACCATCGAGCACGACGCCAGCGGCAATCCGACCGCCATCGTCGGCCCCTACGGTCAGCGCACCACCTTGGCCGTGGATGCGAACGGCTACCTCGCGAGCAGCACCGATCCGGCGGGGGACGCCTTCACGATGACGTACACTTCCGATGGCTTGCTCACGCAGTTCACGGATCCCAACAGGAATAGCTCCTCGCTGGCGTACGATACCCTCGGCCGACTGATTCGTGACACTGACGCCGCGGGCGGATCCACGGCGCTGGCCCGCACCGATGCTGCCCAATCGTATACCGTGCGCCGCAGCACTGCGCTGAACCGTACGACCACTTACCAAATCGAAAATCAAACCACAGGCAATGAGCACAGAGTGAACACCTTCCCCGATGGGACCCAGACAGAGCTCCTCATCGGCACCGACGGCAGCCGCAAGACCACACTCGCGGACGGGACTGTCCTCAATCTTCTCCAAGGCCCCGATCCCCGGTTCTCCATGCAGGCGCCGCTGCCAGCCAGTCAGACGATCACCACGCCGGGCGGGCTGACGGCGACAACCACGACGAGCCGCGCGGTCACGCTCGCCGATCCGAATAATCTCCTGAGCCTCACGGCCCTGACGGATACACTCAGGACCAACGGCCGCACGGTCACTCATGCCTATAATCCGGCGACTAAGACCTTCACTAACACCAGCGCAGCCGGGCGACAAAGCTCGATGCTTCTCGATAATCAAGGTCGAGTGGTGTCTCAGCAGATTCCCGGTTTCGCTCTGCGGCAGTACGCCTATGACAACCAGGGACGCCTGTCCACATTCACGGAGGGCAGCGGCGCTGATGCCCGCACCTTCACCTTCGACTACAACGCGCAGGGATTTTTGAGCAGTGTCACCGATCCCTTGCTCCGTACGGAGGGACTTGAGTACGACCTGGCAGGACGAATTACGAGACAGACGCTGCCAGACGGTCGGGAGGTCCGCTTCAGTTATGATGCTAACGGTAACCTGACCTCCATCATGCCACCCGGGAGACCACAGCACGCCTTTAGCTTCACCCCACTAGGCTTCCTGGCTGACTACCTTCCGCCCGACGCTGGGGCAGGCACGAACCTGACCCGCTTCACCTACGATGCTGATGGAAAGCTGAACCTTGTCACCCGGCCCGACGGGACCACCGTTGACTTAAGGTATGACGCGGCGGGACGGCTCAGCGCCCTGGTTATCCCGCCGGGTCAGGTCAGCTTCAGCTATCACCCGACGACAGGGAATGTGGCGACGATTGCAACTCCCGATGGCGGCACGCTCAGCTACAGCGACGATGGCGACCTGCTGACCGAGACCACCTGGTCGGGAACCGTTGCGGGAACGACTCGACGCGCTTACGACAACGACTTTCGCCTCACCTCGCAGAGCGTCAATGGAGGGCAGGTGATTAATCTGCAGTATGATCAGGACGGGCTGTTGACCCAGGCGGGAGGCCTCACGATCAGCCGCAACGTACAAAGTGGCTTCATCACGGGCACCACGCTCGGCAATGTCACCGACACGTGGACCTATAGCAGCTTCGGCGAGTTGACTAGCTACAGCGCAGCTTCGAGCGGCACCGGCTTGTATGCAGCGCAGTACAGCAACAACAAACTGGGACATATCACGCAGAAGATCGAGACCATCGGAGGGGCGACGGATACCTACACTTACACCTACGATTTAGTGGGCCGCCTGACCACCGCGCAAAAGAACGGCGCGACCATCGCCACCTATACCTATGACAGCAACAGCAATCGGACGAGTTTTACCGGATCCAGTGGCACTGTCAACGCCACTTACGACAATCAGGATCGCCTGATGCAGTATGGCGTCGCCACCTACACCTACACTGCCAATGGGGAGGTACAGAGCAAGACCACCGGCGGGCAGATCACCACGTATGATTATGACGCGCTGGGCAACCTGTTGCGGATCAACCTGCCGGGCAACTCGCAGCTTGATTACCTGATTGACGGGCAGAACCGGCGCATCGGCAAGGGCGTCAATGGCACTTTGGTGCAGGGGTTTCTCTACCAGGACCAACTCAAGCCGATTGCCGAACTGGATGGCAATAACAATGTGGTGAGCCGCTTCATCTATGGCACCGGCGACAACATACCTGAATATATGATCAGTGGCGGAGTCAGCTACCGCATCATCTCGGACCAGTTGGGCAGCCCGCGCTTGGTGGTGGATGTGGCGACCGGTGGGGTGGCGCAGCGGATGGATTACGATGAGTTCGGCGTCGTCCTGTTGGACACTAACCCCGGCTTCCAGCCGTTCGGGTTTGCCGGCGGCCTTTACGACCCACAGACGAGACTCACGCGCTTCGGGGTGAGAGATTATGACGCCGAGACGGGAAGGTGGACGATCAAGGATCCGATCCTGTTCGCCGCCGGGGATCCGAACTTGTACCAGTATGTGTTGAGTGATCCGGTGAACCGAATAGATCCTTCTGGATTCCAACCCCCAAACCGGGGCGCGACCAACCCAGGATTGGGATGCAGAGTCATCTGCGAACGGAGTTGTGTATTCGAGAGAGTGTGTGAGGATGCTCCTGGCGGGTCGTATGCCCGATGCCTTTCCGATTGCCATAGCAGATGTGATACCCTTCTGGATCGCGTGCCCCGAAATCCTTACCCGACAGGTCTCGGTGGCGTCTTACGGGCAACTTGCCGTGCGTTAGGGATAGGGATTTGCAGTTAACGATTCAGCCCGAGTAGGATGGGTTGAGCGCAGCCCGAGTAGGATGGGTTGAGTGCAGCGATACCCATCGCACTTACAAGCCTTGATATGATGCGCTGGTGGTTACCTATCGGCGCAGCCCGCTCGCGGGCGGGAGCTATTTCTTCACGGTCAATATTGCCGAGCGGCGGTTGCGGCTGTTGACCGATCATATCGATCTCTTGCGCGCCGCTTTTCGCTATGTGCGGATGCGGCACCCGTTTACGGTAGAGG
>JBOIDW010000475.1:0-1751 GCA_050740655.1 Gammaproteobacteria bacterium | reverse complement strand
AGATCGTGTGGTCCCGCTCCACCTCGATGATCAATTCCGTATCCCCGAGACGGACCCGGTCGCCGACGGTGGGCCCGTACATCTCCGCATAGGCATGGCGGTCGATGGTCGTCATGGTTGTTTCTCCAGCGGCCCCATCACCCGCGCGTTGAACCCGTAGACCTTACGCTCGCCCGCATAGGCGCAAAGCTCGATCGTGCGTTCCTGTCCCGGCTCGAAGCGTACCGCGGTGCCGGCCGGGATGTTGAGCCGAAAACCGCGGGCCGCGTCCCGATCGAAACGCAGGGCCCGATTGGTCTCGTAGAAATGGTAATGGGAGCCCACCTGGATCGGCCGGTCACCGGTATTGGCGACCTTCAAGGTCCGGGTTTCGCGGCCCTCGTTGAGACGGATCGCGCCCGGTTCGATGAACAGTTCTCCAGGGATCATCGTAGTTCTCCTTAAATGATCGGGTTATGCACCGTGACGAGCTTAGTGCCGTCGGGAAACGTCGCCTCGACCTGCACCTCCGGGATCATCTCCGGGATCCCGTCCATGACGTCCCCGCGCGCGAGGAGCGTCGTGCCATAGCTCATGAGGTCCGCGACTGTTCTGCCATCGCGCGCGCCCTCGAGTATGGCCGCCGAGAGATAGGCGATCGCCTCCGGATAATTGAGCTTGAGGCCGCGCGCTTTCCTGCGCTCCGCGACCAGCGCGGCGGTGAAGATCAGGAGCTTGTCTTTCTCACGCGGTGTCAGTTCCATCATTACCTCCTGGGCTCGTCTACCGCAATGCCCCGCCTTAGGTGGACCAGATGCGAGGATAACACGCGGGACGGCCCAAAAGATGGGGTCGAACGGCGGACCAGACGCTAGTGAAACAGCGGCGCGCGGTCTCCCCGTGCTCGGCCAAGCAGCGACATAAGAGCACCTCACCTAAGAGTGTGGCGCTGAAGAGGTCCTCTGGCGCGGGTAGCACCGCCGCGCGGACGGCCTCAAGCAGGGTAGGGTTGGCCGGAACCGCGACGAGCGTGCCCAGAACCGTGCGGCCCATGAGCCCCCAGCACGCGGACAAAAGACTGCTACCTCCTTCCAGGTGGGCACGTTCGATCAGCAACGGCGTCCCTTCACGCCACACCTCGATCCGTTGGCGGCATGAGCCCGCATCGAAGCGCTCATCCGACGCCGGGCGGCCGACGCACAGGATCTCCCAGCCGATAAATGCGGCGCCCCGTTCGACCTCGACGCGGGTGGCCGTTAGCGTCCGGCAATGAGCAAATAGTATCGTCTCCTGGGGCAACCATTCCAGCGCCCCTCCCGCCGCGATCCTCAGGTGATATTGTTGGACGGAGGGGTCACGGGCGGAACGGTAGATTTTCGCGGCCGCGGGTGTCGTCAGCAAGGCGCGGCTGCCGCCGCCCACGGTGGCCTCTATCGTCAGGCGATCACCGCCCACGATGCCGCCCGGCGGGTGGAGCAGGTAGGTGTGGCAGACCTCTCCTTCGGGGTAGAAGGGCTTCTGGACCGCGAGAGGCCCGTAATGTCGCCGCGCCATCACGGTGCGTCCGTGGCGACGCTCGAACCCAAGCTCGATACGGGCTTCCCAGCCGGCCCCTCCTTCAACCATTCGCGCCACGAGATCCAACGTCGCTTGTTCCTAGTGTGATCTCCAAGCGCGTGCCACCGCCCACACGCTCTAGGCAACGTGCCTCACCGCGGTGATGCCGGGCAATTTGGCGCACTAGCGCCAGGCCTAGTCCGACGCCTCGGTCG
>JBOIDW010000474.1:0-2766 GCA_050740655.1 Gammaproteobacteria bacterium | reverse complement strand
GAAGTGAGCCGGACAAGTGGAGGCGGAAGACCTGTTCTTCGACCCGCGACTGCTGCTGGCGCCTGATCCGCGCCACTCCGACGCCGGGCCGCGGTTTCACGCGCTGGGCGAGACCTCGGTCGGACGGAAGCTCCACGTGACGTTCACGCTTCGCTCGGAAGGAACCCGCATCCGGGTCATCTCGGCGCGAGACATGCATCGCAAGGAGCGAGTGGTCTATGAAGGTCAGAACTAAGCAGACACCCCGCCCGACGTCGGAGGCTGGCGAGAGGCGGTTCTGGGAAGGGCGCGACAGCACCCCGTACGTCGACTGGTCCCGCGCCGAGCGCGTCGTTTTCCCGAACCTCAAGCCGACCACTCGCAGCATCTCGTTGCGCCTCCCGCTGCGCATGCTGGAGCGCATCAAGTCGGAGGCGAACTCAAGGGACGTGCCGTACCAGTCGCTGATCAAGATCTGGCTGGAGGAAAAGCTCTCCGCCTAGCTGATAGCGGGGGCCTTTCAGCGATCGGCATAGGGGCGCCGGGTGACCCCGGCGGCCCCTGCCACACCACCCGGCGTGCGGGTCTCGCACCGGGCGGTTCGTGAAGTTGAGGTCACGCGGCGAGCCTCGGCAGGCCCAGCGCGTCGAAGTGGGAGTTCGGCAGGGCGGCATTGAGGGCGTGCCTCGAGGTCTTCCATCTGAAGCGCATGTTGGCCGCCACGGTGGCGGCGACGCGGTGACTGACGCCGTAGGCTCGCAGTCTACGGTACGCAGTCGGGCCACGCTTCCATTGCTTCAGGTAGAGCGCCCGGAGGCGGTGGCGGATCCACTTGTCCAGGCGGGCAAAGATCTGGGGAGTCGCGGCCAGGCTGAAATAACTGCGCCAGCCGGGCAGATACTCCTTTAGCTCTTCGACGATCTGGCTCATGCTCCGCCCCCCGGTAGGCCGGGTGATCCGGCAGATCCGGGCCTTGAACACCGCCAGGGGTTTGTCCGCCACTCGGAGTTGCATCGTCCCGTTCCGGGCTTCCCAGAAGGTGTAGCCCAGGACCTTACGGTGCTTCGCCGAGTCGACCGCGCTCTTCGACTCGTTGACGCGAAGCCGGAGTCGCCCGAAGAGCCGCCGTAGCAGCCCCATCACTCGTTGCCCGGCGCGTGGGCTGCGCACGTAGACGTTGCAGTCGTCAGCGTATCGGACAAACGCGTGGCCGCGCTTCTCCAGCTCCTTGTCCACTTCGTCGAGCAGCACGTTGGCGAGCAGCGGCGAGAGCGGTCCACCCTGCGGTGTCCCCTCTGGCCGCTCCATCACTACCCCTTCCGCCATCACGCCGGCTTCGAGATAGCGACGGATCAGCCCCAGCACGCGACGGTCCTGGATCCGCTTGGCGAGTTTGCCCATCAGCACGTCGTGGTTGACCCGGTCGAAGAACTTCTCCAGGTCCACGTCCACCACGATACGGCGCCCTTCCTCCACGTAGCGCTTCGCCGCTCGTACGGCGTCGTGCGCGCTACGCTTCGGTCGGAAGCCGTAACTGTGCTTCGAGAAGCTCGCGTCGAACCCAGGCTGCAGGACCTGTAAGAGCGCCTGCTGGATGAATCGGTCGAGCACCGTCGGTATGCCAAGCTCCCGCATTCCGCCGCCGCTCTTGGGTATCTGATGCCGTAGCACCGCACAGGGCCGGTACGTCCCCGCCAGAAGCTGTGCGCGGATCGCGTCCCAGTTCCTCCACAGGTACGCAAGCAGATCCTCCGTCCTCATCCCGTCGATGCCGGGACTGCCCTTGTTCTTCCTCACTCGCTTCAGAGCCGCCTTCAGGTTCGAGCGCTCGAGCGCCAGTTCCATCAGCTTGCTCCCTGGATGTCCGCTCCCTTGTTCCGCCGGCGGGGCTTCCACACTCCGTCCTTCGCGCGAGGCTTCACCCCGGCTCATGAACGGGAGCTCCAGTTGCCCGGACTTCTGTGGCATGGCCCCTTCGAGGCGCAAGCGCGCTACACCCTCCTTCACGTTTGGCCCTTCGCTGCCGCGAGTCCGCAGCTACTACGGCCTCGGCTGACTCCTCGCTCCGGCCGGTCGCCCGGCCGTCGCCCTTTCAGGCACGGGGCGAGGTCTCCCCAGGTAAGGGGCACGACCCTTCGCCGCATAGCCGCCGGATCTACCACGCCTCTGGGCCTTGGCCATCCTGGCTTCGCGGGTCCCCGCCCGCTCGCCACGCCCGGCGCAGCCTCATATCCGGTTCCTGTTCGTCAGCCCGCGGCTTCGCTCCCCGCTTCTTCCCCACGGTCGGTCGCCCTCCGCAGTTGCGGTTCGCTTCGTTTGCGATGGCCTGCTCACGTGAGGTCTTTCACCTCCTGGGTCATGTCCATGCTGGGCGCACGGGGCACGGGGGGCGCTCAGCCCCCCGAAAGCTCCGCCCAGAGAACCCTTGCATCTTTCGTTCCCTTTTCCTCCTTTTTCGTTCCATCCGTCCGTTCCTTCCGTCCGTTCCATTCCTTCTCCTTCCGGTCGGTGAATAGCCCGGGCGAGCCCTTTTTTCGCTTGCCTTGGCCGGAGCGCGGCTTAGAATCAGGCGCCTTCACCCACGAGCCGGAAGACTGAACCCCGGGCGCATCCCGCCCCCGGGCCGGCGCGCGCGTGCGGATGGCTGTTTTTCCGTTGCCGCCTCGGGGTCCGGCGGATGCGCGCCCGAAGGCGGCAAAGGGAAGGAGGATCGATGAAGATCGACTGGAAGAAGCTGCTGATCGCGGCCGCGGCCGTATACGTCGTCGGCCAGGCTCTGGGTTACCT
>JBOIDW010000473.1:0-2631 GCA_050740655.1 Gammaproteobacteria bacterium | reverse complement strand
CACTCCGGCTCACCTGGAGCCCCTCTAGCAGAACAAAGATACGGAGAAAACAGATGAAACAATCAAGGAAACTGTGGATCTTTCTGGGGGTCATGCCCCTCGCGCTCGCCGGGCCGGCAGCGCTGGTATACGCGCACGGAGGCGACGCCACCCTTGTGCACAGTTGCGTCAACAAAGTCACTAAGCTAGCCAGAATCGTCGGTGCGAACGACGCCTGCAAAAACAACGAGACCGCACGGGACTGGAGCATCACCGGGCCCGCTGGCCCGCAAGGTCCCGCGGGTGCTAATGGCTTGCCAGGTGCGGCTGGCCTGCAAGGTCCCGCGGGCTCGCCCGACACCGCCGACCAGGTGCGGGACAAGTTCTATACCGGGACGTCCTGTGTGGGAAACGATGCCGCCGACGAAATGGTGAAGGTGGGGGCGACGTGTGTGGACGTGTTCGAGGCGAGCGTCTGGAGCACGCCCTCGGGCGGGACCCAGTATGGGGCCACGACCGATAACTACCCGTGCACTGATAACGGCAACAACTGTACGGGCGCGACCGCGATCTACGCGCGCGCAGCGAGTTCGGGAGGACGCCCTCCAGCCGTATCACCTGGTTTCAGGCCCAGCAGGCCTGTGGTAATGCCGGCAAGCGGCTCCTGACCAATGCCGAGTGGCAGATGGCGGTGGCGGGGACGCCGGACCCGGGGCCGGACAACGGCACGAGCGACTGCAACACCACCTTCCAGGCAGGCCAGGATCCCACGCTCGCCGGCTCGCGCGCGAGCTGCGTGTCGGCGCGCGGGGCCTTCGATATGGTGGGCAACTTGTATGAATGGGTCGCGGACTGGGTCCCGCGATCGACGGCGTGCGGCACCTGGAGCACCACCGTCAGCCCAATGGCCACGGCCGACAGTCAGTGCCTGGCCGGCGCGGCCACCACGGGTGAACCCGGTGCGCTGCTGCGCGGCGGCAACTTCTTCATCGGTACGTTTGCCGGTCCGCTCGCGGTCCTTGGCAGCTTCGTGCCGTCCTTCGCGAGCTTCAACTTCGGCTTCCGTTGCGCCCGCTAGTCACGTTTTTGTTGGCCATTGGGCCGTTTGCCTCTTGGCGTCGCGCGGATGGGCGGGCATCTTTTCGCCCGTCCGTCCGCGTGACGCCGGAACGCCGGTGGTGTGGCCGGCAGCGAGCCGAGCCGCGAGCGTGAGCGAGCGGCAAGAGTCTCCGCCGGCTCACGCGCCCGGCTCCGGTTCGAGCGAACTGACTGCGAGGTGAAGCGATGGCCGCACGTGGCTCCGATCTCATCCCGGTGGTGCAGAAGTCGTACGATCTCTGCGCCGGGCTTTACACGCAGGTGAACCGGTTCCCCCGCGCGCAACGGGGGCTCTTGGGGCGCGTGATCCTCGAGGACGCGCTCGCGATGCTGGTGTCGCTCACGGTCGCGAATCGGCGTGCCGACAAGGCGGAGACGCTGCGCGAAGCCAGCGGGCGCCTTGATGCGCTGCGCATCACGCTGCGCCTCGGCAAGCACCTCGGCTTCGTGTCGAACGGCGGCTACGCCGACCTGTCGAAGGGGGCCGACGAGGTTGGGCGCATGCTCGGCGGCTGGCTCAAGTACGAGCAGGGCGGGGCGGCCGCGCAGGCGGGAGGGCCCCCGCCCGGCGTCGAGCGCTCGCCCGTGCCGAAGAAGCGCGCGGGCGGCGTGCGCTACACGATGAAGAGCCCGACGGTGGAGCGCTACCTGCGACTCAAGCTGGAGCACCCGCAGTCCGTCGTCTTCATTACCGTCGGTGCGTTCTGCCAGACCTACTTCGAGGATGCGACCGAGTGCGGGCGCGTGCTGCGGGTCGCCGTGCGCGATCTGGCGGCCGAGTCCGAATCGGCACGGATTCTGACGTGCGGAATCCCCAAGGCCAGGCTGGAGACGTACGTCGGTCTTCTGCGGCAGGCCGGACGGGAGGTGCACGTGGAATAGGGGCATGGGCCACACCGGTGCGCGTGGCAACTTCAACAACGGTACGAATGCCGGTCCGCTCACGGTCAATGGCAACAACGAGCCGTCCAACGCGAACAACAACATCGGCTTCCGTTGCGCCCGCTAGTTATCCCGCCCGGGACGATGCTCGCCCGGCGGCCTGTCCGCACCGCCTTCACGGAGACGGTGCCCGTGCCAATGGGATGACAGGGCTCATGTCCCTGGCGTGGCTCTTTTGCGGGGCGCGCCGAATAGCCAAACGGGGCGGGTCCGGCCAGTAGGCGATCGAACGCCGGGCCCGCCGCCCTTCGAGCCGACCATGCAGCGTGAGAAGAACCTGTTTCCGCGGGTCGCCGACTTCGCCAACCTGTACCGCGCCTTTCTCGGCGCGAGCCACGGCAAGCGCGAAAGGCCCGAGGTGCAGGCGTTCGAGTACCATTTGGAAACCCGGCTGTGGGAGATCCGCGACGAGTTGGCAGGCGGGGCGTATGCCTGGGGTCCCTTCCACCGGTTCTGGGTCTGCGATCCGAAGCGCCGGGAGATCCGGGCGGCACCCTTCCGCGATCGCGTCGTGCACCATGCGCTCTTCAACGTGCTCGATCCGATCTTCCGGCGCGGCTTCATTGCCGACAGCTACGCCTGCATCCCGGGGAGGGGGACCCACCTCGCGGT
>JBOIDW010000472.1:0-9377 GCA_050740655.1 Gammaproteobacteria bacterium | reverse complement strand
CGGGTGATGATCGTACCTATACCCATGCCAACCCTCGTCGGTGCATCACACCAACAGCCAGGTCGCCACGGTCAGCACGACGCTCGCGATCAGTACCGCATAACCGGAGGCATCGATGACCTTGAGGTCAAAGCCCCAGCCGGCATCCCAGACCAGATGGCGGATACCATTGCAGAGGTGGAAGTAGAGGCCGAACGCGCATAGGCTCAAAAAGACCGAGCCATACCAAGCGCCCAAATAGCTCAGCGCCGCGGCATAGGCCTGGGGTCCGCCGGCGACGGCGTTTAGCCAATAGACCAGGACCACCGCCGCGATTGCGAGCAGCACGCCGGTCGCGCGGTGGGTGATGGATAACAGGACAGCCACCGGCATGCGGTAGATCGCTAGATGCGGGGAGATGGGTCTCGGTTTGCTCATTTCCGGAGTGGGTCCAGCGCCTGCCGTCGCGGATGACGCAGCGCATCCGATGACGCGAGCGGCAGGCGGGCATAGATGATTGTCGTTTCTAGAAATCGATACAGCGGCCGCGCCGCTCCCAGTCGCCGAAACGGGTGGGCTCGGGACCGGATGGCCCGCCAACCTCGCGTGGCGCCGCAACCTCCGCGCTTGGCTTTGCTGTGTTGGCGGGCTCAGGCGACTGGGGGATGCCCGGCGCGGCCGTATTTGTTATCGTTATTCGCGTTGCCA
Source organism: Gammaproteobacteria bacterium (assembly GCA_050740655.1). Taxonomy (GTDB): domain Bacteria; phylum Pseudomonadota; class Gammaproteobacteria; order JACCXJ01; family JACCXJ01; genus JBOIDW01. Next base: position 8,690 of record JBOIDW010000472.1, on the reverse strand, counting down.
CGGGAATTAAGTACCAATTCTGGCCGTTTATTGCAAGCCTTGACGGCGCCCGCCGTTAGGCCTTAGGTCGGGGCGACCTCGGGCTCCAAGTGACGGGCGCATTTTCCTTCCCCATCCGCGTGCGGCCCGGGTCCTCGCGGCACTTGGCCCTCGCCCTCGCCCTGGCGCATCTCGGTGCGCTGCCCGTACTCTGGGGCCTCCCGTGGCCGTGGTGGGCGCGTCTGGCCTGGACCGCCGCGGTGCTGGCCAGCCTCTACTGGTCCTGGTCATGGCACGTTCTGCACCGCGGTGATGCCGTGGTCGAGGTCTTATTCAAGCCCGCGGGCGAATGGTGGATCACGACCGCCAAACAGGCGTCCTGTCCAGGGACCTTAGTGCCCGGCGGCGTGGTGCAACCCTGGTTGACGGTGCTGGTCTTCCGCCTCGCCGATGGCCGCAGGCGCGCCGTGGTGCTGCTCGCCGACAACGTCGATCCCGACGGGTTTCGCCGCCTGCGGGTGCAGTTGCGCTACCCGCGCGACGGGCCCGACCAGCCCGATGCGCTGTAGGGCGCACCCATCCCCGCATTCCCCCCGTAGCGGGTAGGCGTAGCACGCGCATACCCGATGACGATATACGGCACTATATACGTTTATGCCCGATATCGCATCGGGTTAAGCGCCTTTGGCGAGGCGGTAGCAACGCCAAGCGATCCAGAGCTTGCGCAATGGCGTCAAGGACAGGGCGTGATGTAGCGGAACATCGCCGCTGCGCTTGATCTCGGCGAGGGTCGCGAGGTGGATACGCCCCAGGACGAGCGCGTTGAGCTGGCGCGCGCAGTCGGCGGCCGGGACCGATTGCAAGGCCAGAGTCAGATCGGTTTCCAGGAGATCGATCACCCCTCGGATGACGGTCCCCAGCGCGGGCGGCGCCGGCCGGACCAGGACTTGGGCGGCATGCAGTCCGTGCGCGGCCAGCAATTCCAATGGCAGGAGCAGGCGGCCCCGCCTAGCCAGCTCGCCGAGGCGGGTGAGTCGATCCGCAAGCTCGATGCGTGCGCCGAGTTCCGTTATCGCCGCTAAGGCGTCCTCACGCTCCGAGCCGCTGAGGCGCGCGGCGAGATGCCAGAACGGCCCGTAGCCCTGGCGGCAATGCGCGACTAGGTCCGCATAGCGAGGATACTCACCCGGCCCGATCTCGGCCTCGACGGCAAGCAGCGCGGCGAGCAGTGGTTCTAGCCCTAGACCCCGGGTGTGCAAGAGCATACCCAGCTCGGCCGCGATCGGGTGTTCCCCGCTGCCGTCACGGACGCTCCGTAACAGTGCCTCGCACCACCACTGGAGCTTGAGCCGGGCGACCCCCGGATCCGAACAGTGGCTGGGGATGTCCAGGATCTCTCGCCGGAATGCGAATAAGGGGTGCAGGCGTGACTGCTGGTCGGGCGTCAAGAACAAGGTGCTGTAGTAATAACTGGAGCCGGGGACAGCGACCTGTTCACGACAGTAGGCTTGCCGATCCAAGTTGGCGTTTACGATAGGCAACGGGGGTTTATCACTTCCGATAAGCTGCGCCGGTGAGCCAGTTGATTAGCTGTAACGCCTTGTTCTCTGTAACCTGCTTACTCATAGCCTCAGCGCCCTAACGCCGTACGGTGCGCCGTCTCACTTCGGCGCTATCCACGGGAGCAGGCCGCTCGGCTGGGCGATGCTGCCGTCAGCACCCCAGCTCCCCGGGTCGGCCTCGCCGGCAAGATAACCGAACAGGGCGACCAGGGTGATCATCCCAGCCGCGCGGCCGGCCGCGATATCCACTGGCGAGTCCCCGATGAACAGGCATTCCGCCGGCGCGCAGCGGAGCTGGCGTGCCGCCAGCAATAGCGGCTCCGGATGCGGTTTGCGCTGCGCCACCGAGTCACCGCTAACCACGCAAGCAGCGCGGTCCCGGAGACCCAAGGCGGCGACCAGCGGTTCGGTGAGAAAGGCCGTTTTATTCGTGACGATACCCCACGGATAACCCCAGACCTCAATCTGTCGCAGCACCGCCTCCATCCCCGGAAACAAGCGCGTCTCCCGAGTTAGGTGATCCCGATAGATCGCCAGGTAGCGCGCCCGCAATGCCTCGAAGGTTCCGGGACGCCGTCCCTGCCAGTCGAATCCCAGGTCCAACAGCCCCGGAGTGCCCTCCGAGACACAGGGCCGCACCCGCTCGACCGGTAGTGGTTCGAGGCCATGCTCGGCGAGCAGGACGTTGAGGGCCGAAGTGAGATCGGGGGCGGTATCGGCCAGTGTGCCGTCGAGATCGAAGAGCACCGCGCGCAGGCGGCGATGCGCTGCGTTCATCGAATGATGGGAGGGGCCGGAGGGCGCATGCGGACGCACCCCGGTGCCGGACCCATCAATCGCATACGGCATGCACCAGGTAATTGACGGCGACCCGCTTGCTTAGGGCGGCTCGCCGCGTGAGCGGGTTATAGCTCATGCCGGTGACCTCAATGAGGTGCACATCGACGGCACGCAACCAGGCCGCGAGCTCCGCCGGACGGATAAAGCGCTCGTAACGGTGTGTCCCCCTAGGCAGCAGGCCCAGCACATACTCGCCGGCGATCACCGCGGCGAGGTAGCTGAGCGGCGTGCGATGCAACGTGGAAAAGAATAACCGGCCACCGGGCCGGACCAGGCGTGCGCAGCTCGCGACCAGTGCGGCCGGAGACGGGACATGCTCCAGAAGTTCCATACAGGTGACGGCGTCGAACCGGCCGGCATGGCTCGCCGCGTAGGTCTCGGGCAGGGCGTGTACGTAGCTGACCCGGCTGCCGGTTCGGAGCTGTTGCAGCCCCGCCACGGTGATCGCCGACTCGCTGGCATCGATCCCGGTGACCTGCGCCCCGCGCCGGGCCATCTCTTCGGCCAGGATCCCCCCGCCGCAGCCGACATCGATGACCTGCTTGCCGGCCAGGCCGGCGCGCTCGTCCACGTATTGCGAGCGGACAGGATTGATGTCGTGCAACGTCTTGAGGTCGCCGCTCGGGTCCCACCAGTGCGTGGCCAGCGCATCGAATTTCCCGACCTCGCCGGGGTCGAGATTTACCCCCTCCACGGTCATCGGCCAGGGCTAGCTGCGGGTAATATCGAACGGGATGTTAGGGAAGGTCATGTCGGGGTCCGGTTTTGCAAGCCGGTCCGGATCGTCGATCTCGACGACCAGCACCGTGACGTTGTCCTCGGCGCCACGCGCGAGGGTCAGATCGAGCAGGGCACGCGCCACGTTGACCGGCGGCGCCAGGGCTAGAAACTTCTTGATCTCCTCGTCCGTCACGTGGCGGTACAGACCATCCGAGCACAACAAATAGCGATCGCCGTGTTGCAGCTCGATCAGATCGACGTCGAGGTTCAGCACCTCGTGGGTGCCGACCGCGCGCGTGACGATATTGGACAGCGGATGGTTGGCCGATTCCGAACGATCGATCAATCCCAGGCGGACGAACACCTCGACCTGCGAGTGATCCGTGGTCAGCCGGCGCAATTGCCCCGCGCGCATCTGATAGACTCGGCTGTCGCCGGCCCAGACATAAGCGCCGAAACGCTCATGGGCGAGAAATACCGCCACCGTGCTGCCGGTGGTCTCGCTCTGGGCCACGCTCATGGCCATGAGCTGCTGGTTGACTTGCTGCAGGTGCACCTCCACCTCCTCGACGAACGAGGTGAGGGTCTCGACCTGCTCGATCCGATTCAGCCCGGCAATAATGGCCTCGCTCGCGACCGCCCCCCCGCGGTGTCCGCCCATACCGTCGGCCACCACCCATAGCCCGATGTCGGGGCGATCGAGATAGGCGTCCTCATTGACGGCACGTACCTTACCCACATGGGTAATCGCGTAGGAGGTCCACATCGGCGCGGTGTAGATCGGGCGCTAGCGCTTTGTTGCAGAAATAAAGTCTACACGGAAGCAAGCGTCAAGGGTTAATCGGCCCCAAGGGACCCGCGTCCATGCCGCCCAGCGTCTCGAATTCCACGACCGCGTCCGGGCCTTCCGCAAACGAGCGGCCGAGGCTGATCTGCCCGTTACCCGGAAGCGGCGCCTCTTCACGGCACAGGAAAGACTCGGTGCCGTTACCGTGGCGAACGTAGGTGCCGTTGCTGCTGTGATCGATGATGTAGAACTTGCCGCGCCGGTACTCGATACGAACGTGGTGCCGGGAGGCCATCTTATCATCGACCGTCAGGTCGCACGACTCGCTACGGCCCAGTATAGCGAAGGGCTGGCGATCGCTCAGGGTAATCTCCGCGTGCGTGGAGCGTAACCGGACCGATGCCCCTGGAACGAGGGCCGCAATCCGTTCCGATAGTTCCGGCTCGATGACCGTCATCTCCTCCATTTGCCAGGGTAGCTCGAAGACGTCCGCGGGGCGTTTGTTGCCTCTGAGAAAGAGGCGATCGACCAGGCGCGCTTGGGGGCGCAGGACGGCAGGCACGCGCTCGACGATCGGACGGGTTACGAGGATCTGATGCGGTTTGGCCAGGTTCACGATATGCGCTGCTATGTTGACGGCCTGCCCGAAGACGTCATTCGCCTCAAAGATGACCGGCCCGGCGTGCATACCAATCCTGAGCGAGTAATAGAATGAGCGCTGCGGCGCCGAGTCTTGCGGGCTGAGATGGAGCGCACGATGCATGTCTATTGCGGCCCGCAATGCGTCTTCGGCGCGGGTATATACGACCAGCACCTCATCGCCGATGGTCTTGACCACCCGGCCGCGATACTGGATCACGATGGCGCGCAGTAGCTCGATGAGTTGCGCAATCTTGGCCTGCGCCGCCTCATCCCCGAGCAGGCTGTAGAGCTCGGTGCTGCCGCTGAGATCGGCGAATTTGACAATGGTATCTGGTTTCTTGGATCGCTTCGTTGCCATAGAGGCACTCGATCGAGACCAATGCAACGAACTACCTGTTTAGTGCCGCAATCGATCGGAGCGCCGCCGCCCTCACGCGCTCAACAGGGCGTCGATCTCGTCGCGTCGCGCCTCTGCGTCCTCGTAGCCGAGCTCGATGAGATGCTGAAGATAATCAGGCTGGAACATCAACAGACTCAGGATGTCGTTCGATCGCGTCTCCTGCGTACCGAGACCGCGCGTCATGAAACGGAACGCGCGTGGCAACGCCGCCTCGTAGTCACCGGCCAGGCGCCCCAGGTCGCGCGACGGCCGGAGCAGTAACAGCTTCACGGGGCGCAGTCCGCCGCGGTCGTGCTCGGGAATTTTTTCGATGAGCTCGTTGATGCGCGTGAGTCGCTGCGCGTCATTATCCAGAACATCGAGAAAGATGGCGTTGAACAGCGCCCCCATCACCTGAGCGGGCGGCGGATAGGCATCGATATACGGCCGCTCCATCTCGCTGCGGCCGCGGCCAAAGCGGGTCGAGATCGCTAAGATCTTACGCGCGCCCAAGTGTACGGCCGGCGATAGCGGCGCGGTCATGCGTATACCGCCGTCACCGAACCAGCGGCGATTGATGCGCACGGCGGGGAATAGGAGCGGTAAGGCGGCGGAGGCGAGGATATGGTCGAGGCGCAGCTTGCAGCGGACGATCTTGTGCTGCACACCGGCCATAGCATCGGGCTCCATCCCCTGGACCCAGGTCACCGACTGGCCGGTCGAATAGCTGGACGCAGTCACCGCCACGGCCTTGAGCGCGCCGGCGGCAAGATTCTTCGCGATCCCCGGTAGGTACCTGTGCGTGGGCCGCAAGAGGTGTTCCAGCATCGCACATAACGGCGAGGCATCCACCATGCTGCGCGCCGCGGAATGGCTTGACGCCCGACCTACCAGGAGGCGGCCGCCCCAGGCCACTACGTTGTTTGCCAACGACCGAAGATCCACGCGAAAGATCTGATCGGTGGTGATTTTCGCCCAAAGCGCGGCCAAGGCCTCCACCTTGTCGCGAAACGCGGTCGGCTCATTGGCGAGATAAGCGGCATTGATGGCGCCAGCCGAAACGCCGGTCAGGATCGGGATCTGGAGATCCGGATGACGTTTGGCCAAGGCGCGTAGAAACCCCACTTGGTAAGCACCCCGCGCACCGCCGCCGCTCAGCACTAAGGCGAGGTCTTGTGATCCGAGATGCTGATTCGGCATAGCTCAATCCCCGTTACGGTCACTTGGAACGACAACGCATAGACTATCCATGTGCACGACAGATAGCATGTTTTCTGCCATGCTGTGTCGCAACCAAGGTGGGAGATTACATTATACCGCGATTATCCCACGCCAAGGTGCGGAGGATCGGAATAACGGATAGCGGGGATTGGCCGTGTATCGAGCCGGCGGTTGTTCACGGTGCGGTGGATTAATCGACCCGTGCGGAGGGGACAACGCATGCCTCGCTCGTGGCGATTTTCTTCCCGGCGCTCACAATTCGAGCTGGGTCCCAAGCTCGATGACGCGGTTGGTCGGGATCTTGAAGTACTCCATGGCGCTCTCGGCGTTGCTCGCCATCTGCACGAACAGCCGTTCGCGCCACAGCGCCATGCCGGGACGGCTGCTCGGGATCATGGTCTCGCGGCTCAGGAAGAACGAGGTCTCCATGAGATCGATGTCCACGCCGCGGACCTTGCATAGTGCGAGCGCGGCGGGGATGTCCGGCTCGTCCTTGAAACCATAGTGCACGATGATGCGAAAGAAGTTATTGGCCATGGGGTGGACCTCGACGCGCTGCGCCCGGTCGATCCAAGGTACGTCGTGGGTCCGCACGGTGAGGAACACGACGCGTTCGTGCAGGACCTTGTTGTGCACGAGGTTGTGCAGCAAGGCGTGCGGCGCGCCTTCCGTGAGTGCGGTCAGAAATACCGCCGTACCCGGCACGCGCAGGGGTGGCGCCTCGCCGAGACCATAGAGCAGGGATTCCAACCCTATCTTGTCGGCCTGGAGCCGCGCCGCCAGGATCTCCCGCCCGCGTTTCCAGGTCGCGAGCAGCGTAAACAGCACGCCGCCGCCGAGCAGCGATACCCATCCGCCATGCGGGATCTTCAACGCATTCGCCCCCAGAAACGCCAAGTCGATGCTGAGCAGCGACGCGAGCCCCACGCCGACGGCAATCGGAGACCACTTCCACAAGTGATAAACGACCGCAGAGACCAGTATCGTGTCGATCGCCATCGTACCGGTCACCGCGATCCCGTAGGCGGCGGCCAGACTGCTGGAGGACTGGAAACCGAGCACGAGGCCGATGGTGCCAAGGCATAGGCACCAGTTGACGCTCGGGAGATAGATCTGGCCGATCGCCGTGCTGGAGGTATGGTGCACCTGTAAACGCGGACAATATCCGAGTTGGATCGCCTGTCGGGTCATGGAAAAGGCCCCGGAAATAACCGCCTGCGAGGCGATGACCGTGGCGCAGGTGGAAAGTACGACCAGGGGATAAAAGGCCCACTGCGGGGCGAGCAGATAGAAGGGGTTGCGGGCCGCCTCCGGCTCGTCCAGCAACAAGGCGCCCTGACCCAGATAATTGAGCAGCAGCGCCGGCAATACCAGGGCAAACCAGGCCAGGCGGATAGGCCGGCGGCCGAAGTGACCCATGTCCGCATACAAGGCCTCACCGCCCGTCACAGCGAGAAATACCGCACCCAGGGCGAAGAACGCGACGAGCTCATGGTGAGCGAAGAACGACCAGGCATAGGCCGGATTGAAGGCCCACAGCACCGAGGGCTCGCGCATTATCCCCGCGACGCCGAGCGCAGCCAGGCTCGCGAACCACAGGCACATGATGGGGCTGAACCAGGCCGCGACCCCGGCGGTACCGGCGCGCTGGATCCAGAACAGCCCGATCAGGACGCCGATCGTAACCGGTATCACGTAAGGTGCTAGGGCGGGCGTGCCTATCCCCAGACCTTCTACGGCACTCAAGACCGAGATCGCCGGCGTGATCATGCTATCGCCATAGAAGAGCGAGGCGCCGAGCACACCCAGGGCGAGCACCGCCCGACCCAGGCGCGCGTTGTTCGCGAACGCACCGCGCGCCAAGGCCATGAGCGCCATGATCCCGCCCTCGCCCTTGTTATCGGCACGCATGATGAACAGCACGTATTTGACGGAGACCACGATGAACAGGCTCCAGATGACCAGCGATAGGACCCCGAAGATATTCGCATGCTCAGGCGCGAAGCCATGCTCGCCGTGGAACGCCTCCTTCATCGCATAGAGCGGGCTGGTGCCGATGTCGCCGTAGACCACGCCGACGGCGGACAGCGCCAGGGCCGTTAGGCCGCCCCGGTCCGTGGTTTTCCCGGCTGCCGCCATGGGTTACACGCCGGCGGGTTCGAACACCGCGATCGACTCGACGTGCGCCGTATGTGGAAACCTATCCAGCACCCCGGCGGCACGGAGCGCCATGCCGCGCTCGTGCACCAGGTAACCGCTGTCGCGCGCCAAGGTCGCGGGATTGCAGGAGACATGGACCAGCCGTTGCAGCGGCTCGGTGCACAAGGCAGCGCAAGGCCAGCCTGGCCCCCACCCGCGCGGGATCGAGCAGCACCTTGTCGTATGCATCGGCGAAGATGGTCGAGCAGAGACCCGGGTCACCCCGATCGGCGCCGATGAAACGCGCGTTCTCAATGCCGTTGCGTCTGGCGTTCCTAGCGGCACGCGACGCCACGCCCCTCGGCAGAGAGCGACTCGATGCGTGCCTCGACGGCGGGCGCTGCCTCGCGCCCGCGGCTCA
>JBOIDW010000471.1:0-2241 GCA_050740655.1 Gammaproteobacteria bacterium | reverse complement strand
TACGGGTAACGACATCGTCCGTGGCGGCTCCGGGAACGATCGGTTGTTGGGTGAAGGCGGCAGGGACAAGCTCCAAGGAGCTTCCGGTCGCGACCGGCTGGAGGGTGGCTCGGGTCGCGACCGGCTGCAAGGAGGTTCGGGTCGCGACCGGCTGCAAGGAGGTTCGGGTCGCGACCGGCTGGAGGGTGGCTCGGGTCGCGACCGGCTGGAAGGGGGTTCGGGCAACGACCGCTTGAGCGGTGGATCCGGGACCGATCGCTGTATCGGCGGCTCGGGCACCGACACCGCCACGGGTTGCGAGAACGCCAGCGGTGTGCCGTAATTCAGCGCGCCGTATAGCGGATGCGAGGCCGGGGACGGCGGCATCCCATCGGCCGGGCAACTACTGTTTATTGACAAGAACTCGAACCTACATGGAGGAGATCCTATGATCGACCGTCCCAACCCCCCGCCCCGGAAATCGTTCCGCGCCTTGTGCGCCGCCGGTGGCCTGCCCCATCGCCCCTCGGTACTGCTGTTGGGCGGGCTGCTCGCCTTACCCCCGGCCGTGCTGGCCTTCCCGGCCAATCTCAATCTCTCGACCCTCAACGGCACGAACGGCTTCCGGCTCTCGGGCGTCGCGGCCGGTGACTTCTCGGGCCGCTCGGTCAGCCAGGCCGGCGACGTGAACGGCGATGGGCGTCAGGACCTCATCATCGGGGCGCCCTACGCCGACCCGAACGGCCTTTCCTCCGGCGCGAGCTATGTGGTGTTCGGCACGAGCAGCGGTTTCCCCGCCAATCTCAATCTCTCGACCCTCAACGGCACGAACGGCTTCCGGCTCTCGGGCGTCGCGGCCGGTGACGTCTCGGGCTACTCGGTGAGCCAGGCCGGCGACGTGAACGGCGATGGGCTTCAGGACCTCATCATCGGGGCGTTCTTCGCCGACCCGAACGGCACTGACTCCGGCGCGAGCTATGTGGTGTTCGGCACGACCGGGGGTTTCCCGGCCAATCTCAATCTCTCGACCCTCAACGGCACGACCGGCTTCCGGCTCTCGGGCGTCGCGGCCGGTGACGGCTCGGGCGCCTCGGTGAGCCAGGCCGGCGACGTGAACGGCGATGGGCTTCAGGACCTCATCATCGGGGCGCCCGACGCCGCCCCGAACGGCAGTTACTCCGGCGCGAGCTATGTGGTGTTCGGCGCGAGCGGCGGTTTCCCGGCCAATCTCAATTTCTCGATCTTGAACGGCACGAACGGCTTCAAGCTCTCGGGCGTCGCGGCCGGTGACACCTCGGGCCGCTCAGTGAGCCAGGCCGGCGATGTGAACGGCGATGGGGGTCAGGACCTCATCATCGGGGCGCCTAACGCCGACCCGAACGGCATTGACTCCGGTGCGAGCTACGTGGTGTTCGGTCAGCCACCGCCAACGCCGCCACCGGGGGTAGCGCCCGTCAGCACGAACTTCTCGTGTGGAGCTAGGAACTGCACTGTCCGGTTCAGGTGCGAGATCCCAGCGGGCTCTGGGAATGATTGCAGTAACAAGATCGTCGTTCGTGTCCGGCCGCCGCCGCGCCGCTCCAGCCACTCGATCGATGCTGTAAATCGGGACGTCGATACGGCAGCGCAGGCGTCAAAGCTGGTCCGGTTCTCCTTCGGCTTCGCGAGTGTCCCGGCGGGCCAAACCCGGACCGTGAGGCTCAAGCTTACGCCTGGCGGCAAGCAGATTGTCCGTACGAGCGCCGTGCGAAGGCTCCGCGGCGTGATGGAGATCTTATTCTCCGGGTTTCCCCCCCAGCGCATACGCGTCACGATCAGACTCCGGTAGGAAGCCGGACGGCGGCGAGGGGCACTCTTGGGAAAGGTCTTTGGCTAGGTGTTCAGCCGGGCACGTGTCGGCGCGCCCTCGATGCAGGGTACCGACAGGTGCTGGGGCGGGAGGGCGGGATCAGATGCAGAGGCCGGCGAAGTCGTCGTCGAGGCCGTTAAGTCGGCAAAGAGGTCGGGTTGCTGGTCGCTGCCTTTTTCCATCCGTGGTAGCGCGTCGATGATGGCCTGCGGGTGAATCTTCTCCTGGATGTAGATCGGCACCACGGGTACGGCAAGGTCCTTTTGGTCCTGCTCGTCCTTGCCCTTCCAGACCAGTTGCGGATCGAGGGACGGATCGCGCGGGTAGAGCATGGTCTTAGGGGCGAGTTCTTCGTCGGCCACGAAGTCGCGCAGTTCCTCGGTGGGGATGTTGGCGCGCTTGTCCTTGTGGCG
>JBOIDW010000470.1:0-9141 GCA_050740655.1 Gammaproteobacteria bacterium | reverse complement strand
GCCGTTATGGCCTGCTCGGGCTCAAGCGCTGGCTCGAGCAGGCCGGCGTGCCGGTACGTAGCCTGCGCCAGCGCTATACGGCCTTGGCAGGGCTCGCGCCGACTGCCGGTCATCTGCTCATCGCGGTAACACCGCAACGGTTCGCGGCGCGCCGTCGCGAGCTGGTGCGGCTGGGGGCCTGGCTCCGGGCCGGCAATCATATACTGCTGCTCGCGGCCCTGAACGACTGGCCGGATTGGCGCCTCGGGCTTGCGGATCGCGGCGGCCTTGATCACGGGCAGCGGCGCCTGGAGCAGTTGCTGGGTCTATCGACCAAGACCGTCAGGCCCTGCGCGGAGGATGGGGGCGTCAGTCCCTTCGGCGCACCGCGGGAGCGTTCGCGCCACGCGCGGCCCATGGGCCGTCATCCGGTGCTCGACGGCGTAGCGCGCGTGACTCTCCGGGCGCCGATCTTCGATTGCCCTCTGCAGGAACTGCGCGTGCTCAAGGGGCGCGCTGCCATACCCGTACTCGAAGTAGAGGGGCACGGCCTGCCTATGCTGTGGATGCTGCGCTTGGGTCCGGCCCGGGCCTGGGCAATGAGCTATAGCGACGCCTTCGGCAATTACGGCCTGGAAGAGGCCGACAACGCCCGCCTCTTCGCCAATATCCTGTCATTGTCGCTGGCACCGGGCGCGGCGGTGGTCTTCGATGATTTTCATCAAGGCCTCAGCACCCTCTACGATCCGCAAGCCTTTTTCCGCGATCCGCGGCTGCATACCAGTGTGGCCTTCCTATTGGGTTTCTGGCTGCTGTGGGTGCTCGGCCACGGCAATCGCTTCGGCCCGGCGCGCAGTCGGGTACAACATGCCGGTGCGGCGGACTGGGCCCGTGCCATGGGCGGGCTCTTGGCACGCCGGCTTACACCGCGCGCGGCGGCCGAGCGGCTCATCGAGCAGTTCCAAGCCGAGCTGCGCCGTCGTTACGGCCTGAGCGCAGACGCCCCCGCTTGGCAGAGGCTGGAACAGGGCTTCGGCATCGATCGCCAGGCCCTGGCGGCGTTGCGGGCCGAGCGCCAGGCCTTGCAAGAAAACCAGGCGCCGGACCTGGTCCGGCTGTGCAATCTGCTCGGACGAGTACGCAAGGGACTCCCATGACGGCTGCGGAACAACTCCTGGACGCCTTGGAATCCCGGATCGGACAGGTGGTGTTCGGCGCCGATACGCTACTCCACCACCTCGCCATCGGTCTCATCTGCCGCGGCCATGTGCTGTTGCAAGGGCCGCCCGGGCTCGGCAAGACCCTCCTCGCACGGTCGCTGGCGGCGGTCCTGGGCGGGCAGTTCGGGCGCATCCAGGGCACCGCCGATCTAATGCCCTCGGACCTGACCGGCGTGCACGTCTTTCACGCCCAGCACGGACGCTTCGAGCTGGTACGCGGGCCGCTGTTCGCCGACGTGGTACTGTTCGACGAGGTGAATCGGGCCGGCCCCAAGACCCAATCGGCCTTGTTGCAGGCCATGGAGGAGCGCAGCATCACCATCGATCGCGAGGTCTATGCGCTGTCGCCGGACCTGCTGGTGGCGGCGACCCAGAATCCGCACGAATTCGAGGGTACGTATCCGCTGCCGGAGTCGCAGCTCGACCGATTCCTGCTGCGTCTCGAGCTGGACTACCCGGACACCGCGGTCGAGCAACAGGTGTTGCGCGCCTATGACCGGCCGGATCGCGATTATCGCGAGCCCCTGGAGAACCTGACGGTATTGCCGGCCGCCGCCGTGGCCGCGGCGCGCACGCAGTCGGCCGCCGTGCATGTAGCGGATACCCTCTACGACTATGTCTGCGCCGTTGCGCAGGCGAGCCGCCGCCATCCGCAGGTCGCCCTCGGCCTATCCACCCGCGGCCTGCTCGGCCTCATCCGGTGCGCGCGCGTGGAGACGGCCTTGCGGGCCGGGGCCTTCGTCACCCCCGACGACGTCAAGACGGTGGCACCGGCGGTGATCGCGCATCGTTTGGTACTGAGCGCCGAGGCACAGATCGAGGGCGTGCAGGCCGGGCAGCTCGTGTCGCAGATCCTCCATCAGGTGCCGGTACCGCGCGCGTGATCCATCTGCGCGGGCCGAGCTATGCCGTGGCCCTGTCGGTTTGTCTCCTGGGGATCCTGGGGCAATGGCTGGGTAGCCCCTGGCAACGGCTGTGGAGCGCCCCGGCAGCCGTGTGGATCCTCGCACTGACGGCCGAGGGACTGGCGGCCCGCCGGCGCCTCTTGCACTTCACGCGCGAGACGCCGGCGCGTGCGCTGCTCGGGCGCGCCACCGAGTGTGCGCTCACGCTGCGCAACCCCGGGCCTGGACGGCTGGTGCTGCGTGCAGTGCAGCCCTTGGCGGAGGACTGGGCCGGAGCCGCATTAACCTTCCAGTGGTCACTGGCGGCCAGTAGCGCGGAACGCCGGGCCTTTTGCATCACCCCGGTGAATCTCGGCCGCCGCGACTGGCCCCGGCTCTACTGCCGGGTCCGCGGCCGGCTCGGCCTGGCTTGGTGGGAACGGTACTGGGTTGCGGCGGACCGGTTACAGGTCGTGCCCGACAGCCTGCACGGCCGCGAACGGCTGGCCCCGCGCAGCGCGTATACGGGGAGCACGGTCCCGCGCGGCGGTAGCGGCATGGAACTCCTTTATCTGCGCGATTACCGGCCCGGTGATCCGTTACGCACTATCGATTGGAAGGCCACCGCGCGCTGCGGCAAGACCACCGTGCGGGTCATGGCCGGGGAGCGGCAGACGGAACTCATGCTGCTCATCGATTGCGGCCGGCGCAGCGCGGCGCGATCGGGGGCGCTTAATCGCCTCGGCCACGCGGTCAACGCCGCGGCCCGACTGGCCGAGCGCGCCGTAACCAACGGCGACAGCGTGGGCTTCGTCGTCTATGCCGATACGGTCTTGCAGCATGCGGCGCCGGCCCCGGGGACAGCGGCGATCCGGGCATTGCGGACGGCGCTGGCAGGGCTAAAGCCGCTCGAGCGCGAATCCAGTCTGCTGCCGGCCGTGCTGCGCACCCTGCAGGTCCTGCCGCGGCGCGGCCTGATCGTCATACTCGGCCACACGGCGGGCGAAGAGAGCGCGAGCGATCTGCCGGCCGCGGTGCGGCTGCTCGCCGCCAAGCACCTGACTTTATATGCAGCCCTGCTGGACGACGAGCTCGAGGCCCTGCGCCATGCCGAGGCCCGCCACTGGCTGGACCCCTTCCAGGTCCTCGCCGCCTACGAGCTGCGCGAGGCCGGGCGGGCCGCCGCCTTGCGGCTCGTGCACCAGGGTGCTGAGGTGGTCCAGCAGCGGCCGTCCCGGCTCGATCGCGCCCTGCTCGGGCGTTACGCGGAGCTGCGTGCGGCGCGCCGCGCCTGACGAGACCCGGCAATTACTCGCCCCCTCGCCTGAACCGAATCCCCATGGACCACGACCACGGCTACAAGCTGCTCTTCTCCCATCGCGAGATGGTGGCCGATCTCCTGCGCGGCTTCGTGCGCGAGGACTGGGTTCGTGACCTCGACCTCAACACCCTGGAGAAGGTCAGTGGCAGTTACGTCTCCGACGATCTGCGCGACCGCGAGGACGATGTCATCTGGCGGGTACGCTGGGGGCCGGACTGGCTGTACGTCTATCTGCTGTTGGAATTTCAATCCACCGTAGACCATTACATGGCGGTCCGAATATTGGTCTACGTGGGACTCTTGTATCAAGACCTGATCAAGAGCAAGCAATGGATCCCGGATCGACGCCTGCCGCCCGTATTGCCGATGGTCCTCTATAACGGCGTCAATCCCTGGGATGCCCCGCAGGAGATCGGTGACCTCATCGTCCCGGCGCCCGGCGGCCTGGAGCGGTACCGACCGCATCTGCGTTATTTCTTGCTCGACGAAGGATGCATTGCGGCGAGCGATCTGGCACCGCTCAGGAACCTGGCCGCGGCCTTGTTCCGGCTGGAGCAGAGCCGTACCCCGCAAGACGTAGAGCGCGTGCTCGCGGCCCTCACCACCTGGCTTCAGGCACCGGAACAGACCATGCTACGCCGGGCCTTCACTGTGTGGCTGAAACGGGTGTTTCTGCCCGGCCGGGTGCCCGGGGTAGAATTTATCAATCTCACCGAATTGCAGGAGGTACGCAGCATGTTAGCCGAACGGGTCATCGAGTGGACGGAGGAGTGGAAACGGCAAGGCTTGGAACAAGGCCTGGAACAGGGTCTCGAACAGGGTCTGGAACAGGGTCTGGAACAGGGTCTCGAACAGGGTCTCGAACAGGGCTTGGAACAAGGTCTGAAGCGAGGCCTAGCGGAAGGACGCGAGGTAGGACGCCAGGAAGGCGAAGCGGCCTTGTTATTGATGCAGCTAGAGCGCCGCTTCGGTCCTCTGGCTGTAGCGCTTCAGCAACGGGTGCGGGCGGCGGATGGCGAGACCTTGTTGGCTTGGGGCGAGCGGATATTGACCGCGCGCAGCTTGGACGACGTGTTTGTGGGATAACGCCGGCCATTCCGGAAACGATACTAATGGCTAGGGAGTTTGAGTATAGTACGCGGTGATTTATCTTAATCCCGTCCCCGATCCACTCTACGAGGTTAGCGCTTGTCGATTCACGTCTCGCACCGCGCCGCTACCATCAAACCCTCCGCCACCTTGAGTGTCGCGGCGCGTGCCGCGGCCTTGCAGCAGGCCGGCAAGGACATCATCAGCCTGGCCGCAGGGGAGCCGGACTTCGATACGCCGGAGTTCATCAAGGCAGCGGCGATACGCGCGCTGCGCGAAGGGTTTACCAAGTACACTGCCGTAGAGGGTACGCCGGGTTTGCGCAAGGCCGTGGCGGAAAAGTTCAAGCGCGAGAATGGGCTGAACTACGGCATCGATCAGATACTGGTCTCCGCCGGTTGCAAGCATAGCCTGTTCAATCTGTTCATGGCGGTACTCGATCCCGGGGCCGAGGTGATCATTCCGGCGCCGTATTGGACCTCCTACCCGGACATGGTGCGGATCGCCGGGGCCGAGCCGGTCATCATCAAGACCGGCATCGAGGAACGCTTCAAGATCACCGCCCAGCAGTTGCGCGGCGCGCTCACCAAGAAGACGCGGCTGTTGATCATGAACAGCCCGTCAAATCCGACCGGAGAGTATTACACGCGGGGCGAGCTCGCGGGCCTCGGCCAGGTGCTGCTCGACTATCCCGAGGTCCTCATCGCCTCGGACGATATCTACGAGCATATTCTATGGCAGGGAGAGTCGTTCTCCAACATCGTCAATGCCTGTCCGCGGCTCTACGATCGTACCGTGGTGATGAATGGCGTTTCCAAGGTCTACGCCATGACCGGCTGGCGGATTGGCTATGCGGCCGGACCGAAGCCCATCATCCAGGCCATGGCCAACCTGCAGTCGCAGAGCACCTCGAATCCGACCTCCATCGCTCAGGTCGCGGCCCAGACCGCCCTGGAAGGCGATCAGGACGGCGTACGCGAGCGCTGTGCGATCTTCCGGCAGCGGCACGATTACGTACACCGGCGCTTGCACGAGATCAAAGGTGTCGAGTGCCTCGCGGCGCAGGGTACCTTTTACATCTTCCCCAACGTGCAGCGGGTGATTGCCGCGCAAAAAGGCTTGCACAACGACGTCGCCCTCGCCGAGTTACTGTTGGAGCAGGCTGGGGTCGCCGTGGTGCCCGGGACTGCCTTTGGTGCGCCCGGTTATCTGCGCCTGTCCTTCGCGACCGGCGACGAGAACCTCGAGCGGGCCCTCGATCGCATCGAGGCGGTGTTGGGAAGGAAATAGGCGCTCGGCGGGCGAGCACGCGACCATGGCTGTCACCGCCGCGGACCTCGCCTTTCAGGGCGAGGTCCTGCAGGGCGTCTCACGGACCTTCGCCCTCACCATACCGACGCTGCCGCCCGGCTTGCGCGAGGTAGTGGGCAATGCCTATCTGCTGTGCCGAATCGCGGATACCATCGAGGACGATGCCGAATTGGCGCCCGCCCTCCAGCAGCTCTACTCGGAGCGCTTCTCGCGCGTGGTGGAGGGCCGAGAGGACGCTCAGGCGTTTGCCGATGCGCTGCACCCCTTGCTCGCCGCGCAGACGCCGGAGCAGGAACGCGAGCTGATCCGCGCCAGCGCGCGGGTGCTGCGTATTACGCATGGATTCAGTACCCGCCAACGGCAGGCGCTGGCGCGCTGTGTTCGGATCATGGGGCAGGGCATGTCGGACTTTCAGCATAAGGAGAGCCTGGATGGCCTGCCGGATATGCCGGCCATGGACCGGTACTGTTATTACGTCGCCGGGGTGGTCGGCGAGATGTTGACGGAGCTGTTCTGCGCCTACTCGCCGGCCATCGATCGTCACCGGGATACGCTGATGCGCCTCGCCGTATCCTTCGGCCAGGGTCTGCAAATGACCAATATCTTGAAAGACATCTGGGAGGATCGCGCGCGCGGCGCATGCTGGTTGCCGCGCGACCTGTTCCTGCAACAGGGGCTGGCGTTGGCCGAACTGCGTCCCGCGGCGCCCGGATTCGCCGCGGCCCTGGGGAGCCTCATCGCCGTGGCGCGCGGGCATCTCGCCAACGCCCTGAGCTATACCTTGCTGATCCCGGCCGAAGAGCGCGGAATCAGGCGATTTTGCCTGTGGGCGCTGGGGATGGCGGTGCTGACACTGCGCAAGGCGAACCGCCACCGCGGCTTTGCGGCGGGCTCGGAAGTCAAGATCACGCGGCGCAGCGTGCGGCTCACGGTAGCCGTGACCAATCGCCTGGTCCGCTCCGATCGGGCCTTGCGCTGGCTCTTTTCCATGGCCAGCCGAGGTTTGCTCGTCAAGCCTCTTCATGAGAAACTTAAACCGTTCGATTATGGCATCGGCTCGCGTTAGATACCGGCAAGTACGGCTTGGACAAGAGCCAACGCGAGTTGTCGATTGAGGCAGCGGCTACAAGCAACGGTGCGTAGCGGGGAGGAAAGGCTGGATGTCCAAGCGGGCTAGATTTCTGCGCGCCGGGTGCGAGCGTGCCCCGGATGAGGCCTTGGCCTTCGATGTTGCGCTGGAGGGTGCGATCGAGCGCGCCAGCGCCGCTCTGGAGCAGGACCAGCGGCCGGACGGGCACTGGGTTTATCCACTGGAGGCGGATTGCACCATCCCGGCGGAGTACATCCTGATGATGCACTATATGGACGAGATCGACCCGGCCCTGGAGCAAAGGATCGCCGTCTTTCTGCGCCGCAATCAGGCCGAGCACGGGGGCTGGCCGCTGTATTACGGCGGCGAGCTGGACCTGAGTTGCTCGGTCAAGACCTATTACGCACTCAAGCTGGTGGGCGATGCTCCCCAGGCCCCGCACATGCAGCGCGCCCGCGCGGCCATCCTGGCCCACGGCGGGGCCGAGCGCTGTAACGTCTTCACGCGCATCACCTTGGCGCTCTTCGAACAGGTACCGTGGCGCGCCGTGCCCTTCATCCCGGTGGAGATCATGCTCTTGCCGCGCTGGTTCCCGTTCCATCTGAGCAAGGTCTCGTATTGGTCGCGTACCGTGATGGTGCCGCTCTTCATCCTGTGTAGCCTGAAACCGCGTGCCGCTAACCCGCGCCGCACCGGCGTTGCCGAGCTGTTCAACACGCCGCCGAACGCGGTGCAACGGTATTTTCATCCCAAGAATGGGCTGGGCTGGGCGTTCCTGGTCACCGATCAGGTATTTCGCCGCTTGGAGCCCTTGATCCCGCGGCGGTTGCGGCAACACGCGATCCGGCTAGCGGAGTCGTGGTTCATCGCGCGTCTGAACGGCAAGAACGGCCTGGGCGGGATCTTTCCGGCCATGGTCAACGCCTATGAGGCCATGGCCCTGCTCGGCTATCCCGAGGACCACCCGCAGCGCCTGGAAACCAAGGCGGCCATCGACGGCCTGCTGGTGGAGCAAGGCGATCTCGTCTACTGCCAGCCCTGCGTCTCCCCCATATGGGACACGGCCCTTGCCTGCCATGCGCTGTTCGAGACCAACCGGCGGCAGGCGAGCCCGGCGGTGCTGCGCGGCCTCAAGTGGTTGCAAGAATGCCAGTTGAGCGATGAGCCGGGCGACTGGCGGGATAATCACCCCCATCTCAAGGGCGGCGGCTGGCCGTTCCAGTATGCCAACGCCTATTATCCCGATCTCGACGACACCTCCATGGTGGGCTGGGCCATGTGCCTGGCCGATGCACCTCGTTACAAGTGGTCCATCCACGCCGCGGCGGAATGGATAGACGGCATGCGTTCGAAGAACGGCGGCTTTGCGTCCTTCGACGCCGACAACACCTGTCACTATCTCAATCACATCCCGTTTGCCGATCACGGCGCCTTGCTGGACCCGCCGACCGCCGACGTGACGGCACGCTGCGTGGCCTTCTTGAGCCTAAGCGCCGAGCCCAGATACCGAGCGACCATCGATCGCGCCATTGCCTATCTCGAACGCGAGCAGGAGCCGGACGGCTCGTGGTTCGGCCGCTGGGGCAGCAACTATATCTACGGTACCTGGTCGGTGTTGAGCGCCCTGCAAATCGCCGGTGTAGACCCCAAGCAGGCGTATATCCGCCGCGCCGTCCAGTGGCTAGAATCCCAGCAACACCGGGACGGCGGCTGGGGCGAGGGCAATGACAGCTATTACGCCGAGCGTCGCGGGCGGTCTTATCCGAGCACGGTGTTTCAGACCGCCTGGGCACTGCTGGGTCTCATGGCGGCGGGCGAGACCGCGAGTTCGGCGGTCCGCCGCGGGATTGAATACCTGCTGGCCCGGCAGGTCGCCAACGGACTCTGGTCCGATCCCAGTTATACGGCACCCGGATTCCCGCGGGTGTTCTTCTTGAAATACCACGGGTACACCGCCTATTTCCCGCTCTGGGCCCTGGCCCAGTATCGCAACCTGATCGATGCCCGCTGATGCTGGGCGTCGTCGTGGCCTTGCGGGCCGAGGCGCGCGGCCTCTGCCGCAAGGCCCGGCCCGGCGAGATCACTTACCTCCTTCCGCAGTGCATGCTCCTTGTTTGCGGCCCCGGCGAGCAACGCGGCCGCGCGGGCGCGCGGCACTAGCTCCAAGCGGGCGCCGGCGCGCTTCGCCGTGGGGGTACGGCCGGTGCGCTCGGCCCGGGTCTCGCACCCGGCGCCCGCATCCTCGCC
>JBOIDW010000469.1:0-3118 GCA_050740655.1 Gammaproteobacteria bacterium | reverse complement strand
GGCATCTGGTGCTGAATGCGCCGTCCCCGGTAGCGGTGATCCGGCGGTGAGCCGAGAGCGGCCTGCATGCTGGGCAAATCGCTTGGGGAGGCTCGCCATCACGTTTTGCCTGTGTCTTGGAGCCTCGGAGGCGGTTCCGGCGGCGGGGGATGGCAGCGCGGAATCAATGACCGATTTCGGACTGCGGGTCGATCGCATCGCCTGGCTCCAAGACCACATGGAACACGGCGGCGGGATCCAGATGCCACCGAGCATGACGCCCGATCTGCCTGTGCATGGGTACCATCGCCTGAGCGTAGCCATCACGGTTTACAATCGAGGGGTGGAACGGCAAGCCTTCCGCGTAGCGGAGCTGGAGTTGCGTTCACGGACAGGCCATCGATGGAGATCTACGTCCCCCGCGCCGGATCCGTTGACCCTGGCCAGTGGCCAGTTGGCGCATTTGAGTCTGCAATACGATGTTTCGGAAGCCGAGGACCATGGCCTCTACCTCGTCTGGCGTCGCGGTGACAGAGAACAGGCGATGAGCCCGGTTTCCCCAGCGCTGGGCCGTTCTGGACACCGGCAGGCCCACGGCCATCGTCACCAGTGATCGCAAAGACCGGGGAACGCCCGTGGCCAGTCCCAAGAATATCAAGAGGGTTCTGTTGGGGGCCTGCGCCACGGCGCTGTTATCGGCTTGCTCCGAACCTTCGCCACGGCCACCGGCGATCGAGACACCGTCCCCGCTGCCGGGCGCACTGGTCGGAAAGTACTATTCGGTGGACTTGAAGGCAAGAGAGGGAAAACCGCCCTTGAGCTGGACGGGATATCCACCGGCCGGATTCAGGCTGGAGCCCGGCTCCGGCCAGCTGAGCGGCAAGGCCGAGCGGGCCGGTAGCTTTTGCTTCAACGCGACCGTGCAAGATCGTGCCGGTCGCTCCGACACCAAGCTGTTTGATCTTCGCATCACCCTCGACCCAGCGCTCATCATCAGCATAGAGCGAATGCTACCGAAAGCGACGGTGGGCCAACGCTATTCTCAGAAAATGGAAGCGATGGGTGCTAGCGGCTCACTCAACTGGTCCTCCAGCAATCTCAGCGACGACTTCAGCCTGGATCCAAGCACGGGTCTCATGCAGGGGAGCCCGGAACGGCCCGGTAGCTTTACCTTTGATGTGAAGGTCAGCGACAGCGCCAATCAGTGTGCCACGAAACGCCTGGTGCTAGCGGTATCGCCGCCGCCCTAGCCCGCAGCTTGAAGGTATGGTGGGTCCGGCCTATTAGCGAAGCACCTCGGCGAACGCCTTGCTCGCGGCCCTTTATCCGCTTCGTGCGGGGCGCCCAGCGCGTGGCTCATCAGTATCTCACTTTACCGCCGGATCGCATTGGAACGGATCACCAGCATCTTACGGACCTGCATGTCGTGGAGCGTGTAAGGGATACCGCCGACGCCGTAGCCTGAGGTCCGCAGGCCGGCAAACGGCATCCAGTCTACGCGGAAGGCGGTGTGATCGTTGACCATCACCGCCGATGCATCCAGCCCTCGGTAGCAACGCAGCATGGTGTCTAGATCGCGCGTGAACACCGCAGCCTGGAAGGCCGCCGGCAGGCTGTTGGCTTGAGCCAGCGCGGCGCCGAGATCCTCGTAGGCGTACACGCACACCAGCGGGCCAAACACCTCCTGAGTCGACACTTCGGCATCCGCCGGTGGATCGAGCAGCACCGTGGGCGCATAACAGGTTGCCGACAGCGCCCTGCCGCCGCATAGCAGTTGGGCGCCGCCCTGCACCGCGGCCTTGATCCACGCGTCGATGCGCTGGACCTCGGCCGGATCGATGAGAGGACCCACCTCGGTGTCGGGCTGGGTCGGATCGCCGACGCGCAGCGTGCTGGCGGCCTCCGCCAATCCCTGCGCAAACTCGACGGCGATCTTGCGCGCTACGAACACCCGCTGCACCGACACGCAGACCTGACCGGCGTGATAGAAACCGCCTTTTGCGATCAGCCCGATCGCCTGTGCAAGGTCGGCATCTTCAACCACGATGACCGGTGCCACGCCTCCGTGCTCTAGCGCGCAGCGCGTGCCGGGTGCCAGCAACGAGCGCAGGCGCCATCCTACGGCAGCGCTGCCGATAAAGCTGAAAAAGCCGACCCGGGGATCGCTTACCATGCGCGTGGTGAGATCGTTACTCTCGGGCAACAAAGGTATACACCACTCGGCCGGCAGTCCCGCCTCGCGCAACACATCGACGAACCGGAAGCAGGACAGCGGCGTCGCCTTAGCGGGTTTAACGAGCACCGGGCAGCCTGCGGCGATGGCCGGTCCGATCTGGTGCGCAATGAGATTGACCGGATGATTGAAGGCCGAGACGGCGACAACGACACCGATGGGCTCGAGTTGGGTGAAGGCCATGCGGCCGGCGCTGGAGGCCCCGACGTTCATTGGGATGACCTCACCGGCATCCGTACGCAGGGTTTCGACGCAGATCCTGAGGCTGTCGATGGCGCGCGCGATCTCCACGCGCGAGTCCACGAGCGGCTTTCCGCCCTCGCGAGCCGCCTCCACGGCGAGTGTCTCGGCACGGGGACGCAACAGCTCTTGCGCCTTTTCCAGGATCCGGATGCGCGCGGCGAGCGGCAACCAGGCGTCGCGGTTGCGGTATAGGCCATAGGCCGTTTCGAGTGCGTGCTCGACCCGGTCTGCATCGGCCGTCGCCGCGGCGCCGATCCGCGCCCGGTCGAAGGGCGCAAAGACCTCAACAACGGGAGAATTCGATGGATACATCTAAAGCACGCTGCGATAACGCCGGGTAAACCCGCTCGTAGGTGTTGGTTTCCTGTTGCTACTGCAAAGTATATATCGCCTTGACCGGATGGCTGCGCCGGGGCCGACCAGCGCAGTACCGCGACTTGCTCGGCCTCATTCGAACCTCCTCATCATTGGGGCGCCACCACGCAGGGCATGCATTGCGCGTCTAGCGCAGGCCGGCGATGTACGAGGCCACGGCCTCGATCTCCTTGCCGGTGAGGGCCGCCGCGACGGCACGCATCACGGCCTTGGTGTCATTGTCGCGTTCGCCGGCCGCGTAGGCACGTAGCTGGCTCGCCGTGTACTCGGCACGCTGGCCGCGCAAGC
>JBOIDW010000468.1:0-2797 GCA_050740655.1 Gammaproteobacteria bacterium | reverse complement strand
GTTCGGGCCCGAGGGCTATGGCGGGCTTACGCACGACCTCAATGCGGCGTTGCAATCCGCCCAATCGGTACGCGAGCGCATCGACGAAGACGCGCGCAGGGTGCTCTACGAGAACCCGGAGCACCATAGATCGCTGTCTGGCAGGTCGCTGTCCGCCCGCATGCCCATCGACCACCAGCACCTCGATGCGCTGATCACGACCCAGGCCGCGAGTTCCGGGATACTCACCGAGACCATGATCCGGGGCCAGAGCTGGGCCTTCTTCGAGATCGGCCGGCGCCTGGAGCGCGCCCTGGGGCTCTCTGCCACCCTGCGGGCCACGCTCCTCTGCGGCCCTTCGCCTGCACCCGAGGGCCTCCGGCTCGAGGCCACCTTGCGGGCCCAGGCGAGCCTCATCACCTACCGGCGCCGCTACCAGCCGGTTCCCGATCTGGCCGGGGCGCTGAGGCTGCTGATCACGGACCTGGCCCATCCGCGCGCGCTCGCCTTCCAGCTCGCGTGTCTGCAAGGCCACTTGGAGTCGTTGCCCAGACCGGCGGGCGGCCCGTTCGGCAACGAGCGCGCCCTCATCCGGGAAGCCGGCAACGCGGTGAGCCTGGCGGATACCGCGTGCCCCTTGGGCTCTTGCGATACGGAGGCCCTGCGCTGCTTGCTGGATCCGGTGCTGTCGGAGGTCGAGCGCCTGCTCCGGCTGTGCTCGGACGGGCTGACCGCCAGGTACCTGGCAGATACCTATGGCCCACAGCGCCTTCTGGTCGGTAACGCTGGGATCTAAGGGGGACTCTGGCTATGCGCTACCGCGTGGTGCATCACACGGAGTATCGGTACGTGCAACCGGTCGCGCTCTGTCACAACGAGACGCACCTGAGACCCCGGGCGGTGGCGCACCAGCGCTGCCTCTCGCACGCACTCGTGATCGACCCCGAGCCCGATCTGGTCTCGGAACGGGAGGACTTCTTCGGCAACCCGACCGCCTCCTTCTCCATGCAGCGCGGCCACAGCCGCCTCTCGGTCACGGCCACGAGCGAGATCGAGGTGGGATCGCCAAAGCGGCCCGGGCAGGGGCCGGATGTTCCCTGGGAAGAGGCCGCCGAAATCCTGCGCCACGACCTCGACCCCGAACGCCTCGAGGCCCGCCAGTTCATCCTGGACTCGCCGCTCTGCGAGGCCGCCCCCGACATCACCCGGTACGCAGCGATGTCGCTCTGCCCCGGCGGTCTGCTCCTCGAGTCCGTGGCCGAGCTCATTCTAATGTACGTTCAAGTTGAGACTAACTATCCACGGCCACGCCGTTATTCCGCGCACCCGGTTATGATCCTCCGCCAAACGTGGCAACCCCACATGCAACTGTGCGATCACGGCATCGAGGTGGTTGAACACCCGATTCGGGAACTCCTTCTCTCGCAGTTCATCCCATATATGCTCCTGCGGATTGAGCTCAGGGGCGTACGGAAGCAGGGGCGACAGCCGGATATTTTCAGGTATGGCCAGATCTTTGGCTCGGTGCGAACTAGCCCCATCTACGATCATCACCATGAAGTCGTCGGGATGGGCGCGACTGACTTGTCCCAGGAATTCGCCCATGCGCAGGGTATTCATCTCGCCACACAGCATCCAGTCGAAGTCGCCCTGCAGGGGACTGACCGCGCCGTAGACATACACGAATTGCCGTTCATAGCCATTGAGCATGACCGGTCGCCAGGGCAAGGGGGCCCAACAACGCCGGGGGCGCGCCATGCGGCCGAATCGGGCTTCGTCCTGAAACATCAGCCGTACCGATCGCCCTCGCAGATCGACCTGATTCAGCGTGGAAGCCAGCATTTCTGGGAGTTTTTTTTCCACGCCTCTTGCGCCGCGGGATCGCTCTTGGGGTGGCGCGTGTCCGGGGCCACCTTGCGCCAGCCGTGCCGTGCCAACAGCCGCCATACCACCGAGGCGGCCACCGGTCGACCCAAGCGTTGCGCCAGCGCTGCCCGGATCGGTGACAGGACCAGCAGTCCCGCCTCCTTGGCCTGCTCGGCCCACGGGGCCAAGAACTCCGCTTCTTGCTCGACACTCAGCAGCGCCTTGCGCCGCCCACCCCAGGGGGGCCGCGTCGCCCGGGGCCCTACCGACTCGCGGAAGCGCTGCTGTAGTCGTGGGACGGTAGCCCGACCGACGCCCAAGATGGCAGCGGTTTGCTCCAAAGTTGCCGATGCCAAGGCCGGAAGTAGCACTGCTTGGGCGGCGCGCAGTTGTTCCACCTCGGTGGTGTGGGCCACAACTTGCCGAGCTTTCGCCACCAGTTCTTCGTCGATTCGTCGTGGTCTCGCCATCCAGCCACTGTGCCATATTTAGTCTCATCTTGAAAGCACAATGGAATAAGCGTGCCGCGGCTGCCTGGCAGTTGCAGGGTGAGGCCGGGCAAGCCGCAGAAGACTCCGTTCAGGTCCCGCTCCTCCGAACGCCCCAGCGTGTCGCGATCGAGGACGGTGAGGCTATTGATCTCAAAGGCCGGATCGAAGGCTGTGGACCGCGCCTCCACAGTGATGGTTGGCAAGGTCACCGTCGGGTGTATCTCCTCCATTGCCCGCCGCTTGTCCTCTGCGCACACGGGGTCAAGGGCAAGTCCGACGACACAGAGGCCTATCGCCGGCATGCTTCCCCTGGAATGAAGCCCCCTTACGGAGGGAGCACCTGACTCCGCTCGCTGTGCAGGCTGCATGACAAAGCCCATCTCAAGCCAAGATCTCCAGCAGCGCCCGGGCCTCCTGCAGGTCTTTCGTGTCGAAGCCCTCGGTGAACCAGCCGTATATCT
>JBOIDW010000467.1:0-2165 GCA_050740655.1 Gammaproteobacteria bacterium | reverse complement strand
GACCCAGGGTCCGTGAAACCCCAACAGCGTACGATCTCCCGCTGGTGGCTACGGTGAAATAGTTCACTGAATCTACCCTGGAGATCGGTTTACGTTTTAGGCTTTTACTTCAGTTCCTGCCTTCTCCCCCTCCCCCGTTGCCTGCTCCGCCACTTCGGGGAGATGCTCGTAAACAGCATTGCTTCCCGGGCGCGCCAATCAGGATCGATGCCCGGTCCTGGCTTTCGCGGCTGCCCTCACGGCTCCGCAGGCGGCTCCGTCGTAGCGGTTGCGCGCGGCGTGGGTGTGAATAGTTTACAGAAGCGGGCGTGACTTTCGCGTAGATTCCCCTAAAGGCCGATCCCGGCCTGCCGGCCCCCTCGACCGGTTCGGGGGACCACGATATGCGATTGGAGGTAAATACATGGGTGTCAGAAAAAACGCAGCGAGCCTGACGGCGAGCGAGAAGGCCCGCTTCACGGCAGCGCTACGGCAAGTGAAAGCCAACGGCAGATACGACCAGTACGTGAGGCAGCACCGCGACTTGTTCCAGTCCGGGATCCATGGCGGCGCCATGTTCCTGCCGTGGCACCGCGAGTTCCTGCGCCAGCTCGAGCTCGACCTCCAGGCGGTGGACTCGACGGTGACCATCCCGTACTGGGATTGGACGGTGGACCGCTCATCCGGGCCGCCGATCTGGGCCGATGACCTGATGGGGGGCAACGGTCAAGCTCCAACTCAACGAGTGACCACGGGTCCCTATGCCTTTCCCGGATGGGTGCTGAACGTAACGTCTCCACCGCTCGATCCCGGCCCCGCGCTGCGGCGCCGCTTCGGAGGCAATGCCTTGCCGACCCGCTCGCAGGTGGATTCCGTACTCGCGCTGGGCTCGTACGCGAGCTTCCGGCCGGACGTCGAGCAGTTCGCGCACAATACGGTGCACACCTTCATTGGCGGATCGGCGTCGGCCTCCACCTCGCCAAACGACCCCGTCTTCTTCCTGCTTCATTGCAACGTGGATCGCCTGTGGTCGGTGTGGCAGACCTTGCACCCCACGGCGGCACCCTACACGGGACCGAGCGATCCCATGCTGCCGGTCTTGCCCGGCGCAGCAGGCGTGACGCCGGCGAGCCTCGTGAACCACCTGGCCCTTGGATATTCCTATGACGAGGTGACCCCCCAGGTGATCGATCTCGTGGTCGGCGCGCCCCCGCGATCGGACGCCATCGGTCGCGCCGGAGAGATCGATTGGTACCGGTTCACGGTAGCCGCCGCCGGGCTGTACGTCATCGAGACGGTCGGTCCGACCGATGTCTTCATGTCGCTCTTCGGCCCGAACAGCCAGGCCGCCCTGGTGACCGAAGACGACGACAACGGCCAGGATCGCAACGCCAGGATCGTCAGTGCACTCTCGGCCGGCACGTATTTCGTGCGGATCCGCCACTTTGGCACCACCGGCACCGGCACCTACGGGATCTCGGTTCGAGCGGGTGACGCGCAGCCGACCCTGCCGGAGATCCAGGTCAACGGCCCGTCGGTCCCGGGAACGATAGCGGCGGCGAACGAGAGCGACCTGTACCGATTCGCGGCCACGGCGGCCGGGCTGTACACGGTCGAGACGGCCGGCATCACGGACACGTTCCTCACCCTGTTCGGTCCCGACAGCCAGACACGGCTCATCGCCCAGGACGACGACAGCGGACCGGGGTTCAACTCCCGGATCGTCGCCGACCTCGCAGTTGGCGTCTACATCGCGCGCGTCCGCCATTTCAGCCCGCAAGGAACCGGCGCCTACAGCATTGCCGTACGTCGGTGATAGGAGGGGATCCCATGTGCTAGGCGCGAGCGCCGGGCGGGAGCCGGATGGGCAACGACAGCGTATATCGCCGCAATGCCGACGCCGGTAATCCCGTGGCGCTTGCCCGGCTACTCTCCGGCGAGTAGCGAGGGCCAGGGATTGGCCCTGCTTGGCGCCTCGAGGATGGAATGATCCCGGCCGTTCTTGCGCGCCTCGGGACAATTCATCACGCATAGCTCAAGGCGTTCCGCCGGCCCCCGCTGCGCCGCCCTTCGGAGTCGTGCGCCCTCGGAGGAGCCTGGTTCGATTCGGTCATGAGGGCGGCAACCGACAGCCCCGCTGCGCGAGGCTACGCGCGACGCGCGCCTCTGTGCTAGTCTGCGCATTT
>JBOIDW010000466.1:0-3746 GCA_050740655.1 Gammaproteobacteria bacterium | reverse complement strand
ACCCTGGGCGCCAGCATCGGGCTGGTCGCCATCCCCGCGGGTGGGGACACGCTCGGCGCGGTCATGAGCGCGGCCGACCGCGCCTGCTACGCCGCCAAGGACAAGGGCCGCAACCGCGTGCACGTCTACGCCGCGAGCGATGAGGAGCTCCGGCAGCGGCAGGGGGAGATGCAATGGATCCCGCGCCTGCACCGGGCCTTGGCGGAAGACCGTTTCCGTCTCTATGCGCAGCCGGTCGTCGCGTTGAACGACCACGGTCCCGAAGGCGAGTACAGCGAGATCTTGCTGCGGCTCGCCGATGAGCAGGAGGGCCTGTTGCTGCCGGGGGTCTTCATCCCCGCCGCCGAGCGCTACCAGCAGATGCGGGCCGTGGACCGCTGGGTGGTGCGCGCGGCCCTGTCGCATCTCGCCGCGCGCGGCGATGTGATGCACTACGGGATCAATGTGTCGGGGCAATCGCTCGGCGACGCGGGCTTCCTCGACTTCGTCCTGTCGCAGCTGGATGGCAGCGGGGTCGATCCGGCCAAGGTCTTGTTCGAGATCACCGAGACCGCGGCCATCACCGATCTCAACCGTGCGCTCGAGTTCATGAGCGCGCTCAAGAAACGCGGCTGCCGCTTCGCGCTCGACGACTTCGGCAGCGGGCTGGCTTCGTTCGGCTACCTTAAGACCCTGCCGGTCGAC
Source organism: Gammaproteobacteria bacterium (assembly GCA_050740655.1). GTDB lineage: Bacteria > Pseudomonadota > Gammaproteobacteria > JACCXJ01 > JACCXJ01 > JBOIDW01. Next base: position 3,062 of record JBOIDW010000466.1, on the reverse strand, counting down.
TACCTCAAGATCGATGGCCGCTTCGTCCAGGATCTTATCGAGGACCGCTTCGACCACGCCGTGGTGGAAGCGATCCAGAGGATCGCACAGGCCCTCGGTCTCCGGACCATCGCGGAATCGGTGGAGACCGAGGCGATCCTGGAGCGGGTCAAGGCCATCGGGATCGATTTCGCCCAGGGGTATACGCTCGCCGTACCGAGGCCGCTCGAGCCCAGCGCCTGATCCCGATTCGAGAGATCGGGTCGGGCGCCGCATCCTTGCTATGATCGCCCGCGCTATGGACCGGCGCGCGTTCTCCTACGCCTTGCCTGAGCACTTGATCGCCCAGCATCCCTTGGCGCGGCGTACCGCGAGCCGCCTGTTGTGTCTGGATGCATCGAGTGGCGCCATCGCGGATCGGCGATTTATCGAGCTTCCGAGTGTATTGCGGAGCGGGGACCTCCTGGTGCTCAACGATACGCGGGTGTTGCGCGCCCGGCTCTACGGACGCAAACAGGCGAGCGGCGGGCGTGTAGAGATCCTCATCGAGCGGCTCGTGAACGATCATGAGGCCTGGGCCCAGATCAGGTCCGGCAAGCCGGCGTGCGCCGGCGGCCGCATCGCGCTGGACGCGGGACCAGCGATCGAGGTGCTGGGGCGCAACGGCGATCTGCACCGCATCCGTTGCGGTGCAGACCAGACGCTCATGGCGATCATGGAGCAACTCGGCCATGTACCCTTACCGCCCTACATCCGGCGCCCCGATGCGGCGGGTGACACAGAGCGCTATCAGACCGTCTTTGCGCGCCGGCCGGGGGCGGTGGCGGCACCGACGGCCGGCCTGCATTTCGATGCACCCTTGTTGACGGCCTTGCGCGTACGAGGCGTGGGGATAGGCTTTCTCACCCTGCACGTAGGCGCCGGCACCTTCCAGCCCGTGCGCAGTGACCGCATCGAGGACCATCGCATGCACCGCGAATCATTCGAGCTGGGAGAGGCGCTATGCCGGCAGGTCGCCGCGACCCGTGCGGGCGGCGGGCGGGTGGTAGCGGTGGGGACTACGGCGGTGCGTGCCCTGGAGAGCGCGGCGGCGGGCGGTACCGTGTGCGCCGGGGCCGGCGAGACCGAGATCTTTATCTATCCCGGTTACCGCTTTTGGGCAGTGGACGCCATCATCACCAACTTCCATCTACCCGAATCGACCCTGCTCATGCTGGTCTGCGCGTTCGCCGGGCGCGAGCGGGTCCTGGAGGCCTACCGGCACGCGGTCCGGCACGGCTATCGGTTCTTCAGCTATGGCGACGCAATGCTCGTGAGCGGCCGTGCGCTTTGAGGTCTTGGCGCGCTGCGGGCCGGCGCGGCGCGGCCGCATGACACTGGCACGGGGGACCATCGAGACCCCGGTGTTCATCCCGGTCGGGACCCAGGCCACGGTCAAGGCGATGACACCGGAGGAACTGCGCGAGTTGGGGGTGGAGCTCGTGCTCGGCAATACCTTTCATTTATTGCTGAGGCCGGGCCCCGAGGTAATCGGGCAACACGGCGGCTTGCATCGCTTCATGAACTGGCCGGGCCCGATCCTGACCGACTCGGGCGGCTTTCAGGTTTTCAGCCTCGGCCACCTGCGGCGCATCGACGAGGCCGGCGTGCGGTTTCGCTCGCCGGTGGACGGCGCCGAGGTCTTCCTCGGCCCCGAGGAGGCCATGGCCGTGCAACAAGCGCTGGGCGCGGATATCCACATGGTACTGGATGAATGCACGGCCTATCCGGCCAGCGCGGACCAGGCGCGCTCGTCGATGGAACGCTCGTTGCGCTGGGCGCGGCGCTGCCGCGACGCCCATCGGGGTGCCGGGGCAGTATTCGGCATTGTTCAGGGCGGGATGTATGCGGATCTGCGCCGCCGCTCCCTGCAGGGGCTGCTGGACATCGGCTTCGACGGCTATGCCTTGGGCGGCCTATCGGTCGGTGAGCCCAAGCCGCAGATGCTGCAGCTCCTGGACGCGATTACCGATCACATGCCGGCCGACCGGCCGCGCTATCTCATGGGGGTGGGCAGCCCGGAAGACCTGGTGGAGGCCGTGTGCCGCGGGATCGACCTGTTCGATTGCGTACTGCCCACCCGCAACGCGCGCAATGGGCATCTCTTCACCAGCGCCGGGGTCGTCAAGATCCGTAACCGCCGCTACCGCACGGATCTCCGCCCCTTGGACGAGTCTTGCGGTTGTTACACCTGCCGTCATTACACGCGCAGCTATTTGCATCACCTGGACCGGACGCGGGAGATCCTCGGCGCGCGGCTCAATACCCTGCACAATCTCTACTACTATCAGACCTTGATGCGCGGTCTGCGTGAGGCCATCGCCGCGGCCGGCCTGGAGGCCTATGTGCGCAGGTTTTATGCCCGCAGCGTGCAAGGCGCCGAGGCTATGTCATAATACGCAACTCAAATACATCCGAGGCGCGTGAATGAACCTGTTGATTCCGAATGCCTATGCCCAGGGCGGGCGGCCCGGCAGTGCGATCCTGGTCGATCTCCTGCCGATCGTGTTCGTGCTCATCCTGTTTTATTTCTTTTTCATTCGTCCGCAATCCAAACGGACGAAAGAGCACAAGAAGATGTTGGAGACCCTGGGCAAGGGGGACGAGGTGGTCACTAGCGGCGGTGTGCTCGGCCGCGTGCTCGAGGTCGGAGAGAACTTCGTTCTCCTGGACGTCGGTAAGGGGATCGAGGTCAAGGTCCAGCGCCAGGCGGTCTCCAACACCGTGCCTAAGGGGACCTTCAAGTCCCTGTAGCCCTCCCGCTACCTTGCCGTTGCATAGCCGGGCGGGCATGCGAAAGAATGGGCCCGTCCAGCTTCAGGCTGCGCCGCGCATCCCCCCTCGTCCCCGTTAGATACTTACCGCCAAAATGTTCAATAAAACCACTAAGACAAAATCAGAAGTCCCTTCTCCCTCCGGGAGAAGGTTAGGATGAGGGGGTATAAAACTAATGAGTTACCCTTATTCTATCCCCTCACCCCAACCCTCTCCCGGAGGGAGAGGGATTTTAACGAAAGGCCTAAATTTCAAATATGTTTGGCTGG
>JBOIDW010000465.1:0-7169 GCA_050740655.1 Gammaproteobacteria bacterium | reverse complement strand
CCTTCTATCAGGAAATCCAACGGATGATCGCCGAGATGGCAACAGACTTCGCCACCAAAGGCAGCAACGTTTACGACCTGGGCTGTTCGACGGGCAACACGCTGTTGAACCTCGACGCTGCCGCGGGTGAGAGCGTCAAGTTGATCGGGGTCGATTACTCGGAGGACATGCTGAAGCGCTGCCGCCAAAAGCTGGCTGACAGCGGCTTCAAGCACAAGCACGAGTTGATTTGCGCAGACCTGAATCGAGGCATTCACATCGAAAACGCTTCCATGGTGGTCATGGTGCTCACGTTGCAGTTCGTCCGACCGCTGTATCGGGACACACTCATCAAATCCATCCTGCAAGGGCTGAACGAAAACGGCTGCCTGATACTCGACGAAAAGGTGCTAGGCGAAGACTCGGTCTTCAACCGGCTGTTCATCACCTACTACTACGACCTGAAGAAACGCCACGGCTACAACGAGTTGGAAATCGCACAAAAGCGTGAGGCCCTCGAAAACGTGCTGGTGCCCTACAAGCTGCTGGAGAACCGGGAAATGCTGTTGCGGGCCGGGTTCCGCTACTGCGATGTGTTTTTCAAATGGTATAACTTCTGTGGAATCGTGGCGCTCAAATGATGGTCAGGATCGGCAACGTCCTCTTCCATTATCGCAATGCGCTTTTTCCGGTGGTTTACGCGCTGCTGGTTTTCAAGAGTCAGCCGTTGCTGGCAAGCTATGGCCGTGCGGCGATCCTCGGTTTCCTGGTGGCGCTCACCGGCCAGCTTTTGCGCGCCGTCACCATCGGCCTCGAATACATCAAGCGCGGCGGACGCAACCGCCAGGTCTATGCCGAGAAGCTCGTACAAGGAGGCCTGTTCGCTCATTGCCGAAATCCGCTCTACGTGGGCAATTTTTTGATTCTCCTCGGCGTGGGCATCGCCTCGAACTCGGTGGTGTTTCTCTCTGTGGGCGTGCCGTTCTTCCTTTTCGCCTATTGGGCGATCATCGCCGCGGAGGAGAACTATCTGCACAACAAGTTCGGCCAAGAGTTCGATGGTTATTGTACCCGCGTGAACCGGCTCCTCCCCGACTTGTCCGGCTTGACGCAGACCCTCAGCGGCATGAGATTCAACTGGCGTCGCCTCATCACGAAAGAGTACGGGTCCACCTATTACTGGCTCGCAGGCATTATCCTCGTAACCCTCAAAAACATCTGGCTGAACGCCGACTATCGGCACGGCGGCTCGGTCGAGGCGGCACTTTGGGTTTCCTTGGCACTCGTGACGGTGGGCTACGCCGTGGCGCGCTTCATGAAGAAAAGGGGGCTTCTAAGAGATGTGCCGAAACCCGTATCGTGAGTTGCCATTTTAGCCCCGTGAGCCGATTGCTGTTGTTTCCATGTGTCGTTCTTCTCGCGGGTTGTGCCCATTTCGAGCCAAAGCCGCTCGCGCCGGCGCAGACCGCGGCAAAGCTCGAATCGCGCACACTGGCCGACGCCGGCTTGCGATCGTTCGTTACAACGAACGCGCCGGAATTGGCGAAGCAGTGGCCGCGTCGATCTTGGGATTTGGCGGGGCTGACAGTCGTCGCCTTTTTCTACCATCCGAGCCTCGAGGTGGCGCGGGCGCAGTGGGGCGTAGCCACGGCGGGCATCAAGACGGCGGCTGGCCGCCCGAATCCAACGGCGAGCATCACACCGGGCTACAACTTCAACGCCGCGAGTGGCCTCTCGCCGTGGATCCCCGGTCTCGCGTTCGATATCCCGATTGAAACAGCAGGCAAGCGCGGAACGCGCATCAGCCGTGCCGAACATCTTACCGAGTCCGCCCGGCAGAACGTGGCCACCGTTGCTTGGCAAGTGCGAAGCCACGTGCGGACCGCGTTGATCGTTGTCACGACCGCCGAACGTCGTCGTGACCTCTTGCGGCAGCAGCTGGAAGTTCAAAAACGAATTGCTGAACTTCTGGAGCAGCGACGCCGTGCCGGTGCAGCCTCGGCGGTCGACGTTTCGGCCGCTCGCGTGGCACTGACGAAGTTGCAAGCGGGCGAGGCAGATGCCGACAGCCAGGTGGCGGAAGCGCGCAATCGGCTCGCCGAAGCCCTCGGCTTGCCGGTCGTGGCTCTGCAAGACGTTCAGTTTAGATTTCCCTTGGGATCTGCTTCAGACCTCGCCGCGCGGCCGGATAAGGCCGAGGCGCGGCGCCTGGCGTTGCAACAGCGTTCCGATATCCGCGCGGCTCTGGCGAACTACGAGGCGAGCCAGTCGGCGCTCCAGATCGAAGTTGCCAAACAGTATCCGGACCTCCATCTCGGGAGCGGCTACCAGTGGGACCAGGGCGACAACAAGTGGAACCTCGCCCTCACTCTGGAGCTACCGATCCTGAACCGCAACCAAGGCCCTATTGCCGAAGCAGAAGCCAAGCGCGAGGAGGCCGCGGCACAACTGCTCGTACTCCAGGCTAGAGTCATCGCCGAGATCGACGGTGCGGCGGCGGCTCAATCGACAACGGCCGAGCAAGTCAACAAGCTGCGCCAACTTCATCAGGCATCGAGCAAACAACTGGGGCTGGTGCAAGCCAGGCTCTCCGCGGGCGCCGTGGACCAGCTCGAGTTCCAAAACGCCCAGATGGAAGTGGGCGTTAGCGCGCTGGCGGTGCTGGATGTCGAGGCCAAGTCCAGTCTGGCGGCGGCCCAATTGGAGGATGCCCTGCAAATACCGTTCAGGGGACTGCCGGTGGCCGAGCTGCAGTACGGCACGCAAGACCAAAAGGACTGATCGTGAAGACGACGATGGTTGCATTGATAGCCGGATTGGCGCTCGGCGCCAGCGTGACGTGGTTGTTATCCCAGCATGGAGCGGAGGAAGCCCCGCCAGCCGAAAAACGCGAGTCCGAGGCGCACGTCGAGCATGGCGCCACCGGCGAGCTCCTTGTGAAGCTGGACCACGCCAGGCAGGTCAGCGCGGGCATCGTGACCGCCAACCCGCAGAGCACGCAAGTCCCATCGGAGGTCCAAGGCTACGGTCGCGTGCTGGACCCGACGCCGCTGGCGACATTGCTGCTCGAGATCGAATCGGCCGCAGCCGCACTAGACGCTTCCGCCAAGGAGTATGAGCGCGCCAAGGCCCTGTTCGCGGATAACCAAAACTCCTCCGCGCGCGATCTGGAATCCGCCAAGGCCGCGATGAAGCGCGACCGGGCCCTGCTCGAGGCCGCGCGAGCGCGGTTGCTCACGGGCTGGGGGAAGGCGCTCGCTCTGCGGGAGGATTTGCCTGCGTTGGTAAAGGCGCTGACCGCGCTTGAGTCCGCGCTGGTGCGCCTGAACCTACCGCCGGACGAACCGCTTTCCTCGCCGCCCACCGGCGCACGCCTGGTGTTCCTGAGCGACGAGAACCGCTCGGCAGAGGCGGATTTCTTAAGTCCTGCGCCGACCACCGAGGCTGCAATGCAAGGACAAGGCTTTCTGTTTCTGCTGAGAACAAACTCGCCCGAGTTCAGGCCCGGCACGGCCGTAACCGGCTTTCTGAAGGTTCGTGGTGAACCGCAGCAAGGAATGCTGGTGCCGCGATCGGCCGTGCTGCGGCATGAACAGCAGGCCTGGTTATACGTTCAGACTGACGACGCCGGCTTCGCGAGGAAACCGATTGTGTTGAAACACCCGTCCGACGACGGCTGGTCCATCACTGAAGGCTTGCGTCCTAGCGACAGAATCGTAGTCAGCGGTGCGCAGGTGCTCCTTTCCGAAGAGCTCAAATCGCAGATTGGGTTCCCCGAATAACCTCTTGCTCGGACTCATGGTTCAAAAGATGGTAGCGAGATTCCGGTGGCGCCATGTACTGGGATCGGCCGTTCTGGTTCTGGTGATTTTGGCCGTGATTTCAAATCCGTCAGTTCCGGAGGGCACACTACGCCACGGGGTAATGGACACCTTGGCATTCATGTTTTACTCGGCGGGGCTGAGCCTCCGGTTCTGGGCAACGCTGTATGTCGGCGGCCGCAAGGGTAGTGCGGTTATCGCTGAAGGCCCGTACTCCGTCTGTCGCAATCCACTCTATTTAGGTTCGTTTCTCCTGGCTACCGCGTCGGCGTTGTTCATACAGAGCTGGGTGTTTGCAGTGGGTATCTTGGCCGTATCGCTTTTTTACATCATAGCGACTGTTCCGCGCGAAGAAAGGCAATTGAAAGACGGCCACGGCGAGGAATACGCTCAGTATTTCCGCCGAGTTCCCCGCTTCATCCCTCGTTTCTCCCTCTTTCATGCGCCTTCCGAAATCACTGTGAGCATAAAAGGGCTCTGGATCGAATGTCGACGAATCTTCCCCTGGGTATGGATTCCTTTGGTCGGTGAGCTAATTGCGCATTTACGCAGCCAACTCTGGATGCCTCATTTCTTTTAATCTCTCGTAAGGCGGACCGCACGTTTGCTGAAAATGGGTCGTTGAACGTTCCCTGCGCTTTCGCGGCGTGGTCATGGTTCCGGCCCGTCGAGTGACCGCTTACGGGATCTACACTGCCGGGCGCGCCAAAGCTGGACGTCTTCTTAGAATTCCTGCCGCCGCGGATCGTTATTCATACGGAAGCCCCTGGCCTGTCGGCAGAGGAAGTCGAAGCTCTGGTCACACGCCCGATTGAGTACGGTCTGAACGGAACGCCGGATTGGAGGTCATTTATTCCCAATCGATCCAGGGATTGTCGGTAGTCACCGATGTCTATCGCGATGACGCAGACGTTTGCCGGGTGCGACAACCGACTGGTGAACGCTTTGGTCCGTAGGGCGGATGCCCGTGAGGGCGATCCGCCAAATCTTTCGGCGGAACCACCTTCAGCGTTCCGCCCTACGAGATCTGGGAACTGGCTTAAGGTTCCGCCATACATTGGCAGATGGTCATGTTCCGACAAGCTTGTGGTCAGGTAGACCGCATAGCCTACGCACGCTCGGCAAACCCACGGCTTTCTACCGCGGTGCCGGCCGAGAAGCTAATCCAACTGACAAACGAACAGGAGTAATCCAAATGAAGAGACACACACGTAGGTTGCCCGTTTTTAGAACAACGATGGTCGTTCTTACCTTAGGGATCGCTGCCCCGGCCGTTTGGGCCGGGGCTTCTAGCGACGAAATAACGTGCAATCGCCCACAAGGTCCGACTATAGAGTTAGGCCAAGCCAAATTGTTCTTCGAACACAATGGTACGAATGCAGATACCGGTGTTCATGGCGCCTTTGATACATCTAGCTTCGCAGAACTGTGCGTCTACAATCCGAAGGGACGACAGATCCTCGCGGTCAAGCCGCAGGGAAATCTGTTGAAGCTCACGCTGGGAGGGATATTCTTCGAGTCGAGGGAGCCGCCCAATGCGGAGGTTTCAATCGAATCCCTCAAAGCAGATTTTCCCGAGGGAAAATATACGATCAGGGGCGTTTCGCACGATGGAACGGGACTGACGGGCGCCGCAACGTTTACTCACGCCATTCCAGCGGCTCCGGTCATCACTTTCCCCGATGACGGGGCGGTGGTGGATTTCGAGGACCTGGTGGTCAGGTGGGAACCGGTTACCCGGTCACTAGACGGTGCCCCGATCAAGAGGACGGGTTACGAGGTCATCATCACCAAGGACGTGGCTGACGACCCGAACGGGTTCTCTCGGCCTACGTTCGACGTGCACGTTCTACCCTCGCTGACGGCTTTGGAAGTTCCCGGCGAGTTTCTCGAGCCAAATACGCCCTATGAACTCGAGGTCTTGGCACTGGAGAAAAGCGGCAACCAAACCATCACCGTAATCCATTTCGAGACAAAACCAAACTAAGGAGAACAATGATGGCAATCACAATGGCAATCACAGGTAGACGGGAAGTGCGCGAAGCACTTGGGTTTTGTCGAAACTGCGGCAGCAGAACGCTCGCGATCGCCGTCGCGATGTGCTGCGTGCTGGGGGCGGGGACCGCACTCGCAGCCGGCAACGGGCGCTTCTGCTCCGCCACGGCCCAGGCCCAGTTCAGCGCCTGCAAGAAGGAGGTCAAAGACGACTTTTTCACCGCGCGGGCAATCTGCATCAACGTCTCGGACCAGGAGGAGCGAAAAGCGTGCTTCGCCGAGGCCCAAGCGCAGCGCACGGAGGGCCGGAAGCTCTGCGGCGAGCAGCGCGCGGCTCGCAAGGATCTCTGCGCGGCCCTCGGTGAGGATCGGTATGACCCGGACTTCGACCCGGCCGACTTCGACGGCGACTTCGGGAACCTCACAAATCCGAACCCCTACTTCCCCTTGAGCGTCGGCGACCATTGGGAGTACGTAGGCGGCGACGAGACCATCGTGATAGATGTGCTCGACAAGACCAAACGCATCGATGGCGTGACCTGTATCGTGGTCAAGGACCAGGTCAAGGTGGACGGCCAACTCGCGGAGGACACCGACGACTGGTTCGGCCAGCGCAAGGACGGCACCGTCGACTACTGCGGCGAGAGCACCAGGAGCCTCGAGACCTTCAAGGGCGACGATCCCGTGGAGCCGGAGCTCGTTGACATCGAGGGCTCGTGGAAGGCGGGACGCGACGGCGACCGGTCGGGCACCCTGTTCCTGGGGTCGCCGACCGTGGGCGCGGTATACCGCCAGGAGTTCTCGGCGGGGGACGCCGAGGACGCGGCACGGGTGCTCTCCACGACCTATGGCTTCGGAGCCGACCCGCAACTCGACCAGTTCGTACCTCGGGCCCTCGCGGTACTCCTCTGCGCTGCCAACGACTGCGTGGTGACGGGCGAGTTCTCGCCGCTCAGTCCCGGCGGGTTCGAGCGCAAGTACTACGCGCGCGGGATCGGATTGTTCCTCGAGGTGCATCCAAGGTCGGGGAGCACGGTTCAACTGGTAAACTGCAACGTCGATCCGAGGTGTGCCGGCTTGCCTGCGCCGTGAGCATCCCCCGCGGCGGCGGCAGTCAGGGGGGCGGGTCCCCGTCCGGGCGGTGCCGGGCGGGAGCCCGCGGCTGCACGCGAACGCGACGAGCGACGTACCCGATGGCTGTTAGGCGGCGCGGGAATCGGTGCCTTCGCGGTCTTGAAGACCCTCGCGCTGGACATAGACGAAGACGAGGTCACCTTCGCCAAGTTGCTTCTGGAAATCCCCGAGTTCGCCCTCACGAGCGTCGCCGTCGGCGCCATAGTCCTTCTTTCCCAGCGCTTTCAGGTCCCGTAGTCC
>JBOIDW010000464.1:0-5900 GCA_050740655.1 Gammaproteobacteria bacterium | reverse complement strand
ATGAAGGCCCTGAAACTGGGACTCGCACAGCTGCGGCGCGACTGGCGCGCGGGCGAGTTGCGGCTGGTCGCGGCCGCACTCCTATTGGCGGTGGGCAGCGTGAGCACCGTGGCCTTCTTCGTCGATCGGGTACGCAATGCCATGGAGCGGCAAGCGAGCGGGCTGCTCGCTGCCGATATCGCCATTGAGTCCTCCTATCCGGTAGCGCCGGAGATCGAGCAACGCGCACTCGCCCTGGGGCTCGCCACAGCCCATACCCTGGGCTTTCGCAGCGTGGTGATGAAGCGCGAGCGCATGCAACTGGTCGAGGTCAAGGCCGTCGATGACTCCTACCCGTTGCGCGGTGCACTGGAAGCGACCGATACGCCCTTCGGGGCGGCCTTCAAGGTCCGGGCGGGCCCACGGCCCGGAACGCTGTGGGCCGACTCGCAGCTAATGCAGTTCCTAGACCTCGAGCGCGGCGACGAGTTGGAGCTTGGGGCATTGCGGCTCACCACCGACCGGGTGCTGGTGATCGAGCCGGATCGCGGCGGCCAACTGTTTCAGATCGCCCCGCGGCTGTTGATCAATCTCTGCGATATTCCGGCCAGCGGTCTGGTCACGCCGGGCAGCCGTGTGACGTATCGGCTGCTGGTGGCCGGCGAGCCGCCGCGCGTCGCCGAGTTGCGCGCCTGGGTCGAACAGACGGCCGGCGGGAAGGTACGCATCATCGGCATCAAGGACGCGCGCCGCGAGCTCCGCTCGGCCTTCGAGCGCGCCGAGCAGTTCCTGGCGCTGGCGGCCCTCATCAGCGTGATCCTGGCCGGGCTCGCCATCGCCAGCTCGGCGCGCCGCTTTACCCAGCGTCACCTCGACAACGCGGCGATGATGCGCTGCCTGGGCGCCTCGCAAGGGCTCATCCTGGGCGTATTCCTCTGTGAGCTGGCCGCGGTCGGCTTGGCGGTCAGCCTGTTCGGCGCCTCGCTGGGGTTGCTGGGACAGCATGCCCTGGGCCTGCTGCTCGCCGATCTCATTCCGCGCGACCTGCCGCCACCGTCCTTGCAGCCGCTGGTCACCGGGACACTGGCCGGGATCACGGCCTTGCTCGGCTTTGCGCTCCCGCCGCTCATAGCGCTGAAGCGGGTGCCCCCCTCGCGGGTGCTGCGGCACGAGCGCGACACCGCGCCGCGCTCAAGCGGATTAATGTATATCTCCGCGGTCCTCGCCATCGTGCTGCTGGCGCCCTGGGGCGTGGGGGAGAAGCGCGTGACGCTCTATGTCCTGGCCGGTACCGCAGCTACCCTCGCGGTATTGACGGGCGCCGCCTGGCTGATGGTCAAAGCACTGGGGCGCTTGCGCGAGCGGGTGGGCGTGGCCTGGCGCTTCGGCCTCGCCAACATCGCGCGCCGCAGCCGAGACAGCGTGCTGCAGGTGGCCACCATCGGGCTCGGCATCATGGTCATGCTGTTGCTGCATATCGTCAAGGATGACCTCATGCGCGACTGGCGCGGCTCGCTCGCGCCGCAGGCCCCGAATCACTTCATCGTCAACATCCAGCCGCAGGAGACCACCGCCTTCAAGGATTATCTTCGTCAACACCGGCTCAACGCCGTCCGGCTCTATCCCATGGTGCGGGGGCGTCTCATCCGCATCAACGCGCGCGCGGTGCGGGCCGAAAGGTATCGCGATCCGGAGACCCGCCGGCTCGCCGAGCGGGATTTCAATCTGTCCTGGGCCGAGCAACCCAAGCCCGACAACCGCATCGTCGAGGGCCGGTGGTGGGGTCCGCGGCGCACCGCGGGACAATTCTCGGTCGAGCAGGGGATCGCCGAATCCCTGGGGATCCGGCTCGGCGACCGGCTCACCTTCCAGATCGCCGAGCGCAGCGTGAGCGGCGAGGTCACGAGCCTGCGCAGCGTGGACTGGGAGTCCTTTACGGTGAACTTCTTCGTCGTCTCGCCGCCGGAGTTGCTGGCGGGCTCCGCGCCGACGTATATCACCAGTTTTTTCATCGGCGATCGGGAAAAATCGCTGCTCGCGCCCCTGGTCAGGCGTTTTCCGAGCATCACGGTGGTTGATGTCGCGGCACTCATGGACAACGTGCGGACCATCATGGACCGCGCGGTACTCGCGGTGGAGATGGTGAGCCTGTTTACCCTGGCCGCGGGCGTTCTGGTACTCATAGCGAGTATCCATGCGAGCCGCGATGCGCGGCGCACCGAGGGCGCGTTGCTGCGGGCGCTGGGTGCCAAACAAGTGACCATCGTCAAGGGCAATGCGGCGGAATTCCTGTGCCTGGGCCTGCTCGCCGGTCTGCTTGCCGCGCTGGGGGCGATCGCGGTCGGGTTCGTATTGGCCCATTCGGTGTTCGACGTCGACTACGGGCTGAGCCCGGCGCTGATCCCGCTCGGGATCGCGCTCGGTGGCGCCGGTGTGGTCATCGTCGGGGTCTGGGGCACGGCCGGCGCGCTTCGGCATCCCCCCATCGAGGTCCTGCGCCGACCGTGACGGCAGCGAGCCCGCCGTTCGGCGTCCTCGTCAGCAATCTCGGTACGCCGGAGTTACCCACGCGCCGTGCCGTGCGGCGGTTTCTCGCCGCGTTTCTCGCCGACCCTAGGGTCGTCGAGCTGCCGCGCTGGCTGTGGCTGCCGGTACTCTACGGTGTCATCCTGCCGTTACGGCCGCGGCGGGCCGTCCATGCCTACCAGTCCATCTGGACCGAGGCCGGGTCGCCGCTGCTCGCGCTCTCGCAGCGCCAGGCCGTATGCCTCCAGGAGTGGCTCGAGGTCCGTCTGCAAACGACGGTTCCGGTGGCCCTCGGCATGCGCTACGGCCAGCCCTCGATCGGTGCAGGGCTGGAGCTACTGCGCGCACGAGGGGTGCGGTGCCTCATCGTACTGCCGCTCTATCCGCAATACTCGGCGGTCACCACGGCCTCGACCTTCGATGCCGTCGCGGCGGTCCTGCGCCGTTGGCGCGTGGTACCCGCGCTGCACATGGTCAACGGCTATCACGATGACCCGGGCTACATCGATGCCGTCGCGGGCAGCATCGCCGCGGCCTGGTCGGAACGTGCCCCGGCCCAACGCCTGCTGTTTTCCTTCCACGGCCTGCCCGAGCGGAGTCATCGCCAAGGCGATCCCTATGCCGATCAATGCCGCGCGACGGCACGGCTCATCGCGCAGCAACTGCGTCTCGGCGCGACGCGCTGGGCGCTCGCCTTTCAATCGCGAGTGGGGCCGCGTGAGTGGCTGAAACCCTATACCGATGAGCAGCTTAGCACTTGGGCCCGGCAGGGCGTGGTGTCCGTCGATACGGTCTGCCCCGGATTTTCTGCCGACTGCCTAGAAACGCTGGAAGAGATGGCGCTGCGCAATCGGGACCTGTTCCTCCGCTGCGGCGGACAGACGTTTCATTATATCGCCGCGCTCAACGCTACACCGGGCCATATCCAGGCGCTCGGGTCCCTGGTGCTGCGGCATGCCGGCGGTTGGACCGAGCCAACGCGTGGATAGAGATACTGCGCTGGACGCGACGCGCGGGTCACAAGCACCCGATACCGCAGCGCACGATGATAAATGCGGCTTCATGCGACTGTCGTCATCCCGTAATGCTTGGTATGGATAATGCGGTTTATCTAGCAACCGTCAGCAATCGAGACACAGACCATGCAGACTGCGCAACAGTACCAAAACCGGGCGGGCTGGCACGAGCTGGTGCAAGAGATTGCCTCCTTGGAGGACCTCATCGCCGGCTCGAGACGATCCGATGACGCCCACGGCGTATGGGCACTACACCTCTTGCAATCGACGCTGAAACTCAAGCGGCAACAACTGACCGGCTCATCCGATCGCATTAAGGCCAGTGCACCCGAGCGCGACTTTCATATCGAAGGCCGCCCCCGTTCCAACCTGGTCCTTCGGACTGGGCCCACCCGTCCGGGCGTCAGCCCACGGAGCTCTGCCACCGATCTTCCCCGGATAGTTCCGTGGCCGCCCGCAAAAGGTTGTGGGATGCGCGGCTAAGCCTTAAGCTAGGTTAACCTGTCGCCGCGGTGGTACCGTAACCCCGCAACTCTCGCCGCACACACCCCACGCAGCGCCGTGGCGATTATCACCCGGAGAGGTACCGAAGCGGTCACAACGGCACCGACTCGAAATCGGTTGGGGGCTTTGCCGCCCCACGTGGGTTCGAATCCCACCCTCTCCGCCAAATCCATCAAGGTATACGCGCTTTCTCATTCTAGAATCTGCGAAGGCGACACCGATAAAAAAACCGGTTGTGCCCAGCAGACGCAGCACCTCGTGACAATGCGACGGCACGACGCTTTCCACAGGCGCGGATCTCGCCAGTACACTCTTCGCTGCTATCTATCGTCGAAGAGGCGTGCAGCCCTCGGATCGGGGTGGCATCGGGTTTGGGGAGGTCAATGACAGCGAAGGTTTTTTGCTCGTGGTGCCAAGGTCGCCTAGTCATGATCGATGGACGATCCTCTGCAAAACCCATTTCGTCATGGCCCTCAGGGCTCACCGTCTTGCACACGCCCCCCGGCGTTCGCGACCAGGCCGAGGCGCGGTGGGTTCGACAGCTAGAGGCCGAGATTCCGGGAGGATAAACGGACCATCGGCCGGTAGCGCGCGGCGGTTGACACGCGCTATACTTTTCCGCGCGAGAGGATGCCCGGAGCATCCGCCTAGTAATAATCGGGGGCGCTCAGCAGAGTGGTCCCAGCTAAAAAAACGAGGAGAGCCATCCATGACACCAAGAGAAATCATCGATCTTATCAAGGCCAAGAACATCGAAATCGTGGATCTGAAATTCCAGGATTTCCCCGGCACGTGGCAGCATTTTTCGATACCGATAAGCCAGGTCGTGCCGGAAATGTTCGACGAGGGGCTGGGCTTCGACGGTTCCAGCATCCGTGGTTGGCAGGCCATCCATGCCAGTGACATGCTGGTAGTGCCGGACCCGGTCACGGCCGTCATCGACCCGTTTACCGAGTGCCCAACGCTCTCATTGATCTGCGATATCGTCGATCCGGTTACCCGCGAGCAGTATTCACGCGATCCCCGCTATATTGCGCGCAAGGCTGAAAACTACCTGAAGAGCTCCGGGATAGGCGACATCGCGTACTTCGGGCCGGAAGCCGAGTTCTTCATCTTCGATGGCGTGCGCTTCGACCAAAATGCCCATGAGGGTTATTACCACGTCGAGTCCGCGGAAGGGATCTGGGAGTCGGGCAGCGACAATGGGCCGAACCTCGGCCACAAACCGCGCCACAAGGAAGGCTACTTCCCCGTACCGCCGACCGACTCGCAGCAAGACATACGCACCGAGATGATCCTGGAGATGGAAAAGGCCGGAATGGTGGTCGAGAAGCACCACCACGAGGTCGCCACGGCAGGGCAGGCGGAGATCGATCTGCTCTACGATTCGCTCACCCGCATGGCCGACAAGATGATGATGTACAAGTACATCACCAAGAACGTGGCGCTCAGGCACGGCAAGACGGTGACCTTCATGCCGAAACCGCTGTTCGGGGACAACGGCTCGGGCATGCACACCCACCAGAGCATCTGGAAAGCGGGACAGCCGCTCTTTGCCGGCGACAAGTACGCCGGGGTGAGCGATCTGTGCCTGTGGTACATCGGAGGCATATTGAAACATGCCCCGGCGCTTTGCGCCTTCGTAGCCCCTACGACCAATTCGTACAAGCGCCTCGTGCCCGGCTTCGAAGCCCCCGTCAACCTGGCCTATTCCTCGCGCAACCGCTCGGCGGGGGTTCGCATTCCGGTCTACTCCCCGAGTCCCAAAGCCAAGCGCATCGAAGTCCGCTTCCCCGATCCCTCCTGCAACCCGTATCTGGCCTTCGCGGCGATGTTGATGGCGGGCCTCGATGGGGTCATGAACAAGATCAACCC
>JBOIDW010000463.1:0-2338 GCA_050740655.1 Gammaproteobacteria bacterium | reverse complement strand
TTTTTATCCGCCGTCTCCCGCATCGTCAAATACGCCCCCGCCGAACTCATCGGCCGCGAGGGATCGAGACGATGCTCTGCACCGACGCCTGGGACAAGGCTGTGCGCGGCGAGGCGACGCCCGCACGTCCTCGCCTTCCGCCCTCGGCGGCGAGGGGAAGACCCCGCGGGTGGCGAAGTGGGCGGCGGAGCTGGCGCATGGCCGGGGGTGCGACGCAGACTTTGCGTGGTCCTCCCACAACCAGGGCACGCGCGTGCAGACCGCCGTTTCGACCGACGCGTTTCTGCCGGAGGCCCTCACTTTCTTTGGCGACACGGCGATAGCGGGCTGCTGGCACTGGACCCGCAAGCGGTTCGACGACCTCCTCGTAAGGCTGCAATCTGGAACGATGCATTGCCCTTCGCTGACTGACAGAATGATGGAATAGACGAGCAAGAGTAGAATCGGTAAGCTACTTTTCATGCGGCGTGCTGCCGCCTCATGCGTCCCCTCGCGCCCTTAGCTCAGATGGATAGAGCGTTGGCCTCCGGAGCCAAAGGTCAGAGGTTCGAATCCTCTAGGGCGCGCCAATAACATCAATAGGTTATATCGCTGCTACGGGCCTACTGTAGTCTTTTATGTTGAATGGACCTAAAGGCCTTTCGGTCGATCGGATGTCCAGCGGCCATCCCTGGACGCTCCCCGCGTGCTTGCCTTGCCTAGGCAGGTGATGCGACTCACGGCCGGCGGCGATCCAGGGATCGATATCCGCCTCGACACAGGCGGCCACATTGGTCTCACTCTGAAGTAGCCGGCCAGGGGCTCACTGGCCTCCCGCAGTGGTTCTGGGGGGCGCTGCGGGATGTGTTTCCAAGGCCGCGGGGGCAACGCTGCTGGGGGCACAAGCGCGTGACGTGAACGATCTGCCGAAGTCCGTGCAGCCCAAGGCCATGCTGCACGACATCGGCGTAGTTGATTGATGAGACGGGCCTAATGGTCGAGCGCGCCTTGGACCGGTTCATCACCAATCATCAAATCTAGTACCCCAAGGCAGTCGAGTGCCTGGCGAAGGACCGGGAGGTGCTCTGACCTTCGCTGATTTCCTGGCCGAGTCGGTACGGGCACGATACGCCACCGCACCGATCGGACCAGGGATTGTGTCGCGCGCCAACCTTCTTGGGCTCGCTTTAGAATTGTGTGCCGAGAAGCGCTTCAATCGCCCCCGTGCCTTCAAGCCCGTCGCTCAAGTGATCGCAGGTGTGCCGTTCGTGGATGGTGTGCGCGCGGGTGCATGCCAACATGCGGACGTCGATCTCCAGCAGGTCGCCGCTTGATCAGCTCGCCATACACCAGATTTGACAATAGCTCGTCCAGACTCATACCATACCGGGAGAGACTGGCGGGGGTGTGCCCAGCATCTATGGGCTGTACTGAAAAATGCAAGCTAGAATTCGCGAGCTTGCCGCCAAGGTGAGCCCGGGGGGATTATCCGAGCGCCGCGTTTAAGGAGCGGTTTCCCCCTAACCGTACGGGAAAAGTTCGCTTGGCAATAAGGATCGAATCATCTTGTATCATTCAGTGCTGATGAACGTTTGCGAAGGATTTTCCAAGCGTCTTTGATTTGTCGCGTAGTTTCGATGGGATGGCGAAGCATCT
Organism: Gammaproteobacteria bacterium; assembly: GCA_050740655.1. Classification (GTDB taxonomy): domain Bacteria; phylum Pseudomonadota; class Gammaproteobacteria; order JACCXJ01; family JACCXJ01; genus JBOIDW01. Next base: position 703 of record JBOIDW010000463.1, on the reverse strand, counting down.
TAAGGAACGAGGGGGGCGTTGATTAAGGCGATTTGCTTACGGGAGATCGAAAAATGCAACCGAAAAAAAATGTCATTCTGATCGCATTGCTGAGCCTCTTAGCGATTATTCTGCTGTTTCTGTATCGTGCGGAGCCGCTCCAGATCACAACGCCCTCGCCATTGCCCGAAGGCAAGGTAGGGGAAAATTACGATACGAAATTTACCGGCTTCGATGCAAAAGGCGGGAAGAAGCCATACCGATGGTCCGGTGGCCCCTCCGCCGAAACCGGGTTAAGCCTGAATCTCAACGGCACGCTCACCGGGGCGCCCACAAAGGGCGGTGACCTTAAATTCGACGTCACAGTAACGGACTACGCAAATAAGTCCGCCACGAAGCCCTTCGATCTCCCTATCGGCGCTGACGGGGGTGGCGTTGGGGATGGGGGACCGAAGATCACCACGTCTTCCCTGCTCGACGGGACTAAAGGGGTATTCTACTCGGCCACTCTAATGGCGCAGGGCGGAACCCCACCGCTCAAGTGGACCGGGACCGTGGGCGCCGATTTGATCCTAAGCGGCACCGGAATGATCACGGGGGTACCGACTAGCGCTGGGACCTTCAGCTTCAACGCCACGGTGACTGACGGCGCTGGCCGGTCCGACACGAAGACGTTTGCACTTAAGATCAATGTTGGCGTGGTGACACCGCCACCGCCACCGCC
>JBOIDW010000462.1:0-1884 GCA_050740655.1 Gammaproteobacteria bacterium | reverse complement strand
CCCATAACGCAGGAGGTATTCTCGCCATGAAGAAGCGTAGCTATCGTGCTCAGAAAGTCAATGAGGTTCGGTGGGAAGAGGTGGCCGATCGGGTCAAGGACAAGGCCGTGGTGTGGGCGGTGGATGTCGCCAAGGTCGAGCAGTATGGGGTCTTGATGGACAGCGAGCGGGAGGTAGTGGTCACGGTGAAGTGGGCGCACCCGGCGGAGACACCGGCGCTCCTTGAGCGGCTAAGAGGCTTAGCCTGTGGGTCGCTCACGGCGGTGATGGAGTCCACCGGGGTTTATGGGGACACGCTGCGTAGGCAACTGCGTGAGGCCGGTATTGAGGTCCATCAGATGAGCGCCAAGCGCGTGCACGATGCCTGTGAGGTCTATGACGGGGTCCCGAGCATGCACGATGCGAAGGCGGCGCAGGTGATCGGGCGGCTGTACTTGGAAGGGGCGAGTCGGGTGTGGGTGGAGGCGAGCGAGCAGCAGCGCAGCCACGATGCTATCGGGCGGCTCTACCGACTCTACCAGAAGCAGCACCAGCAGCACCAGAACCGGCTGGAGGCGGCGCTGCAACGGCACTGGCCGGAGCTGCCCCACTACCTCGATCTCGACGGTATCACGCTGGAGGATCTGCTATTGAGCTACGGATCTCCGGCGGAGCTCAGCGCGCAGGCCGAAGAGGGCCGCGAGCGGATGCGGCGGATCTCCCGCGGAAAGCTCGCGGCGGAGAAGATCGAGGCGGTGCTCGAGAGCGCCCGTCACTCGATCGGTGTGCCGTGCGTGGCGGCCGAGCGGGAGTACCTCATGGCGCTCGGCGCCGAGCTGCGCTATAGCCGCGAGCAGAAGGAGCGGGTGGGGTTGCGGCTTTCAGCACTGACACAGGCGGATCCGGAGCTTCACGCCCTGGGCGTGACCCTCGGCAAGGTGACGACCGGCCTGCTCATCGCCGAGGGTCTGGACCCACGGGCGTATGCGAATAGCGGCAGTTACTGCAAGGCGCTCGGGCTAAACCTCAAGGAGAGGAGCAGCGGTCAGCACAAGGGACAGATCAAGATCACCAAGCGGGGTTCGGGGTCGGCTAGGCGCGATCTCTACCTCGCGACCCTGCGTTTGATTCAACGCAATGAGATTGTCAAGACGTGGTTTGAGAACAAGGTAAAGTCCAATGGGGGGCGTAACAAGCAGAGGATCGTTGTGGCCTTGATGCGCAAACTCTCCCGCGCCCTGTGGTATGTGGCACGCGGGCAGGCCTTTGACGCCCGCAGGCTCTGCGCAGTGGGCTGACAAGGTTCTTCCTGTACCTCCCTAAAGCATTACATCCATGTAATCCCGGTTCAGAAACAAGACACTCGCAATGCGGAGGACCCTACCATGCCACCCTAGTCAAGGCGCACTACTGTGTTGACCGGTTTCCGCCGGAGTGACCTTCCATTCCGCCCCGTGGTATCCATATTGGAATACCCTTGCGTAGTCCCGAGGCACTCCCCGGATCTACCCGTGGACCCAATGCCCGATGAAGCTGATCCGATGCCGTCTAACGGACATCCCATGACAGGTCAGGCTTACCCCACAGGTGGCTGATCCCGGAACCCCGGAACCCACGAATCGATACACTCCGTCCATACCGTCGAGCATGCTTGCATTTTGATAAAATCAAGTGTGAAAGATCGTATGGGGAAAAGCCAGGTAACTGAGAGAAAAAAGGGGGCTTGACAAAGCTATGACAGGGCGGAAGCCGCTTTTTGGCGTTCCGCCGTATGGCTGCCGGCCGAAGCGGCCCGTGCGGCGGATCGCCCTGCGGGCATCCGCCCTACAGATGCTCCGAATTCCTGGGCGACACCATCGAGAAGATCGCTGGTGTGCCAAGCCGCGCTACGGGCCGGGGTGCGAC
>JBOIDW010000461.1:0-5661 GCA_050740655.1 Gammaproteobacteria bacterium | reverse complement strand
GACGCCGCGGCCGGCTGGCTTACGCTGCGATGCTGCAGGCCGAGCCGCTCGGTGGCGGCCTCGATGATCATCGCCAGAAGCTTGGCGTAGCTGAGGCCGGACCAGCCGGCCATGATGTTGAACTTGCCGTCCCAGCACCAGCCGGGATTGGGGTTGACCTCTAGGAGCTTGATAGTTCCGGCACCGTCGGCGCGAAAATCGAAGCGTGCGTAATCGCGGCAGCGCAAGCGTTCGAAGAGCCGCGTCGACCACTCGATGAGGGTGCGCTGCTCGGACTCCGGCAGGTCCGTCTCCTTGTAGCGGAGCTGCATCCAATAAGGCGAATCCGGCTCCCATTTCGACTCGTAGCCCAGCAGCCTGGGCAGGCCCGGGTCGAGGTGACTGTAATCGACCTCCAGGATCGGTAGCGCGCGCAGGCCGGTGACCGGATTGCCGATGAGTCCGACCGAGTACTCGGCACCGGACAGGAACTCCTGCACCAGGACCGGACAGCCTGGATAGGTCTTCAGCAGCTCGGTGAGATAGCTGACCAGCTCGGCGGGCGTGGAGACCACGGCGTCCTTGGTGATACCGATGCTGCTGTCGCCGAAGTTCGGTTTGAGGAGCGCGGGGAACATCGAGGGCAGAGTCGCCGACTGGTCTCCTGGATTGACGTAGGTCTCGAGCGGTACCGGGATGTCCATCTCATGGGCCAGGGCTCGTACCAGGCTCTTGTCGTAGCATAGCGCCAGGCCCGCGGGGCCGGCCCCGGTATAGGGGATGCCCAGCAGCTCCAGCAGCGCCGGCACGTGCAGCTCCAGGAAGGCGTCGTTGTTGAAGCCCTCGTCGCAGAGATTGAAGATGAGTTGCGGCGGATTGGCGCGCAGATCGGTGCCCAGCGTGACGTGGTTATCCAGATAGCTGAAATGGAAGCTCCGCAGCTCGCTCAAGGCATCTTTCAAGCGTTCGACGGTCTGCATGTCCTCGAGGTTGAAGACACCGCCGCGCTTGACCGTGTCCGGCAGCCTGGGGTCGCCCAGCACCACGGTCACCGGCAGGATGTCCTTGCCGTTCACCGCCTGCACGATGGTCTTGCGCGGTGCCTGGGCGGTGATAAACAAGCGGTGGGCCATCATCCCCAAGTCCTGGCCGCGCGTGGACTCCGCGCGCAGCGACTCGTGGATGCGTGCGTTGCGTAGCTCCAGGCGCTCCAGCAGATTGAGGATCCGTTCGCGCGTGTACAGGCGTTCGGCATAGAACTGATCGGCGATGACGCCGCGCTCGGCATGGACCACCACCTCGCGCGACACCAAGCGCGTACCGTCCGAGGCCAGCGAGCGCTCGCGGCACACGAAGTAACTCTGATCGATCCACTCCCAGGAGCGCGGTTCGAAGTTGCGCTGCATCCATTCGCCATCGGTCAGGTCCAGCACCAGGGTCCCCCCCGAGCGCAAGGCCGTCTTGACCGCTTCCAGGACCTTGGCGTCGGCCTCTTCGACGTCGAAATAGCCGAAGGAGTTGCCCATGACCACGGCGACATCGAAGCTGCCCTCGGGGACCTTGAACTTGCGTGCGTCCCCCTCGCGGAAGCTCACCTCCAGTCCCAGTTTCTTGGCGCGGCGGCGCGCCAACCGCACCAGATACCGCGAGCGATCGATCCCGACCACCTGTTTGAAACCGCGTCGCGCCAGCTCAATGGCGTGCCGCCCCTGGCCACAGCACAGATCGAGCAGCCGATCATGGATCTGCAGCCCGGTCGCCTGGACCAGCAAGTCCACTTCGGCCATGGTATTGGCATCGTTTTCCACCACGTCGCCATCGGTGCGCAAATACACCGAGTCGAACAACTCGCGCCACCATTCGGCAGGCAGATGGCGCTCGAGATCGGACACCGGACCGAGCGTGCGCGGCCGGCGGCCGCCCGGACGGGCGGGTTTGGTAAGCGGGCGTTTGTCCATAACGCTGAGTCCCCAAAAAATAGTTGCTGGAGGCGGCGGCAGGAAAGCCGCTGCCTGCTTGGCTTGGTTAGCGAAACTGCGAGCAACCGACGGTCGCCGACCTCGGTAGCCTCGGGAACCTTAATGAACTCGAAAATTCCCTGGTCCCTCGCCCTAGCCCTCTCTCCCGCGGGGCGAAGGGGTTTTAGAGGTGCCGTTTTTTCGCTGACTTTAGCGCTTCGTTTTCAAGGGCGCAATGCTCGCAACGCGGGCCGGCCGGGGCGTCGCAGCGCGCCTTGTTAGAGGGGGATGCGACAATCTGTCGCATGGTCTATGCGGCGGTTTTTCCTACACTCGCTGGTCCTCGAGTACGCACGTACAATCAGTACACACTCGAAATGCCACGACCCTACCGCAATCGGATCCGCCCAACCGTGCTCGCACGCTGCGGGCGCCTTACGCACTCACCGACGATCTAACCCTCGGTTTCCGCTTCCCTTGCTTTATCCGCCCCCTCCAAGGACCGCGACGAGGTGACCGTGACGGCGTGGTGCCCTTCGGTCCGCGACGCCTCGCGTGGCGGCATGGCGCCGCCCAGAACGGCCGTGCAGCCGAGGACCCAGACGACCAGGAACGATTCGAGGGTAGCGATCCGCAGGAAGCGCTCACCGGCCGATCGGACGGTACGAGGCCCAGGTGGGCATGCCGCCCAGTCCCTGAGCCCGCGCAGCCCGCGATACCGGTTCCATGCGCCAAGCCCCGCGACGCCGAGCACGCCGGCCAGCTTGAGCAGCAAGAGCCGCCCGTAAGCGGTCTCCCACAGCGCGCTCACGAAACCGATCTGGGTCACGGCGTTGTAGGTCCCGGTGAGGACGACACCCAGGAGGGCGAGGCCCGCGAGCCGCGACAGGCGCTCGGCCGCCTCGAGCGCATACGCCCGATCCTGCCCGGTGAGGAACAGGGGACGTGCCGCGGTGGCCAACACCAAGACGCCGCCGACCCAGATCGCGGTGGACGCGACGTGCATGCCGTCGATGAGCTGGGCCAAGCTGAAGTCGCCCCAGGCCGATGCGTGTCCGGAGGCGCTGTAGGTCCAGCCGATCGCGAGCATCGCGACCCACATCACGGCCGCAGGGCCCTTGCCGATCCCTCTCCAAAAGACCCAGACCCACAGGACCACCAGTGCCGCGGCGCGCACCTTCCACACCGATCCGTAATGACTGCCCGCAAGCACCTTGGGCACGAGCGGCACCGCCCCGGCGAGCGTCTGCCGACCCATCTCTCCGGCGCGCATGAGGAGGAGCAAGGGCGTCGTGATCGTGAGCCCGGCGATCGCGGCGAACAGCATCACGCGGATCCTCGGCCACCCGCGCTGGCAGCGATCCGGGCGGGCCGGCTCATCCCGCGCGGGCAGCACCCACAGGCGCCAAGAGAGGGCGCCGACGACACCTACGAACGCTAGGAGGTCGAAGAACCTCGCCAGGGCCGATAGTGGCAGCGCCAATAGTTGATCGTGCAGCAACGCAGGTGACGTCGCGGTGCCGTCTTGAAGCCGAAAGGACTATTCGAGCGTGAAACGGTAGTCGCCCTCGGTCTGGTGCCCGTCCCACGACACCACGCTCCAGCGCACCTGGTAGGTACCGGAGCCCAGTCGGGGAAGGGACACCGCCAAGCGATCGGGGTTTTCGCGGGCGTGCTGGATCTCCCCGGTCGCGACGACGCCCCCGCTCGAGTCCTCGACACGCACCGCACAAAAGGCATGTTCCAGGGCGCTGTCGAAGGCCAGCCGGATCTCGGTGGGGGCCCCCGTGGACACGCTCCCGGGTGCCGGCTCGGCACGCTCCAGGAAGGCATGGGCCGATAGACCCGGATGCCACAGGGACAGGACTACGACTACGACAAGGTTTCGGAACATCTCGTTGCTCCTCGTTACGCGACCGAAGCTTGTCGACGGCGGCCTGGCTGGCGCTGCTACGCAGCGGGATCCGTCAATGATAAAGAGCGACATCCCCACCCCGCCGCCCTCCGCTCACCGTACCTGCCAGGACGGCCGGGGCGTCTTCCGACCGAAGATCGGGCGCCCGAGCGAGCTCGGCATCAGATCGTCGATGAAGACATGGAACTGGGCCAGGACGCCGACGTTGTCGCCGGTGCGGTCGTTCAACGGGATCTGGGCCTCGATCCCGAGCTGGACGTACTTGCCGACCCAGATGATGCCGGGGTTGACGGTCCCGGCGGTCTCGCCGTCGCAGTCATCGCTGATGCAGGTCCGGAGCGCGAACTCGACGAGCGGGACCATGCGGTCCAGCGGTGCCGGGAGCCCCACGTCGCGCACATGGCTGTTGAGATAATTCAGGTTGTATTGCAGGCTGAAACCCCAGCTCAGGGCGGTGGGGTTGTCCTCGATCTCCTCCTCGATCTCACCGTCCTCGCCCACCGCCAAGAGCACGGTGCGCTCCTGCGTCGGGACTTTGCCGCCGAAGAAGCCGGTAAGCGCCAACGGCCGCGCCAACCAGGCCGATTCCGGAACATCGCCCATGCCCTTGCCGAAGAAGAGCGCGGGGGAGATCGTGGAGTGCTCGTCGGCCTCGGCGTCGCGATCCCCGGTGCCGCCGACCTCCGCCTCCAGCCCTATCGACAGGAGGGCTTCGTGCTCGGGGCTCGTGAAGAACTGGTACTTGGCGCCCACCTCCAGGTTGCCGGGGCCGTTGCGGTCATCCTCGTCCCCGTCGGGGTCGAGATGGTTGTAGCTGCCCCCGAGTGCGATCGCGAAGTCCGGGAAGATGGTCTTGGCGTATTCGGCCTCGATCTCGGTCGCGAGCGTCGGCGGCTCGTCGCCTTCCCCGGGCTCCTTGATGTGGGCCACGATGAGCGAAAATTCGTCGTTCACGAACGGGTCTTCGATGGCCAGGGTCGAGGGGAAGAAGCGCTTGCCGGCGAAACCGTGCGCCCAAGCGTCGAGCGGTGCCAGCGCCAGCACACCGGCGATGAAGACGGTCGTGCGGCGCCGCTGGTGCGAAGTACGCCGCTCGAGGAACGCGCGTTGTCCGGCTACGCCGCCTACCCGCCGTATCATAGTAGAGGCAACGATAACACCTTTCGCGGCCCCGGGGGATGCGACAAATTGTCGCACCCCTGTGCGCAGACCCCGCGTCCCGTGGCGCGACCGCGCCACGGAGATGTTGCCCATTACCGACCCATCGGAGGCGATTACCCCTAACCGACGGAGCATGCGGTGCTTGTATGGCCGGGGCGTCCCGCTAATTTTTACTCAGCCCGTCCAAGACCCAAGCGCGTAGCGGTCAGCGCCTTGGTACGGCCACTCTTTGCAACTCGCCGATGCTGCGTGCCCAAGGCTGAGACCGCCGCAGCTCCGCCGGGAGCCCGCCGGCCGCAGCCTGGGCCGCCTGGCGGCTTGGGTAAGGCCCCAACACCGCAACGTACCAGACGGCGCCGCTTCGATCGGTAGCGACGATGGCTGCACGCTGAGTCAGCCCATGTCTTTTTACGAGTCCCGCGAGCGCGCCCTGATTACGACTCGCGAAGATCTGTAGTACCCAGTCCTGAGGACGCTTGCCGTGCAGCCAGCCGCTGGCCGCTGCGAGCACGGGCTGCGGCGGCTCCGAAGCCGGTTTCGCCGGGGCGGGTGCGGGGGTGGCGACGGGTGAAGGCGCGCCGGGCTTGGCCACTGCCGGGCGCGGCGCGGGTAACGGGGGTTGGGTCGTTACCGGAGGCGGGGCAGGGG
>JBOIDW010000460.1:0-2675 GCA_050740655.1 Gammaproteobacteria bacterium | reverse complement strand
GCCGAGGGGTCGGTGAAGTATCTGCGCCGGGTCGCGCCCGAGGTGCGGGTCGTCGCCGAAAAGATCGTTCGCGAGATCGCGCCCCATCTGTACGAAACATGACGGCCACACCGGGGCCAAAGAGTTGGCTCCTCCTCAAGATCTTGGGCGAGGGCGCCCAAGGTGTACACCCACGAACAACCCCGGTTGGCGATCCGACGCCGGTTGGACGGTGCGCGCGGCCGCAGGCGCCGCCGGGGGATCCCATCGGGCAATCTGGCGCCATTCTGCGGAGAGTGTTAGAGTGCGTTTTCCAAAAACGCCCGGATCGCATGATGGGATCGACTATAGCAAGACAGGAGCGCATCGGCGCCCGTGTACCGCGCGAGGTCTATGAAACGCTGCGTCATGCAGCGGAGCTGACGGGTGCCACGGTCAATCAGTTTCTCGTGCAATCGGCCCTCAAGGAGGCCGAAGCCGTGATCGAGCGTGAGCGGATCCTGAGGCTCTCGCGGCGCGACTGCGAGAAGCTGCTGGACTTGCTGGAGAACCCGCCGCCGCCCAGCGCCCGATTCAAGGCTGCCATGAAGCATTACCGCAAAGCCAAACGCGCCGATGCGCATTCTGCCTTTGACTGGAAGCCATGACCGGCAAGGCTTCGACTGCGGCCGCCCCGAACTGAACGACTGGTTGCGCGGAGTGGCCGGGCAGCATCAGAAGAAGGGGCTCTCGAAGACCTTCGTTGCGGTACGGGAGCATGCGCCCACCGTCATCTGTGGTTACTACTCACTAACCCTCACTGAAGTCGATACCGGCGCGCTCGCCGAAATTCAGCGCAAGCGGCTGCCGCGCCGGATCCCCGGCGTGCGCCTCGGGCGGTTGGCGGTGGCGACTCAGCATCAAAAGAAGCGTCTTGGCCAGCTTCTCCTCATGGATGCTGTGGAGCGGACGCGTTTGATCCGCACGCACGCCGGTGTCGCGGGTCTGTTCGTGGATGCTATCGATGCAGAGGCCGCCGGCTTCTATACCCACTTCGGATTTCAGCCTTTCGCAGACGAACCGCTGAAACTGTTCCTCCCGCTTTCCTGATTGCACGTGGGTGCGGCGGTCACGGGAGAGAATGACCGTTCGACCATGACCCCCACACCCGGACCCAAAGGCAGCTTCCTCCTCGGCAACCTGCGCGAGTTTTCACAGGACATGCTGGGCTTCTTCACGCGCTCGGCCCGCGACTACGGCGATGTGGTGCGCTTGCGGCTCGCGAGTCGTACGGCCTTTCTGGTGAACCACCCCGCGCATATCGAGACGGTGCTCGTCCGACAGCATGAGCGATTCATCAAGCACCGTTTCTTCTGGAGCCGAGCACGGGCGCTGTTCGGCCAGGGCCTGGTGGCGAGCGAAGGGGCGTATTGGCGCAGGCAGCGTTTGCTGATTCAGCCGGCGTTCAATCGCGAGCACCTGGCGCGCTATACGGAGATCATGGTCGCGGAGGCCGAGGAGACGCTCGCCGGCTGGAGAGATGGGGAGCTGCGCGATCTGCACGAGGAGTTCACCCGCCTCACCCTGCGTATCGCGCTACGGGTGTTTTTCAGCGCGGAGCCATCGCAAGGGACGCTCGGCCTCGCCCGGGCCTTCACGGCGGCGGCCGAGGAGATCATCCTGCGCCTGCGCATGCCGGTGCGCCTGCCCGATTGGGTCCCGACGGCCGGAAACCGGCGCTATCTAGATGCGGTCCGGCAACTCGAAGCGGCGGTCTATGCCATCATCGCCGAGCGCCGCCGTAACCCCGATGGCCCCCCCGATGGCCCCAGGTTCAAGACCGAGCATCCAGACCTCCTGGACGAGCTCCTCGCGGCCCGCGACGAAGCGGGCCGGCCGCTCTCCGACCGCCAGTTGCGCGACGAGGCCATCATCATGCTCCTCGCCGGTCATGAGACCACCGCCCTTGCGTTGGTGTGGACGTCGTACTTGATGGCGCGGGATCCCGGCGCAGCCGAGGTGCTAGAGGCAGAGGCACACGGCGTCCTGGGCGGGCACCCGGCGAGCGCGGCCGATCTGGACGCGCTGCCCTACACCCGCGCCGTGGTCCAGGAGGGGCTCAGGTTGTACCCGCCGGCCTATGCCATCGGCCGGGAGGCGCGCACCGAGGTCCGGCTCGACGGCCATTGCATCCCGAAAGGCGCGACGGTTTTCATGAGCCCCTGGGTCATGCACCGCGATCCGCGTTACTACGAACAGCCCGAGGCGTTTCTTCCGGAGCGCTGGTTGGGTGGTGCCCCGGCCGGCCTGCCCCGTTTCGCCTATTTCCCGTTCGGCGGCGGAGCGCGGGTGTGCATCGGCAATACCTTCGCACTGAACGAGCTCGTGCTGGTGCTGGCGACCATCGCGCGGCAAGGGCACCTGCGGCTCGCCTCGGACCGGGCCATCGCTCCCCGTCCCTTGATCACGTTGCGGCCGGCGGAGCCTATCAACGCGCGTTTTTTTTACCGGGATCGGCCTCGACCTCGCCCCGATGAGTCCGCTGCTTGTACGCCTGATACAAGTCCAGGGCACGTCGCCATAGCGGTCCGGGAACCCCTAGGCCCACGGGCCGACCGTCCAGGGTCGTGACCGGGCAGAGCTCGCGTACCGAGCTGGTGAGCCAGATCTCATCGGCGCTAGCGAGCGCCTCGGCCGAGATCAGGGTCTCACGACAG
>JBOIDW010000459.1:0-2068 GCA_050740655.1 Gammaproteobacteria bacterium | reverse complement strand
CCCTTCGTCAGCGTCGCCGTCGCGGGACTGGCGGTGGAAAACCCGGCCGCGGAGCTCTTCGGCCGCGAGGAAGAGGGGAACGTGCACTTCGGCTCCCTGGAGAAAGCCAACGGCGGAACCTTGTTTCTTAAGGACATCGCCGACCTCGAACTCGGTCTCCAGGCCCGGTTGCTCAGCGCCTTGGAGCATCAAAAGTTTCTCCGCGTGGGCGGGCGCGACCCGGTCACTATCGATGTCCGCATCGTCGCAGCGACGCGCTACGACCTCATGGAATACGTTCGGGCGGGACGCTTTCGCGACGATCTCTACTATCATCTGAATGTGGTCCCGCTGCACCTTCCTCCCTTGCGAGAGCACGCGGAGGATATCCCGGAATTGTTGGCCTTTTATTGCGAACTGTTCGCTGCCCAGGAAGGATTACCGCGGCGGCGTTTCACGCCCGCGGCCCAGAAACAACTTCGGTCTTACGGCTGGCCCGGTAATGTCAGGGAACTGAAAAACCTGGTGCAACGGCTGCTGATCTTGGGTAGCGGGGAGACGGTGGAAGGCTTCGAGGTCGAAGCCGCGCTCGGGATCCGTACCACGGAGAGCTTAACGGAGCCCTTGCCCGGGTTTGACCGCCCATTACGGGAAGCGCGCGAGCAGTTTGAAAAGGCTTATTTTGAGTACCAGCTCCAGCGCGCCGGCGGGAGCATCAGCCGGGTCGCGGGCCGTGTGGGCCTCGAGCGCACCCATCTTTACCGCAAATTACGGGCGCTCGGGATCGATCCGAAACAGACCTCCGGCGAGCCTGCGAATTAAGCGCCGGCGCCGCCACTCATGAACCGCATCGCCCAGTTCGAGGAGCTCCTGCGGCGCGGCCGCGACGATGCGACCTTACGCTTCAGCCTCGCAACCGAGTACTATAAATGCGGCCAGCCTGCGGCCGCCCGGGAACACCTGCGCCAAGCGCTCGCGCTCGATCCCGGGTATTCCGCGGCCTGGAAACTTTATGGAAAAGTTCTCGCGGAACAAGGCCTGACCGATGAGGCCATCCAGTCCTATGAACAAGGTATCGCGCTCGCCGAGAAGCGCGGAGATATCCAAGCCGCGAAGGAAATGCGCGTGTTTTTGAAACGCTTGCAGAAGGATCGGTCGCAGGTAAACGACCGTTAAGCCGAAGGCATCGATGTAGGGTGGTTTAAGCGTGCCTGGCGATGCACGCTGCACTGGAGTTGAAGCATGGCAGCGATGTTGCCCTCCGGAAGATGGCTGCGGTGATTCGTGGTGTTACTGCCGAACGGAGACGGTACTACGACGCGCAGTATCGCAACTGCCAACGCACGGCGGAGGGGTTAGTTACATACGCGAACGCAATCGAAATTATACTAAGGCTTATCGAAATCAGAGAGGGAACGATGATTAAACGACATTGTGATTTGTGTGAAAACGAAATGACACCGGGTCTTACCCTTAGCAGAGTACAAAATGGTCGCCGTTTAGCAACAGTTATTGAGCACGCGGATGTGCGCCTATCGGTTGAAGTCGTTGCTGGAATCAATGGGATGTGGAATGACGGCGATGTGTGCAAGCACTGCGTTTTGGATGCGCTCTATACCTTAGACAATCGGCGACAGCCAGCATGACCCAGCTCAGGAAACGAAGGCCAAAATCTACCAAGCGCTGGGCTATCAACCGCTTGGGATGGTCGGCGAGAATGGCACTGTTGACTAGCAAGTACGGCCCACCGCGTTGAACCGCCGGCTTAGGCAACGGCAGGCAGTAATAGATTGTCAGTTGGCTTGCACCGGCCCGCCCCGATAAGACCCCTGACAGGAAATTTTTTTACAGTCCCCATTCAGCATGGTGTAGATAATCGCGCCGGTGTCGTTGCGGGCCTTGAAATGACCGATGCCGTCGGTGTCCCCGCCCGTGGTGTTGACCTTGATGGATCGGGCCGGCTCCGGGGACAAATGGGTAAAATCGAAGTCCACCCGGCCGGTCGTGGAGCCCGCGCCCACATCGAGCTGCGCCCGGACATTGGGCGCGGCCGCGAACAGCGCGCCCTTGGCGCAATCGGTGAACCCCC
>JBOIDW010000458.1:0-1551 GCA_050740655.1 Gammaproteobacteria bacterium | reverse complement strand
CGATACCGCTTCCCTCGACCTCACTACCGGCATGACGCTGGAGGCATGGGTCTATCCCACGGTGTTTCCGTCAGGCTGGCGCACGATCCTGCACAAGGAGACCGATCGTTATTATCTCATGGCGGGCTCAAACCTTGATACACCTGCAGGCGGTGGGACCTATACGATTGGAAACCAGAACGTCTACGCCGGCTCGTCGTTGCCAGTGAACACCTGGACCCATCTGGCGGTTACCTACAATAGTGCTGGCGTAAAGCTATCTATCGGCGGTGCCCTAGTGGCGAGCAAAGCACAGACGGCGCCGCTCACCACCTCGACGGGGGCGCTGCGCATCGGCGGCACCGAAGCGTACGGGGAGTTTTTCCAAGGCCGCATCGACGAGATCCGTGTCTACAACCGTCCCTTGAGTGTCAATGAGATTCAAAGCGATATGATAACGCCCGTGAAATAGACTCGATGACTAGTTTCTCGGATGTACGTGGGTAGCGGCTCAACGTAGACGCAATAGGTGCATTTTATTGCCGACCAGATCCGCAGCCAATTCCGCGAGTGACGGTCTAGTAGGTTGTCGCCGCAGTCGATGCCCTGCTATTCGCACCTTTGACCGCTCCTCCAGAGAGGATACTATGTTGCGGGTATTGCTAAGCGATTGGCAGTTCGGTAAGAAATCGGGGACATCCAGAATCACCTAAATTGCGTTATACTTATATCCTGCACGAAAACGTGCAAGGTTCCGGCGCGGTGAAGCTGCCGACAAATTACGCTCCGGTACGGATCAAACGACAGAGCCGCACGCGCGGATGGGATGGCAACTATCCCGCGAACCGACTGGTTAGCTATTTAGTTTTTATGCAGTTGTCCTGGGGTCGGGCGTGATTCTCGTCACCGGAAGCGCTGGTTTCATCGGCTCCAATTTCGTCTTGGATTGGCTCGCGTCATTCGATGAGCCTGTCGTTACCCTCGATGCGCTCACCTATGCGGGTAACCTCAACAATCTAGCCAGCTTGAACGGCGACCCTAGGCACGTCTTTGTGCACGGCGATATCGGTGATTCCGCCATCGTAGGTAGGCTGTTGAATCAATATAAACCGCGCGTTATCCTGAACTTTGCCGCGGAAAGCCACGTCGATCGTTCTATCTTGGGGCCTGCGGATTTCATTCGGACGAATATCGCTGGGACCTTTAATCTACTCGAATGCGCTAGGGCTTATAGCAACGACCTAAACGCCGCGGATCGCGCCGCCTTCCGTTTCGTGCATGTGTCCACCGACGAGGTGTATGGATCACTTACCTCTGATGCACCGCCTTTCACGGAGTCCACCCCCTACGCTCCGAATAGCCCCTATTCCGCATCTAAGGCGGCTTCGGATCACCTGGTACGCGCCTATCACCACACCTACGGCTTGCCCGCGCTGACCACCAACTGTTCGAACAACTATGGCCCCTATCAATTTCCGGAGAAGCTGATTCCGCTCATCATCCTGAACGCGCTGGAAGGAAAGGCGTTGCCAGTCTATGGTGACGGCATGAATATCCGAGATTGGCTATATG
>JBOIDW010000457.1:0-10157 GCA_050740655.1 Gammaproteobacteria bacterium | reverse complement strand
GTTCCAGATCACTGCTGCGGATGCCGTAACCCATGTTGCCAACGTATAACTTCATTCCCATATAGTAACTCCTCAGAAAACCGTCATGCGGTACCACGCCCCCTATGGGCTGGCTCAGACGGAATAAGTTCTATGATGCGATTGCAATGACGCCTTGAGTACCTATCGCATCACATTAGCCGCAGCGAAAAGCAGAGCGACGAGTACGCGGAACGTCGTTTTCTTGCTGCCGCCGGATGTGTTTGCTAAAGTGCTTCCCCATCAACAAGCTCCAGTTCAGTAGAGTCTATCGAGTGGAAGATGCTCTTTCCCTCCTCCGGAAAGTGCCAAGCATTTTCTACGAAAAGAGGAGCTTAATCCACTTCTACCAAAAGAGGAGTCTAATCCACGCCTATCCGGTTTGCTAGTACAAGCCCGCGCTGGGCACACTAGGGTACGCCGTGCGCACGCGGATTATTCGCCCGGTTCCCGATAGCCGCCTTGGGTTCGCGCCACGGAAGTACCCGCCCAGTCGTTTGGATGACGGCACCTGCGACTCCGGTAATGCCTACCGCGGCGAGTCCTCGGTCCGCGTGCACTCGCGCTGGGATCGGCGAAACCCTTCCGGCAGGCGGGTGCGACTATCGGTGCATGCGCTATCGATCTGGGCCTGGGTCAGGCCCACCGGCAGGCCCAGATTAGCCGCGCGCAGGTCGGCCCCTTCCAGACTGGCGCCCTGCAGGTTTGCCGCGGTCAAGTCGGCACCGGAGAGATCGGCCTCGAACAGGCTCGCGTCTTGGAGATTGGCATACGCCAGGTTGGCATGGCGCAGATCGGCACGGTTCAGACCGATCGATACGAGGTCCGCGCCGTACAGCGTAGCGCCCTGCAACTCCGCGTCCTCCAGATTGGCACCCGTGAGCCGCACGAGCTCCAGGTTGGCCTCCTGCAATACCGCCTCTTCGAGCACCGCGCCGCGCAGATCGGCGCGCCGGAGATCGGCCTTGGCGAGAAACGCCGCACGGGCGCTCATGTAACGCAGGTCGCGACCGGCCAGGCTCGCACCCCGGGTCAGGGCGAGCCGATCCGCCAAGGTCTGCGGTACCGACGCGGGCGGGGTCGAGACATCGGCCCCCTCGAAGTCCGCGTGGGGGCTGTAACCGATGCACCGCAAGAGATGCGGAACCCAGGTCCCGGGGGCATTCCAGGATAAGGGCGCATGGCTGCCATTGATCGCCCCCAATGACAGGAGGGAGCCGCCTATGAGGACCAGGATAAGGGTCGAGAACGTCCTGATCGAGCGGCCGGTCCGGAACACGCGCCGCCATGTGAAGGCCGGGCGCGGCTCGCGGCGCAAGGTTGAAACGGCGAGACGGTGGAATACGTAAGCCGTCAGGATACTCAAGCCCAGGGCCAGGACGTGGAAGCTTGTTCCGCCCCAATCATGGCGTGGCAAATAACGCAGCCAGATCGCGAGGATGGTCAGCGGGACCAGCCACCACGCGAGCAGGCCGGCGACTGCGCGCTGCAACAGGAACAGTCCGGGTGTGTGCCGCCGCAGGTGCAGGAAATGCGCGCGCACCAAGTCGTTCAGAAACCACGGATAGGCCTTCTTATCCAGCGGCCGGCCATCGGGGAATAGGGCCGGCAGGTCGGCGAGCTCCTCCCACAGCCGCTGGGCAAAGACGTGGAAGTAGGTATAAAAACCCAGTAGGACCAGCGGGGCGGTCCAATAGAAGCTGACGATGCGGATGCGGGTCTGGATAATGGGTAGCTCCGAGGTCGCCGAATTGGTGATCAGCTCGACGTCCGTCGTAGCGGCCGTGGTGAGCCCGACGTAGGCGCAGCCCAATAACAGGATTACGAACAGCACGCTGGCGATGTGCGACATGTGAGCGATATTGGCCAGGGCATCGGTATAGGACAGCGACTCCGGCAGACGCGCCGCCTTCAAATTCGATCCGGCGAGTTGATCGGGCAGGAGACCCTCCGCGTCTCGGAGATCGGCGCCTTCGAGCTCGGCGTCCTGCAAGCGGGTGTCGCGTAGCAGCGCGGCGCGCAGATTGGCCCCGGCCAGCGACCGGCCGCGCAGGTCTAGCAGGCTGAGGTCGGCACGGCTGCCGTCCCGCCTATCCGATTCCAACCAGCGGCGGTGTTCCTGAAGGACATGCTGCAGATCGGCGACGCCGTCCGGAGTGCGTGCAACGTCGGGCGAGGCTAGCGCTCCGTGCTCCATGGCTTGAACCTCACTCGAAGTGTTATTCAACACGAGCACTGCAACAAGCCGCGCCGGCTGCAAGCGCCGGAAGCCCTTCCCTCTCCGGTAGCAAGAGGCGATCGATCGAAGCGGCCGATATTTCCATTATTTTTCGGCTGATACTCCTCACGTATCCCACGTAAGTTATCGCGTCTGGCCAGATAGTCGTACAACACGCGCCCGTACGGGAGCGTCAGGTCGGCAATGACGTGTGTCCCGCCGAGCACCCGCTGGACGGGCAGATCGGCGACCGGTGCGTTAATATGGGGGATGAGGTGTAAACGCGCGGGACCGCTCCACGCCCCTTTGATGTGGATGTCGCTCAGGTTATAGGCGACCAACTGCGCGATGGCCAGCCGGCCGTCGACATCCGGGATGAGCTTGAGATTGACCTGGGTCTTGCTCATCTTGTCGATCATCTCGGACGGATCGCAGACCTGCGGGTCGTGCGCGGCGCAGACCAGGTTATCGTGTTTATAGGCCATGGTCCCCAGCGCCACCGCTTGCCCGGCGTATTCCAGCGTGCCGGTCAGCGTGTCCTCGACGACCCGCAGGCGCGGGCGCGCATGCTTCTTGGGAAAGCCCCAGATCTCGCGTCCACCGGCAATCGGCGGCTCGCAGTCGAGGTACATCTGCGCGGTAAAATTGAGCGACTCGCCGCGGTATCGGCAGGGAATGACGGTCCCCGACTCGGTGTAGTCGCCGAAGCCCGAGCTATCCGGCATGCGTATGAACTCGTAGAGCACGGTGTTGCCCTCCGGCTCCAGGGGCTCGGGTAAGGCCACGCGCAGGGCGGCGGGATCGGTTTCATAGGCCACGATCAGATACTCGCGATCCACGAAGCGATAGGGGCCGCGCGGATAGCTGGGGCTCGCCGCCGGCATGCAGGGTAATCTCAGCACGTCTTGTAGGTTCATGGTCGACCTCCGGAATTAATGCGCGGTCCAACCGCCATCGACGGGTAGCGCCGCGCCTGTGATTGAGGCGGCCTCATCGGTACACAGGAACACCGTAAGCGCCGCCAACTGCTCCACGGTGACGAACTGCCGGGTGGGCTGTTCGCCCAACATGACGTCGCGGATCACCTGCGCCTCGGTAATGCCGCGGGCGCGGGCCGTGTCCTGGATCTGTCCCTCGACCAGAGGGGTGCGCACGTATCCGGGGCACAGCAGATTGCAGGTGATGCCGTGCTCGGCGGTCTCCAGCGCCACCGTCTTGGTCAGGCCCAACAGCCCGTGCTTGGCGGCGACGTAAGCCGATTTGAACGGCGAGGCGACCAGCGAATGTGCCGATCCGATATTGATGATGCGGCCCCAAGCCCGATTCTTCATCAATGGGACCGCAGCGCGAGCGGTGTGGAAGGCCGAAGATAGATTGATGGCCAGGATCGCGTCCCACTGAGCGACCGGGAACTCCTCGACCGGAGCGACCTTCTGGATCCCGGCATTGTTCACGACGATATCGACGCTTCCAAGCCGGGCTGCCGTAGCGCGGATCAAGGACTCGATCGCCGCAGGCTCCCGCATATCCGCGGGGTGGTAGATCACCGTCCTGCCGCCCTCGGCCGCCAAGGCCGCGCGGGTACGCTCGATCTCAGCCGCATCACCCAGGCCGTTGATCACGACCTGGGCCCCCGCCTTGGCGAGGCCTTGCGCTATGCCCAGGCCGATCCCGCTGGTCGATCCGGTGATCACTGCAACCTTGTTGTTCAATAGCATGGTGCTCCTCCAGTACTCGGTTCAACGTGTTTCCGTTTCTATTTTTTCGCGTACCATCCACTCGCCCTCCGGGAGAGGGTTAGGGTGAGGGAGACCAGTCAACACCCCCCGACGAAGCGCTTGACGATGAGGTGATCGACCGAGATCCTGCCCGGCCCATGCAGCAGCGACACACATAGCATCAAGCCCCAGACCAGGTGCTGCTCTACGCCCGCGGGATTCAGACTCGGATAGGACAGTACCGCGACGATGTTGAAGACGAACAACACCGCGGCACTCAGCCGGCCCGCGAGACCCAGGGCGAGCAGAACCGGGAAGAACAGCTCCGTGGCCGTCCCTAGAGCGGCCGCGGTCTCCGGTGCGAGCAGCGGCACGGAATACTCGTAGGTAAACAGCGCGAGCGTGCTGTCCCAGGACTGGATCTTGGTGAGACCGGACTTGAAGAACACGTTGGCGACGTAGAGACGCAGCGCCAGATCGGCGAGTGGCGCGAGCCCGTGCAGCAGCGCAACGAGCTTGCAGGCCCAGGCCATCGCCAGGGGGCGTTGTGGTGAGGCAGTGCTGATGGCATTCATGTGTTTTCTCCTCGATGGTTATGAACTAAACGATACCCGCCAGCGTGTGACGGGCGGTGTGGTATCGCAAGGCGCGCGACAACTCGAAACCCGGCTCGACGTTCAATGCGCGCTCGCAGGCCTCGGAGATTGTATTCGCCTCGGCCAGCGCTACCAGCAGCGCATGCTCGCCTGGACTGAGAGACTCGACCTCGACCTCCAACCCGCGCCGGATCACCAGCAGGCGCACACCGCCTTCGGCGAGATCGATCCTCTCGTCCCCACTGTAATCCGGTTGGTTCACTTGCCAGATCCGCAGCAGCGGATAGGGCGAGGCCAGCAGCCGGCTGGCGGGCTGGAGTTGGAATCGCAGCTCCCCGTATCGGTCCACCGGGACGCGGGCGAGCTCGTCGCGATCCCAGGCGCCGTGCTCACGTTCGTGATAGACCTCATGCCAGGCCCACTCCAACCGCGCGACGTCGGGCAGATAGGCCAGCGCCCGTACGGCAGGCAGTTCGCGCAGCAAGGCATCCAGCTCCCCGCCGTACGTCTGGAGATCGCCCGAGCGCGATGGGTAGGCGGCAACGTGGGCGCGCGCCACGCTCTCGAAGCAGCGAGCGCCTACCAAACGCAAGACCACCGGATAGCGGCAGCGCAGCGCCTCGGTGAGATTCGCGTAGTGATTGTTGCGATAGATGCGCAGCCGGCGTGCGGCCGACAGGCAGCCTGGCTTCACGTACAGCTCGACGCCATGGTTGCGCGGGTCGCGCAGGGACTCGGCGAGGCGCAGTTGCAGGTCACGCAGCGAGGGCACGGTACACCCCCATGATGCGGGCGGCCTTCGCGGCCTCGTCCAACAGGACCTCAAGCTCAGGTAACCGCGCGTCCCATTCGATGAGGGTCGGTTTCGGACCCAGGCATTCGAGTGTCCAGGCATAAAGCCTCCAGACCGCCTCGTCTACCGGGCCGTCGTGGGTGTCGATCAGGACCTCGGTATCGCCCAGCCCGGTATCATTCAACAATCTGCGCGTGTGACCGGCGAGATGCAGCTCGTCTACGTCGCAGGCCGGGATCGAAAGGATATAGGCCGCCGCGTCCCAGCCGTGATTGCAGGCGGACACGTATACGTTGTTGACGTCCAGCAACAGGCCGCAGCCCGTGCGGCTTGCGAGCGCCGCCAGGAATTCCCATTCGGGGATGGTCGAGTGGCTGTATTCCAGGTAACTGGACGGGTTCTCGATGAGCAGCCTGCGCCCTAGCCGTTCCTGTACGGCATCCACGCGCT
Source organism: Gammaproteobacteria bacterium (assembly GCA_050740655.1). GTDB lineage: Bacteria > Pseudomonadota > Gammaproteobacteria > JACCXJ01 > JACCXJ01 > JBOIDW01. Next base: position 4,364 of record JBOIDW010000457.1, on the reverse strand, counting down.
GCACCACATGCGCGAGCGCCTCCTCGGTATAGGGCAGGGGTAGCAAGTCATGGAAGTAGCGTCCGCCTATCGAGCCCCAGCTCAGATGTTCGGACACGAACTGCGGCTCGAAACGCTGCACCAGCCGTTCCAATCGGGCCAGATGTACCGGATGCAAGGGATCCGTCGAACCCAGGGACAGCCCGACGCCATGCAGGCTCAGGGGATAATTCACCCAGGCACGCTCCAGGCAATACAAGGCGTGGCCGCCGGCCGCAAAAAAGTTTTCGCTATGCACCTCCAAAAAACCCAGCGCCGGCCTGTGCGCTATGACCTCGGCGTAGTGCGGGCTGCGCAGGCCGATCCCCACCGCAGCGGCGATCGAGGCCTGGTTATTCGATCTTGCCATCGTTGCTGTCCTCCGAGCCTTGAAATCAGGCGTCTCGAGTACCGTCGCCAGGTCCTCGCCGCGTTACGCTGCGGCGAGGACGTGGCATTACCTGGCGCCGGTCTGTCGGTGGTTATGACTGCGGCGTGACGCTGCCGCCGGTGATCTTTTCGCAGGCACCTTTCGGCAGGTAGATGAATGCGGTCGGATCGCTGGCCTGCTTGGCGGTGCCGGCGCAGGCGCTGACGGCGGTCTGGCAGTCGTTCTTACCGGCCTTGCCGATGCCGTAGCACTTCTCACCGGCGGCCGGCTTTTCCGCCAGGCTGTTGCCGCTCAGGCCTAAGGCCAGCAGGCCGAGCACCGCCGAATGGACCATGGTCTTGGTGTCTTTCATTGCGTCTTACTCCTCTTCGTAATAGATCGAGTGTTGTGGTCAAGTCGCTAAGCGACGGTAGACCCAGCGCAACGGCTGTGCCAGCGACAGGTAATAGCGATATAACTTCATGCGATCAGGCAGTTAGGATCAATGTATGGGCACGGTATGCGACCCTCGTTGAGGCCCGCGGCCGCGGCAATTTGCGGCCGCCACGGCATGTTGCGGGCAGCCTCGAAGCAATCGGAGTAGACTCGGTGGAAGGCGCGCAACCCAATTCCCGATGCCGATAGCACTACAGTTGAACCAGGGCCGAGTGCCCGTAAAGGTGTGGACCAAGGACATCGAGGGCGAGGCCTTGCAGCAACTCATCAACGTCTCGCAACTGCCGATCGTATATGGACATGTCGCGGCCATGCCCGACGTGCATGCCGGGATCGGCGCGACCATCGGCAGCGTCATTCCGACCAAGGCAGCGATCATCCCGGCGGCGGTGGGCGTCGATATCGGCTGCGGCATGAACGCCGTGCGCCTCACCTTGAGCGGCAAGGACCTCCCCGACTCCCTGTCCAGATTGCGCGGCGCGATCGAGGACGCCGTGCCGGTGGGCTTCGATCAGCATCCGGCCAGCAAGGTGCGCGGCAGCACGCCGGCGCGTACGGCACGAGCGCTGGCCGCGCGCCTGGATGCGATCATCGGCAAGCACCCGGGTGTCACCAAGATGCAGCGCCATTTTACCGATACCTGGATCTGCCAACTCGGCACGCTGGGCGGCGGCAATCACTTCATCGAGCTGTGCCTCGACGAGGCGGAGCGCATCTGGGTAATGTTGCACTCAGGGTCACGCGGCCTCGGCAACGTGCTCGGGCGGTATTTCATCGCTGCGGCGCGCAAGGACATGGAGCGCCATCAGGCGCAGCTCCCGGATCGCGATCTCGCCTACTTCAGCGAGGGCTCGGCGCACTTCGATGACTACGTCGAGGCCGTGCATTGGGCACAGGACTACGCGCTCGCCAACCGCCGCGAGATGATGCGTCTGGTGCTCGAGGCGCTGCAACCGCGTCTACCCCGCTTCAAGACTGCCGGCGAGGCGATCAACTGCCACCACAACTACGTAGCGCGGGAAAGCCACTTCGGCGAGCAACTGTTCATCACCCGCAAAGGCGCGATCAGCGCACGCACGGGCGAGCTCGGCATCATCCCCGGCAGCATGGGCGCGAGGTCATATGTAGTGCGCGGCCTCGGCAATCCGGACTCGTTCTGCTCCTGCGCGCACGGCGCCGGCCGGCGCATGAGCCGCACCGAGGCCAAGCGGCGCTTCAATCGCTTCGACCTCGAGGCGCAGACGCAAGGCGTGGAATGCCGCAAGGACCGCGGCGTGATCGACGAGATCCCCGGCGCCTACAAGGATATCGATGAGGTAATGGCCAACCAGAGCGATCTGGTCGAGGTCGTCCATACCTTGAAACAAGTGCTATGCGTCAAGGGCTGAGGCGGCGCAACAGGAGGCCCACCGCCGGTCTGCCCCGCTACGAATCGCTACGCTTCCCGCTTTTGAACAAGGGCGACGAGGGGAACTGAGAGCCCACCGGATAGGGGTTCTACTCGCTACCCTCGTTCCCCGGCGTTGGGGTCAAGAACCGCTGGATTCTCGCTTGTAACTTCTTGCACAAAACCGTTTCAGCAACGCCATTCGCATCGAAATCGACGCCGTCATGCCGGCAGGGATTGCCGGCACCCAGGACGCAGGACGCCCTATACGTCCCTGTACCCTGGGTTCCGGCAATCCCTACCGGAACGACGGGTATATGGAGATTTGGGGACATGAATTGCAAATACGTTTGGCTAGGATCTTCCATGACATCAGGCAATGTGTTTTCGGGGGCGCGATGGGAGCCTCGGGCTGAAGTGCTCGACGAGATCCTGAGCGCGGATGGCGTGCGTATCGAGCGTATCGTGAGTTCGGGGCAAGCGAGCGCCGCCAGCGAATGGTATGACCAGGAATCGCCCGAATGGGTGCTGCTGTTACAAGGCCGCGCAGGTCTGCGCTTCGAAAGCGATCCGGAGCTCAAAACATTGGTGCCCGGAGATTACGTCCATATTCCGGCGCATGTCCGGCATCGGGTCGAGTGGACGGAACCCACGGGGGTGACGATCTGGCTCGCGATCCACTATTCGGTACGGTAATCGAAACGCAGACTCACAACGTTCCGGATCAAGCTGCCGATCGTCGGGGTCGACGTCCCGGACGCGGAGGCGCACGCATTCCATGCGACGAACCTCGGTCCCGTAGAGCAAGCTCGCCATGAGCAAGTGCCTGCACCTTTGCTCTGGGTGTCGTGGCCGACCCGGCCGGCACCGATCCGCCACACTGCCCGCCGCTGTTGGCCATCCGCCTGGAGCGAACGGAACGTACAGCTCGTACCGAAGGTCGGACTAGACGCGGTCCAGGGGACTCATTACACCATGCCCCCCGCGGTTCAAGACGTGCGTGTAGATCATCGTGGTTGACACGTCCTTGTGGCCGAGTAGCTCCTGCACGGTCCTGATGTCATAGCCCGATTGCAGAAGGTGTGTCGCGAAGCTATGGCGCAGCGTGTGACAGCTCGCGGGCTTGGCGATACCGGCTTCCCGAACCGCCATCTTGACCGCCCGCTGCAGCGTCTGCTCGTCGATGTGATGGCGCCGTTCGACGCCCGAGCGCGGATCGATAGAGTGTTTGGAGGCTGGAAAGACATACTGCCACGACCACTCCCGGCCCGCCCGCGGATATTTACGCGCGAGCGCGTACGGCAGATACACCTCGCCGTAGCCCTTTTTAAGGTCCTTCTGATGCAACGCCTGAACGCCCTCAAGGTGGGTTCTGAGCGTTGCGTGCAGCGCCGCAGGCAAAATGGTCACCCGGTCCTTGTCGCCCTTACCATCGCGGACGGTGATCTGGGAGTATCCGAAGTCCACATCCTTTACCCGCAGGCGCACGCACTCCATCAGCCGCAGCCCGGCCCCGTAGAGGATCCCCGCCATAAGGGCATGGCGGCCCTCCATCTGCCCGAGTAGCGCCCGCACCTCGGCTTCCGTCAAAACCACCGGCACCCGCGCCGGCCGCTTGGCCCTCTCCACGTTGTCGAGCCACTCAAGCGCCTGGCCGACGACTTCCTTGTAGAGGAACAGGAGCGCGCTAAGCGCTTGATTTTGTGTCGATGCGGAAACCTTCCTCGCGACCGCGAGATGCGTCAGGAAGGCCTCCACCTCAGGTTTGCCCATCGTGGCCGGATGGCGCTTGTGCTGGAAGAGGATAAATCTTTTTATCCAGTCCACATAGGCTTGCTCGGTGCGGATGCTATAATGCTTCAAACGCAGGCGCTCGCGGACCTGGTCCAAGAGTCGGGGTTTGGGGCTCATCGAGTTGAGATCTAAAATACCTTCCGGACCTGAGGTCTAGCATCGGCAAACGGCGCTCAATCCTAAGCGACACCGTCCAGTGCGCCGAAATAGGTTTCAGATTTGACGCAACGCCATGGCGTCGTTTAGGAGGTCGAATTCTAGTTGGGCCAGTAAGCACGCATCTCGTTCATGAATCCCACCATTGCACAATCGTGGAAAGGAAGACGCGTTTCCCTAGCC
>JBOIDW010000456.1:0-4290 GCA_050740655.1 Gammaproteobacteria bacterium | reverse complement strand
CCGGGATCGCAGGGGGGCTTGTGGAAACGTGAACTATGGGAACGGCTATACGGGCACACAAAGCGGAAACGCCGAAACAGCCAAGCTGTTGCCTAAGGTTGCGCGCGCTGCATTTCTATCCCGACCGCGAATAAGAGGAAGCCTTTATCGCTCGCTTGCCAACGCGTAAACTGGTCGAATCCACGAGCACCGCGTGCCTGGCTGCCCCAAACGCATGCCGTAGCCGTCGGTCGGATCGATGTTAACCCTATCAACCAGAGAAATAAACAACCCTGCATTAAACACCTTAGCGATGGAACTCTTCGGGGGTATTGAGGCAGGCGGTACCAAGTTCGTGTGCGCGCTGGGTAGCCGCTCGGGGGAGATCCTGGCCGAGTCTACCTTTGCTACCGACGCCCCCAACGAGACCATGCGTGCGGTACTTGCGTTCTTTCGGGACCGCGCACGCACCCATCCCTTGACCGCGATCGGGATCGGCGCCTTCGGCCCTATCGATCTAAACCCTCGCTCGGAGCACTATGGGTGTATAACGTCCACGCCCAAGGCTGCTTGGCGGTACTTCGACGTCGTCGGGGCGATCCGCCAGGCACTTGGAGTGCCCATCGGTTTCGATACCGACGTCAACGCGAGTGCCCTGGGAGAATGGCAGTGGGGCGCCGCGCGCGAGCTCGACACGTTTCTTTACGTTACGGTGGGCACGGGTGTCGGTGGCGCAGCCATGGTGAACGGGCGACTATTGCACGGGATGCTGCATCCGGAGATGGGCCATATCCGCATACCGCACAACCTGTCGCTGGACCCCTACGCCGGCTGCTGTCCGTACCACGGGGACTGTTTAGAGGGTCTGGTCTGCGGACCGGCCTTGGAATCGCGTTGGGGCCAGCCGGCGGCCAGTCTGCCTCGCGATCACCCGGCGTGGGAACTGGAGACACATTACCTGGGACTTGCCGTTGCGAACTGGGTCTGTTGCTTTTCGCCGCAGCGTATCATCATCGGCGGCGGTATCATGCGGCGGCGCGAGCTGCTCCCCCGGATACGCGCCCATGCTCGCGCGCTACTCAACGATTATATCCAGACATCCCAGCTGCGCGATGGTCTTGACGACTATCTGGTGCCCCCCATGCTCGGCAGTCGCGCCGGGGTTTTAGGTGCCATCGCACTTGCGATCCAGACGAGCACCTAGCCGCGATTAGCCGGTCCAGTTGCGCGTTAACCGGCAAGGCGGCGCCAAGACAAGCGAACCCGGAGACGAGCCTGGCATGCACGCATGGCGTGATAAGCTCCATCACTTGTGACTCGTTCTTTTCGTAGATGCTGCGCGCGAGGGCGTTGAGACGGCATCGTACGGCTCGACGATTCGAGATCCGGCCTCCATCCCCTCTCCCCCTATCGCGCTGGAGAGACGTTCGAGCCCACGACCTCGAGTTTCAATCCCTGTGAAGGCCAGCACCAGAGCGGCTATTGCGATCGGAACGGCCGCCGCCAGTGATCTCTAGTTGACCGATCTTCACACCTGCCGCTCACGTAATCCACCACCGTCTCGGTGTGGGTCAGACTAAGTTTGGAGTAGACCACCCAGTCGCTGGCGATGAGGGTGTCGAGCATGCGTTGATTGGCGCCGAATCCTCCATGCGCGGCAGCTCGCCCGTTTTGAGGTGCTGGCGCAAGCGGCTGACGAAGCCGCGTTGACAGCGTGGGCAATGCCGATCACGGCAGGCGTGGTAGTGGGGCACGGTCTACCCGCAGTGCTCGCAATCGAGCTGTAGCCCGCCGAGGGCCTCGGTGCGGCAGTCGAGGATATGCCGGCGACCGAAGAGAGCTATCTGTTCAGGTGCGGCGCTTCATCTTGTTCAACGGAAAGCGCCACCCGCGTGAAATGGGAGAGGGGGAGGTCGGACAGGTGCCGCATACGCTTTCCATTCGGTGCAATACGTCCCGCCTATTGCCGTCCGCCCATCATCCGCTCCGCGTTACGTGCGTTACGAAGCCGAACGCGCCGGCCGAAGTCGCGTCGCAGTGCCGAATCCGAAGACATCGGAAAGCATTTAAAAATCGAGCCTTGCTCACCTGATTTCGCGTTTGACATGCGGTAGAATTGCTCCAGCGTTAAATACACCGGAGAGGTTTCATCATGAAAGCGATCTGGCACGACAAGGTGATTGCGGAAAGTGACGACACGATCGTCATTGAAGGCAACCATTATTTTCCTCCCGATTCCGTAAACCGAGGGTACCTGCGAGACAGCAGCACCCATACGACGTGTCCCTGGAAAGGCGAAGCCAGCTATTATGACCTCGTTATCGAGGGCGCTACGAACAAGGACGCCGCTTGGTACTACCCCGAACCCAAGGAGGCGGCAAGGGAAATCAAGGGGTATACCGCTTTTTGGCGCGGCGTGACGGTCCGCTCATAATCCAGCTCTGCCGGGCTGAAGCTCGTGGCCGTCACGTTGAAGGCATTGCGACGTGTGAGCCGGTCATGCCGGCAGGGATTGCCGGCATCGCAGGGATGCCCTCCATGGCAACTGGATTCCGGCAGTCCACGTCGGAATGACGTCTTGCGGGGATAAATGTCAACAGACCCTAGTCGTCCCAATGCGGATCCGGCAGTTCCGAGAATACCCGCCGTACCCCCTCGCCCCACAGCTTATGGATCTGCGAAAAGTACGGGTCGTTCTCGCCGATCCGTCGCTGCAACAGGATGCGCAGGCCGTTGTGCTCGTAGACCAGCAGGTCGATGGGCAGGCCGACCGAGATGTTCGAGCGCATCGTGGAGTCGAAGGAGACCAGAGTGCACTTGGCCGCGTCCATGAGGGTAGTCTGGCTGCTGATGACCCGATCGATGATCGGCTTGCCGTACTTGATCTCCCCGATCTGAAAATACGGCGTCTCGGGCGTGGCTTCGATGCAGTTCCCCTCCGAATAGACGAGAAACAAGCGCTGCCGCTCGCCCTGCAACTGCCCGCCGATCAGGAACGAGGCGGATGCGTCCACGTTATTCTGTACGAGGTGGGGAGCGTCCCGTTGCCGGACCTCGCGCAACGCATCGCCCAGGAGCTGGGCGGCGTCGAACAGCGAGCCTATGTTCCATAGGGTCTCCCCGCCGGCCGCCGTCTTGCCTTGCTCCAACCGGTTCAGCACGCCCTGCGTGATCGACAGATTGCCCGAGGTCAGCACGACGATGACGCGGTCGCCGTCCACTGCGAACACCTTCATCTTGCGGAACGTACCGACGCTGTCCACGCCGGCATTGGTGCGCAAGTCGGAGGCGAAGATCATCCCCGCATCCAGCAGGATCGCGACACCGTAGGTCATCGTCATTTCACGGCCGTATGCTCAAATAGGGTGCAAGGGTACGCGGAAGGCAACGGAGCGGCAACCGGACGCGGCCGGGGTTTTCACAGACTAACGATTGGACGGAATCGCGCGGACCCTCAGTCCGGCAAGCGCCGGAGATCGAGGGTGTACGGATACTCGGGGTTGATCTCCTCGCGCGGCGGCTGCGTGGGTCCCGGCGCATGCCCCTCCGGGAAGAAGTGGCCGAGGCTCGCGATCTCGGGCGATGGCTTGCCAGGCGCGATAGCGTACGTCGGCGACGCCTTCGCCGTGCGTGCCGGTGCCGCGCAGCGGCACGCGCCGGCCGTTGCATGCCAGCACGTGGCGTGTATCGGTAAGCCCGCTGACCCTGACCTGGAGCCGCTCGACCGAGGAGTCGACGACACGCGCCGCGCCGACGTTGCTCAGTTCCTCCCCGAGCACATGCTCGCTATTTGACGCCAAGCCTGGCTTTGGCATCCGACAGGCTGATCGTCTGCTCTTGCTTGCCTCGTTCGTCCAGGAACTTCATGAGCCGCTCGCTCTGTCGCGCCAGATCGATCTCACGGTTGAAGTCATCGATCTCGGCCAGCACGAACTCCCGCCCATCCGGCGCGCGCAAAATGATGTTGTCCGCGCTCGCTTGCTGGAGCAATTGCTTTATGCTGCGGGCATGGGGCGAATCATTGATTATCTTCATAGCTGAATTTCCTCGCCGCGGATAATCAAGCGGCTACCGCGCTTGTATGCTACCGCTACGATCTTGATGGATTGTGTCAGTTGGTCGACATCATAAAAGATCCGGAACCTATCGATCCGTAGCTCCCACTCCGCAACCTGGTTCGGACGGAGCCTTTTCCGATTGCGCGTCTCGATCGCCGGCTGGACGGTACCGTCAATTGTCTCTCCAGCTCATCCGATATCCGCTTGCTTTGGTGTCTTCGCAATCGCCGGAGATCATACAGGGCTTCGGGGG
>JBOIDW010000455.1:0-9474 GCA_050740655.1 Gammaproteobacteria bacterium | reverse complement strand
TTATCCGTGAGATCTCCTGCCCCTTCATCTCATCCATCCACCAAACAAAAGTGTCATATTACAGGCCCAGTGACCACCTAACTCCTTGACTCATCGCTCAGTGGTCGATCTACGCCCAAACGGGATGATTCACCATCAGAAAGTCCTGGGTCAGCGGTCCGTTGGCCGGCATCAGGGAGGAACCGCTTACGCCCAGAATCTTCACAGCCATCCCGCGGCTGCCGTGAGTGATTCCACCGCTCGGAGCAGGCGGCGAGTCAGGCGCAACGGAGACCGCTGCGTTGGAGAAGCGAACCCAGGCGTCGTATTCATGGCCGGGCTTTGCGAACACCCCAATTCGCAAATCCTCCAGAAGACCCTCCAATACCTTGAACTTGGCCATGACGCAACCGTGATCCTTCGCATGCACTCCGCGCAGAATCGACTTCTCGCCAGGATAGCGTTTCTTGAGCTGCTCAATCGTCAGTCGAATGATGTTCTCGATCTGCATGGCTTCTTCAGGTGGGACGTGTTCCAGTTTTGCCATGGTAGGTTACCTCATGAGTGAGAATTTAAATGCCGCCGCCTAACTAGAAATGGTCACCCTAAATGGCGTAAGATAAGGCACCATGAAGCTCGATACTACCGCAGGGTTATTCAGAATTCTATGACTTCTTGCATTATTTGGTAAAATGAGCGCCCCAATACTCAGAGTAATTACGCCTCCAACGGGGAATATCCCTCCAGCGGCGGGAGAGCCATAGTCTATGGGCGGGCGGTGTTGCACAGGGTTATTCGGGTAGGCGTCGAATCCGCCGCGAACCTATCACGCCATGCGTATAAACCGTGCCACCGAGGGCACGCCGTCGCCGTCCACGATGAACAGCATGTAGTGACCCGGCGGGGCAATGGCGCCGTGCGCGGGGGCGCCTACCGTCAGGCGCACCGCGGTGCGAGCGTGGATGGGCAACTTGATGTAGCGGGCGCCGGCATCCGTGTGATGCGTGACGGAGGCGGGGCGCAGTAGTACCACCGTATCGATCCCCGCGGTATCCGGGGTATCGACATCGAAGTTGACGGCGTAGGCGATGTTCCCAGGCACGGCGGTGATAACGGGGCGCGCGCCCAGCGCGAGATAGCCGGGACTGAAGACCTCCATATTGCGTTGATCGCGTTCCGGCACGCCGGAGGGATCGACACCGCCGGCGGCCAACACGCGTCCGTCCGGCAGCAACACCGCGACACTGTGATATTGCCGCGGGAACTGCATCGGCGCAGCGGGTGTCCAGGTATCGGTGCGCGGGTCGTAGATCTCCGCCTCCAGCACGACACCCGGATTGGTGTTCCACTTGCCGTTGCGCTGTCCGCCGATCACCAGCAGCGTACCGTCGGGCAGCGGTACGGCGTTGACGTTGGTGCGCGGGAAGTTCATGTCGGCTACGCGACCCCAGGCCGCGCCGCCTAGCGCGGTGAGATCGATCTGCTCCGCGCTCTGCGGGTTGCGCGAGGCGGGCGGTCCGAACACGCCGCCGCCGATGACGAAGACCTTGCACGCGGGCGGTGTTACCGTCGTATCGATCTGCAGGACTGCGGTGCCTTCTTGCCGGTCATAGAACTGCTGTTGGCCGAGCGGGGTCCATGTCCCCGCGAGCGGGCCGGTGAAGTTCAGATAGGCGGTCTGGGTCTGTACCATATCCGCCTGGGCCCAACCGGCGCGCGAATAAAAGACCTGCCCGGACGGCAATAGGTGCAGGCTCGGATACAACTCGGAGAACACCCGGCCCGCGCCGGTCACGAGTTGCCAGGTGTTAGCGGCGGCATCGTAGACCTCCAATTGGCTGGCACCGGACCCCGAAGCGGCCAGGATGCGGCCGTCCGGCAGCGTAAGCACGGTGGGATACCAGCGCGCCTCGCTCATGTCGGCCACACGCGTCCAGGTCTCGCCCACCGGATCGAAGATATGCGTGGAGCGCAGCGAGCCGGCCGGTGCGCCGCCGGCGACGCACAAGCGGCCATCGGCCAGGAAGGCGTGTCCGCTGCAGAACAGGTCCTGGGTGTAGAACTGCGTCGTCATGGTGCCGGCAACCGGGTCCCAAACCCGCGATTCGAGCGGATCGCCGACCTCGGCCGTGCCGGCCCAGAGCAGCACCTTGCCGTTATGCAATTGAGCGGCGTGCACGACGAAGATCGGCGAGTCCGGTAGCCGTTCCCAGGTTCCCGCACCGCCATGGGCGCAGGGGTGGATCGGCACGTCGGTGCAGGTGTCGCCGGTGGCGAGCGGCGCTACGAAGCCCAGCGCGGCCTCCAGCGCGGGGGTGAGCTCGACGTCCTGGATGGCGCGGACGACGGCGGCCATGCCCTCCATCATATGCATCTCCACGTGGCAGTGGACGAGGAAATCGCCCTGCAGCCGCACACAGCGGCGCTCGCCCTGGCGGGCAGCCTCGTGAGGATCGCCGCCGTGTGGGACGGGGGCCGCACCGGCCGCCGCAGCTCGCGGCAGGGCGTGTCCCGCGCCGTGGCCCATCGCCCCGCCGGCAGCGATGGCGAGACGCGGATGTTGGGTGCGTTGGGGCCCCATCCGCGCGGCGCAGCCGCAGTCGTCGTCGTGGCGGTGTTCCTGGTGTGCAAAGCAGTCCTCCTTCAGCGGCAGCAGGATGACCGGCGGTACGAGGGTATCCGCGACAAAGGACTCGGCCGGCCCCAGACTGCGCGTATCGACGATCTCCTCCCCGATCCGCCAGCGCTGCCCGTGCACGTGAAAGTTGTGCCAGCCTGAGGATAGATCCAGGTTGAACACGTACCAGCGGATGCATTTGCCGGTGCGGGCTACGATGGTGGGCGTGTTGCCGACGAAGGTGCGCCCGTTGAATGCGTAGGACTCCAAGGCGGCGCCGCCGGTCTCGGTGACGGTGTGCGGCTCCGCACCGGCGTGGGTCCAGGTGACGGTGCCGCCCGCCCGGACCGTCACGTCATCGGCGTCGAAACGGCCCGGTCCATCGAGGATATTCACCGCTGCCGCCGGCGCCCCGGCCGCGGTCACGCGCACCACGCCGCTCATGGGATGAAAACGGCACTGATAGTTGTAGGTGCCCTCCGCGGTGAAGGTGTGGCTGAAGGTGGCACCCGGACTCAACGTGCCGCTGTCGAACGCCGCTTCGGCGCGCTGCGGGCTCAAGCGATGAAAGAACAAGGGCACCTCGTAGTCGGGCCGCGGACAGCGGGGATCGCGCACCACGATGCCGCCGAACAGGCCGCGGTTCACGACCTCGGAGATGTGCATGTGGTGATCGTGGAAGGGCCAGGCGCCGATGGCCTCCTCCGTCACGTCGAACACGTAACACCAAGTCTGGCCGGGGCAGATGGCGTCGCTGCGCCGGCCGTCCCCGTCGTGTACGCCGAACGGCCACGAACCGTCGGAATCGATACCGTAGATCAAACCATGCACGTGCAGGCTGTGGGCCTCGTCATCGGCGTTGCAGACGTGAACGAACAGTCGCTCGCCCGGCTCGGCATAGATCACGGTGCCGGGGATGCGCCGTTCCGCGCGCGGCTCATTGATGTCCGCACTCACCAGCGGATCGGTCTTGAGGACCATATAGTCGGGGTCGAGGTACTCCCGGTACACCAGCGCGTCCAGCCGGCGGCGCTCGACCTCGGCCTCCGGTATGCGCGTGTCCTCGTGGTCCCGGTTGCGCATGCAGTCGCGGCGGTAGCGGTCGTGCTCATCGTCGTCGGGCGCCACCGGGCTGTAATTGGGCAGCCTTTCGATCTTCAGATAGACGTCGCGGCAGCGTGTGATCGGCGTGCAGGGTTGCGGCTGGTGGTGCTGGTGACGGCAGCATGCCTGCGAGTGGGGTTCGCTAGGCCTGTGCTCGCCGCCTCCAACCGGTAAACCATGGGTCATCGAGTGCGGGATCTCCACCACCATGTATTCGAGGCGATCGGCATTCCAGCGGATGGCGTTTCCGGTGTTGAAGACCTCGCGGGGTGCAGCGCCATCCCGCCCCGGCACCAGGATGCGCAGAAAGATATCCGGGCGCTGGTCGAAGAAGTCCCTGAAGTCCTTGGCATCGGAGACGATTCTGAATCCGCCGTCGCATGCGGTCCGATCCTCGCCCATCAGGTCGTCGTAATGCAGATCCTTGTCATAGGCGCGGACGATCAATCCGGACAGTCCGATGCCGCTTTCCTTTTCGCGCACCAGACCGGTGATTACGAATGTCTCAGACATGCAGTTACCCTCTTGAATACGATACGTGGCAAACGCCAGGCACCCAGCGCCAGAGGCGACTCAAACCGGGACGTATCGGCAGTTATAGATCACCAAGAGGAGCGCAGTCTGTGACTTATTTACATTCGGGCAATGATCCCGATTGCCGTAGGGCCGGCTTCAGCGCATACCCAGCGGGACCTTAGGAGACGCGCGCTTTCTAAGTTCCTCGGTATCGATCCGCTGCAAGCGGGGGTCCTCCCAGCTACCGGTCAGATGGTAATGACGGCTGAACACCCTATCGATGTTCTCCGGGATAGCGTCGAATATCCCTTCGGCGAGCAGCACGGCGGCGCCGACGCCCAGGCCCGCCGGCCCGAAGAAGGCCCCAGCGACGGGGAGACTGCCGGCCACCGCCGGGGTTACGGTGATGGTCTGGTCGTAGTCCCGTTTGGCCAGCCCGGTACGGCCGCTCAGCTCGATGCTGGCCGCGGGTCCGCGCAGCGTGAGGCGGTTGGTGTAGGCATCGCCGTTATCCACCAGAAACGCCCCCTCTATCCGGTCGAAGGCCAAGCCCTGCTCGTACACGTCGGAAAAGTCCAGGCGCAAGCGTCGCCATAAGGCATTGACGCTGAGCAGCCCGAAGACTCGGCCCATGCCCTGCTCGACGTCCAGCAATTGGCCGTTTTTCACCTCCAGCTCCACGCTACCGTCGAGCTCGCTCAACGCAAAATCCGAGGGGCGTCCCGGCCAGCGCGCGTGCAGGTGCAGGCGGGTCTCGCCGCCTTCGATCTGCGCGGTTTGATAGCCGAAGCGTCCGAGCAGCTTGCCCAGATCGGTGCTTTGCACCTCGATGTCGAAGCGCGAACTATGCGTTGCGCGCTCGATCTCCCAGATCCCGAGGGCCTTGATTTGGAGGCCGGGGGCCGAAAACGAGGTGTCGTAGACACTCAAGCCGCGCCCGCCGGGCTGCGCCTTGAGGCTGAGCTCGCCGAGATCGATGCCATCGTAATTGAAGCCCGCGCAGTAGAGCTTTACGGCGGGGAGTCGGCGGGGATCGGGGTCATAGGCATGCCTGGTCGCGACCGGCTTGAGTCTCAGCCATTTGAGCGCTGCTTCCAACGTCCCTTCGGCGGCACGCAGCGGCACCTGCACGCTACCGCTGGCATCGGGTCCGTCGAGCTGTAGATTCCATCGCTGCCCATCGGACCGGGCCTTGACGTGCACGCGATCGAAGCGGAAGCCGGAGACCTCGATGCGCGAGGCGATGACATCGAGCACGGCCCCGGCCGGCAGCTTGAATCGGCCGGCCCCCTGCCCCTGGCCCAGGAAATCGACCCACTCATCGATCGAGATCGCCTCCAGGTTGCCGCCCACCCAGACCGGCGCATCCGGCGCCATGGCGGGGCGGCGCTGGCCCAGCCGCGCGTGGACCCGCCAGGGACCCTCCGCCTCGCCTGGATATAGATTCAGGTTCAGGACGTTACCGTAAGACAGCTCCAGCGCCGCGTCGCGCTGCAACGGCAAGCCGGCACGGACCTCGAACCGCCGGCCCTCGCCGGCCGGTTTCCCGAGTGGTGCCGGCAGGGCGAGCCGCAATCCGCGCAGATCGGAGGACAGGCGTACCGCACCCTTTGCGCTGGCACCGTTCCCGGAGGCCGTCCAGCGCAGTTGCCAGTCGGTCTCCCCCTGTACCGCGTCCAGCCACGCCCGGTGATCCCGCAGCGCCGGGGCGAGCTCTATGAGGCGCGCCTCGATAAACGCGCGGCTGGCCCGGCCGCTCAAGGTCGCTACGCTGTCCGCGCCCTGATCCCGGCTCGATAGATCGATCGTGACCGGCAGGCCATGGAGCTCGGCCTGCACCCTGTTGCCCGACAGGTCGCCGTCCGAAAACGACAGCTTGCCGCGCAGGTGGGATAAATCGAATCCTTCGGCGCGCAGACCGTTGCCTAGCAACTCCAGGGTGCCCGCGACCTTGGGCTCGCCGGCCGCACCGCCTAGGGGGATATCCAGCTCGAGGTCCAGGCCCAGATCGCCGCTGGCCGACACCGGTTCGAGCCGCGTGCCGAGGCGGTCCTGGAGCGGGCTGTGCAGCACGAACTCCCGCCCCGCTACGGCCGGTGCGCGGGCCTGTCCGCGCACCAGGAGGCGCGCCGGACTGCCGGCCAGGTCTGCGATATCCGCCTCGGCGCCCCCAATGCGCGCACCCGCTACCAGGCCCCGCTGCGCGCGGATGCGCATGCCGCGGCCCTCAAAGGTGACCACGCCCGTAAGCGCCTCGATACGCGGCCAAGCCGCATGGTAGTCGAGCACGCCATCCTGCACGGCGAGCTCGGCGAGGAAGTACCCCTGGCGCGCGTCATAGGGGAAATCCGCCAGCCGTCCCTGCCATACCAAGCCGCCGCCGGTGACCGTGCCGGCCCGCAGCGACCGGGCCAGCCACTGTCTGACCCCCTCCGGCACGCTACGCGGCAGATAGCGGTAGGCCGACTCGACCGTGCCGCCAGCGACCTGCACCACCACGTCGACACTCGGCGACTCGCCGGCCGCACCGCGCACACTCCCCGCCGCCTTCAGCGACAGGTCCCGATTGGACACGCGGAGGGCCGGACTCGTAACCCGCCACTGTCCTGCGTCGCGCCGCCAGCGCAGCTCCCCGCCCAGCTCATCCAGATCGATCGGATGCTCCATCACTTGACCCAGAGAGACCCGCGCCGGCCCGCGGGCCAGCACCAGCCGCCCGGCCCCGGCATCCGCCTCCAAACGGCCGTTCAGTCCCTGTACATCGGGCCAACCCGGCAGTCCCGTCCAGCCGACACCGGTGACCTCGGTGCGGACATAATAGCGGCCCGGATCCGCGCGCCCAGGCCGATAGGCCAGCCATACGTCACGCAACTCACCGCTCGCGCTAAGCCCGGAGCGACCGCTGTGTCCCTGGCCTGCGATGAGGGGCTGGAGCAGCGCCAGCCACGGGGCGCCCAGTGCATCGGCATGGGCCAGGATGCGTGCCGGCCGTCCGGCGTCTTCGTGGATGACGCTCATCCGCAGCGTCGCGGGCGCGGCCGTTTTACCCTCCCCTAGGCGCAGTTCAGTGACGCCCAGGTCCCAACGCCCCCTGTTCCGCCGCACGAGTTGGAAGCGGCCTGCCAGCCGCGCAAGGGGAAGCTCGCTGTCGCCGGCAGCGAGCCGGGCCGCGTCCAGGTCTACCGCGCCCACCGCTGTGCGCAAGCGGCCTCCCTGCCAGCGGCCCCAAGTACGCAGGTCGAGCGAGCCCTCCTCAACGGTCAGTCCCTGCGCAAGCTGGGGCTTGAAGGTGTGGAGCTTGAGGTCCTGCGCACGCAGATAGAAGTCCCCGGACCCCCCGCCGCGCAATAGGTCATCGGTAGCGATCAACCAGCCCATGATCGGTCCGCCGATCGCCTCCGGCGGGCGCAGACCGATCTGGAGCCGTTGTTCCTGCCCGTGGCGCTCCGACGCGATCCACACCTCGCCGAGGTCCCATGGACCCTGGCCGCTACGCACATCCCGCCAGGGGACGAGCGGCGCCTCGAGGCGCAGCCGGGGCTGTGCCAATAACCAGCGCAATACGTCGTCCCCGGAGTCCTCGATCCCTTCGACCGCCACGCGGCCGTCAGCCCCCCGCACCAGACCGAAGCGGGCCCCGGACAGCCGCAGATTGCCGAGCTGCAGATGGCCCCGGTACAGCGAGGCCAGGACATCGACTTGGCCCTCCGCCTCGCGGAAGCGCAGCAAGGCGTGCCTGCCGGCGCGATCGAGGACCTGCAAGTCGTTCAGCGTCAGGGCCGGACGCCACCCGCGCCACGCAAACGTGACCCCGGCAACGGCGATCGGCCGGCCGAGCAACTGCTCCAGCCCAAGCTCGATACGCCCGGCGTCGCTCAGTAGCGGCGGCAACGCCAGGCGCAGCGTCCAGGCTAGTACGGCGACGAGCGGTACGCACCGGGAACCGAGGTGCCAGAGCGTGGGGGCGATGCCGCGCAACGCGATGCCTTGCATGGATCATTCGGATAGGCCCGCGGGAGGCGGACGCAGCTATTGTACCCTCGGCCGGCCTAAGCCCGCGAACCAGCACGGCGGCGGCTATCCAGGCATCGGGAGTATCGTACCGAGATTGTGCGTGTTTGACGCCTGACCGGTTCAGTCGTATCTTCGCTCCTGACGAAAAAGGGTGCCTGCGATTCTTATCCTCGCGGGAATTCATTCGGTTCGGCGTTGCAAGCGTCTCGCGACGGTGCATGGCTCGGCGATCCGCCCCATGGCGGTGCCGGTGTTCAAACACGGTCCTATGCTGGCGAAGCGCAAGTCCCCTGATTGAGCGAGCTCACAACGATTGGCAACCGAATTGCCGGACGAATGTGCAGTGCGTTGCGCGCAACGCTCGCCCATGACATAGTCGCATCGGAGGGGAACATCATGAATACGGTAGTGCGCTCGGATCGATTCCGTGGCCCGACCGATCGACATGCCGGGTTCTACCGCGGACTGTGGGTCAAATCAGCCGCTATGTGGCTAGGGCTTGCGGGTGCAGCATACGGGGCCACGCTAAGCGAGGTCTCCGTCTTCGCTCCCAATCCTGGTAGTCTGCGGATGTTCGAATATGTCCCCGACAACCTGCCCGCGCGCCGGGCGCTGGTGGTCGCCTTGCACGGCTGCACCCAAAGCGCCGCGAGCTACGATGACGAGACCGGCTGGCGTGGGCTCGCTGATCGATTGCAATTCGCCGTGCTGCTACCCCAACAGCGGCCATCCAACAACTTCAATTCCTGCTTCAACTGGTTCGAGCCGGGTGACATCGGTCGCGATCAGGGCGAGGCGCGGTCCATCAAGACCATGATCGAGCGGATGGTGACCGATCACGCCATCGATCCCCAGCGGGTCTTCGTGACGGGGCTTTCGGCCGGCGGGGCCATGACGGCGGTCATGCTCGCAACCTATCCCGAAGTCTTCGCCGGCGGGGCTATCATCGCCGGCCTTCCCTATCGGTGTGCTACCAGCCCGAGTGAGGCGCTCAACCAGTGTATGCGGCCCGGGAAAAACCTCACGCCGGCCAGGTGGGGCGCACTGGTGCGCGCCGCGAGCGCCCACCCGGGGCCCTGGCCCACGGTTTCGATCTGGCACGGCGATGCGGACCCCACCGTGGCACCGGTGAACGCCGCGGAGCTGATCGATCAATGGACCGATGTACTCGGCATCGATCGCGTAGCGGACGTGGAAGACACTGTGGCGGGGCATCCCCACCGGGTGTTCCAGGACCCGCAGGG
>JBOIDW010000454.1:0-2361 GCA_050740655.1 Gammaproteobacteria bacterium | reverse complement strand
GCCTACACTTACGATACTCTCAACCGCCAGGTGTTCATCGACTATCCGGGCAGCGCCCCCGATGTCACCAAGCGCTACGATGCCGATGGGCATCTCACCAAGCTCACGAACAGCCACGCGGTGATTGATCAGCGTTATGACGAAAACGACAATCTCATCGAAAAGGTACTGACGCTCGACGGCGTCCCCTATGCGCTCACCTTCACCTATGACGCGCTCGACGGCCTGGCAACGCTTACCTACCCCTCGGGGCGGGTGGTCGATTACCTCCCCGATGCCTTCGGCCGCCCGACCCAGGCCGCGCCTTACCTGAGCGGGGTGAGCTATCATCCCTCGGGCCAGCTCGCCCGGATCAACTATGCCAACGGCGAGCTGACCGACATCACGCTCAACGAGCGGCAGTGGATTTCCGAGTTTCTGCACCACGGGCTTGCGGAGCTCCATTATGCTTACGATGCGCTCGGCAACGTGCTCGGCCTGAGCGATCCCTTGAACCCCGCCGAGGACCGCGCCTTCGGGCATGATGCGCTCAATCGGCTGACGAGTGCCCAGGGCCGTTGGGGCGCGGGGAGCTTCGAGTACGACGCCTTCGGCAATCTGACCCTGATGACGCAGGGCGCGGAAAGCCACGTCTTGGACTACAACGCGCTGCGCTTGCGCAGTGTCATCCACAACAACGCCACGCGCTCCTGGTACGCTCACGATGCCTACGGTAACGTGCGCTCAGACACCGAGATCCTGGGCACCGGCACATCGGGCTCCCTGCTCAAGGATCAACAGTACGTCTATGACGATGCCGGTCACTTGCGCAGTGTGCCGGTATCGCAGTACCTGGGGGGGACCTTAAGTATCTCCACCCACAGCTTCGACTACGACGCCGCGGGGAACCGCATGCGCCGCACCGGGCCGAACGGCGAGGTAACCGGCTTCGTTTATGGTCGCACCGGACAGCTGCTGGGGGAATATACCGGCGCCACGACCTACGGCAAGGAATACATCTACCTCGGCAGCCACCAGATCGCGAGCGCCGAGACCAACGCACCGCCGGTCGCCGATGCGGGTGCGGATAGGGACGCGAACATCGGCCAAGTCGTGACCCTGGATGGTTCCCAATCGAGCGATCCGGACGGCAGCATCGCGAGCTATGCCTGGACCCAAGTGAGCGCCACCGCGGTCAGCTTGACCGCTGCCGATACGGCCCGGCCGACCTTCACGGCGCCTTCGGTGGCGGTGGACACGACCGTGTCCTTCCAACTGACGGTGACCGACAGCGATCTCGATAGCGCGAGCGACACCGTATCGGTTCGGATCAGCGCCAACCGCGCTCCGATCGCGGCTGCCGGACCCGATCAACGGGTCGTAGCCGGCCAGACCGTCGTGCTGGACGGATCGGGTAGCAGTGATCCGGACGGTTCATCCCTAACCTATCTGTGGACACAGACCGCGGGTTACGGGGTAACCCTGGATGATCGCACCAAGCCCAAGCCCGCCTTCACGCTGGCCACCTCAAGCACCGCGGCCACCCTGCAATTCAAGCTGACCGTCACCGATCCCTCGGGACTTAGCGCCAGCGATACCGTCGCGATCGCAGTGCTCGATCTCATCGCCGACGGCGACAACGACGGCCTTCCCGACGGCTGGGAGATCATTCATTTCGGCTCAACGAGCCTTTACGATGGCAGCGCGGATCCGGACGGTGACGGTCTGACCAACGCCCAAGAATACGCTGACGGGACCGATCCGCTAACCCCGGAGCCCGCGCCAACTGCGGTATCGGATCTCTGGGCCGTGCCCGGCGAGGGCGAAATTACCCTGGATTGGACACCCGTACCCGCGGCTGTCTCCTACGATCTCTATTGGAGCACCAGCCCAGGTGTGACGCCCTTGAACGGCAACAAGCTGACTAAGATTACGCGCCCCTATATCCATACCGGGCTGAGTAACGGCACCAGCTATTACTACATCGTGGTAGCGACCAACAACAGCGGTGCCGCGCCGGCCTCGATGGAAGTCTCGGCGACGCCCGGAACCCGTAGTTGGCAAGCCGCAATTCCCATCGGCTCGGCCGAGGACATGGCGGTCACTACCCGCGGAGAACGCATGCTGATATGGCAAACCGGGAAAACGCTCTGGGCGCGCTATTACCGCGGCAGCTGGCGTGCGCCGCAAGCGCTGCATGCCGGCGCCGGCCCGGTGGGCGATCCGAAGATTGCCCTGGACGAGCGCGGCCATGCCATGGCCGTATGGCGCGAGCATGACGGGACGCGCTGGAACCTGTGGTCGCGGATCTACCAGATAGCCACCGGGGTATGGGACAGCCCGGTCCTGGTCGAGACGTACAACGGCAGCGTGTATGAGAAA
>JBOIDW010000453.1:0-8357 GCA_050740655.1 Gammaproteobacteria bacterium | reverse complement strand
GATCAGAGTCCCAAGGACGCATCGGTCTACCACGTCCATTACAACACTATGCCTCAATATTTTTACTGAAACCAAGGGTTGTGGATATGTTGGATATCTTCCCTGATACCCACATATTATCCACAACCCCAAATAATAAGAATCCATAAAAAAGAAAGATACAAGGATGCAAGGTTAGGATGAGGGGAATCAAATCAAACACATGCGTCGATTATTCTGATCCCCTCACCCCCAACCCTCTCCCTGTGGGAGAGGGAGACAAGACGGTGCCTCTTCCGGAGGGACAGGGAACTTGGAGAGGTACCTCGAATTTCAAATATGTTTGGCTAGTAATTTACTCCCATGAAAGTCCCAAGGTCTTGAGGATGATTTCGCACTGTCTTTCTCCTGCCGTTTAACACGAACGTATGCGGGAATGGAAGATTCTAACAATGCTTGCGAGCCCTTGGAAGACGCTGGTGTCGATGCCGGCGATGTCCGGCAGCAGGCGAGCACCGGCGAGCACCGGCGGGACCCCAGCGCGCCGGGAAACAGGGGTCTCGACGCCCGCGTGCCGATACGGGGCGTTTCCTAGCTATCATTCCGGCCCCTCAGGGAGGCAAGTTACCGTACCGGCCTTGCCCCAGGCTGGGATACGACGGCTTGGGCCCTATGACCTGTCAAGCCGTACGCGCTGAGCTTGTCGAAAGAAGGGAGGACGAAGACTCATCGGACCATGCGTCGAGCACATCACCCACCGATTCGCGATGGTCGGACCGGACCCAACCGGTTCAACAACCCGGCTTGATCATGAACTTCTTACGCGGATCGATGAGGAAATCTCCGGTCTTGAGGATGTTCCGGCCGATCAGCACCGGATAAAGAAATCTGCTGCGGTCCGTGAGGTTGATCCTCCCTTCGAGCCGCTTGCCGCCTAAACAGAAATCCACGGTCACGACCGGGCGCCGAGCCAATTTCTTAGTACCCTTGCCCTTGATCTCCGCCCACTCGACGATTCTTCGCTGCATGGACTTGGCCTTACCCTCATCGTCCTCGATTTCGAATACAACTGTCTCGGCCGCACCGTCTGTGGCGGGCTTGATCTCGAGGATCTTGGCATCGATCGAGGAGACACCCGCGCCCGTATCAATGCGTGCCGTGAGCTTTATTCCCACGTCTTGCATCACGACTTTTTCCACCCGTCCGATGACCACGGCCTTCTCGCAGGCGCATCCCGCCGCAGTTGACGTCTGAATAATGGAGAAAACAGACAGGATGACGCACAGGGCTGCCGGAATCGGATATCTCATGACGAACCTGCGAGCCCTGGTGTACATGCTCGGATCTTAAGGCTTGAACAACGGGATTTCTATGGAGGCGGCAATTTCAAACCGGTTGGGCTAGGTTCCGGGGACTGCGTCGTCGCCCGGAATACCTATCGAAGGCGTGGAGCAGGGGTGCTGCGCACGATGGGATTTCTTCGAGTGCTTGGAGCTTGCCTACGGCTTCAGGACCTTTTCCATGAACCGCATCAACGCATCCTGGCTGACATCCTCACCGAGCGGCTCACCGCGAAAGGCGCGGCGCAGGCAGGCCTGAAGCGCCTCTCGATCGCCGGGCTGCGGCAGTCTGGAAAACGGGTCGTCCGGAAGATAAGAGAGCGCCCAGGACAGGTCCAGGGTGCCGCTCTCGAGTTGCTCGCGCCATTCCCGATCGGCGTTGAGCATGAGGTCGCGTGCCTCGAGGAGTTGGCGAAAGCGCTCCGGAAACTGCTGCTGGGGATAGCGCCTGGCGAGACGTTCGAAGGCGCGTTGCACCGTGTCTCGATCGGCATCGGGCTGGGCCTGCAGGGCCAGCACGGCCAGCGCCTCTTCACGCGTCAGGTGCATCGAATAGCCCCAATTGACGGCCGTCGCCCGCTTGCCTCCGACCCGACTGCCGCGGGCGCCGGTGCGCTTGCGGTTGATCGGGATCGACGCGATAACCGCGCCGGCCTAAAACCCGTGCCAAGCGTTGATAGTCGGCCGGTGCCTCTCCGGCGGCGGTTCGGACCTCGCCCAGCCAGCGCTTGAATAGCGGACGAAATGCATCGAACAGACCTGCCCGTGTACCCTCGGCCAACGCCAGTAGCCGCCTCGCCCCATCCCGCGTATCGAACCATAGCAGAGGATGTTGCTCGAAAAATTGAGCGGTGAGTGCAGCGGTAGGCGGCAGTTGACCGGCAAGTTGGTTGGCAAAGCCGATGAACTGCAGGAGCTGCGCGTAGCTTAGCGTAGGCAGCTCGACGCGCTGCCGGGCGGCGATCAGCACGCCGAAGAATACCAGCTCCTTCTCCAACGCGGCGCCCCGGCGCAGGTCCGCATAGACGAAGCTGTCGCGGTCGAAATGGGGCAGCAGATGGTCCAAGGCCAAGTGGCATTCGGCGAGCGAGGCGGCCGAACGCAGGGCGCGTGCGGCGAGTTGCGTGAGACAGTGTTTCCGCTGCTCCTTGTCGAGCGGATCGAAGAGCAGGTGGCGACCCGCCTCGCTCCCCGGGCGCCGCTGCCAGACCTCCGCGCAGCGCGCGTAAAGCCCGGGATCGACGTGGCGGCGTAACTGCCTGCCGGCCAGCGTTTGCAAGCGCTCGCGATGCCCCGACATCAGAGCGCCCGTGACGAACAGACAGGCCAGCCGGTAATCGCCCGGGTGGCGCTTCATGAACGCCTCGGTCACGGCGAGGTTCAATTGATAACACTGCAGCTTCCGGACGCTCTCGACGTAAAAATCCAACAGCAATGCATCGAGCAAGGCGGACAAGTGGCGGCCCTCCGGTGGCACGCCATGGGCGAGCAACGCCAGGAGATGCTCGAAGGCCGTGTAGAAACTGCGCGCCTCCTGTACCGAGACGTCGATGGGGATGCCGGTGGCACGGGCGAGCAGTAGCTTGACGCCGGCAATCTCGTAGCGCACGCGCGCCTCGAAGGGCAGTTGCTCGCGCGCGAGATTCTGCGAAAGAAAGAACGACCATTCCGAACTGGAGGACTGGTAATGGATGCCGCGCAGGGCCCGGGCCGCACGCGCGCGGTCGCTGCGCCAGGCATCCGGGACCGAAATGCCGTACAGTTGTTTGAGGACCACGGGATAGTCCAGTAAGCACTGTGCGCCCGTACGCAACGCGTGTCTGTGGAAGACCTCGCGCAAGAAGACACCGCCGCAACACCACCAGCCGGTCTTGCCGTATTCGGACGCGTGCTTGGCGATGAATGCCGTGTAGTCCGCGGCGAGCTGGTCTGCTTTGGACGGAGCGCCCTTGCGCGTTCGGCGTTGGGACCGAATGGAGTTGAGCGCGGACTCCAGGAGCTTGATGTATCGCTTGGCGGTCGCCATGGTGTACACGCCGCGGATAACGCTGGCTTTGATCGCTGCGAGCGCGGGGTTGGCATCGAGCGCCTCCTCGGTCAGACAGGCGCGCAAACGCCAGAAGGCGAAACCCAGCCGGCAGGCGTGGTCCTCCTCCAACGCCTTCGAAATGGGGTTGCCGGCCGCGCCGGGCGCATAGGTCTGCGGATCGTTCGTCAGGCCCAAGGCCCACAAGCGGGTGTAGACGTCCTCCGCCCCCTCCCGCTCGAAGGCCGCGCGTAGCGGATGCAGCTCGCCACAGGTAACCGGCCAAGCCTTGCCCTCGCACAAGAACGCGTCCAGTCCGAGCACGACGCGCGCCCAGATGCCATCCCGATCGGCACTCGACTCGGCCAGCTTGCGCCGTAAGCCCTCATCCAGAGGCTCGAAGTCCTCAAGCAGCGCCCGGCACATCGAGATACAGGCCGTCGCCGCCTGGCGCGGTTCGTACCGGCCTATCGAAGATGGGGATTGCGCACCGGCGCGCTTGTGCCGGTGGCGATCCTGGCGCTTTTGCTGGCGTTTTTGGCGTTCGCGATCGTTCTTACGGCCCACGGCGGCAACTCAGTGGTTCTGCTGGTTTCGACCCACGCGGGTCATCAGGATCGTTAGCCAGCGCTGGAGTCGGGCGCGATCGCCCCCCTATCTACCTCGATCCAGGCATACAGGCGTTCCTCTACGGAGTCGATTGCCGCATCGTCACCCGCCGCCAGCAACTGCCGGTAGCTCACCAGTGCCGATCGGATCTCCGGGTAGGCATCCGGCGCGCCGGCAGCCAATCGGCGCTCGATCTGCTCGATGAGATAATTGGACACCGACGACTCGTCCCGATCCGCCGCATCATCGAGATCATCACCGTCCTCCTCATCCGGATCGTCTGCCGGGTGCCATCCGGCCCGCCCCGCCCGCGCCTCGGTATTGCTGTCCGCCGAGCGCTTCAAGTCCATGGTGTAGGATTTCAAGACCTTGGTGCTGCCCTGCTCGGCGACCGAGACGCGCACCAACCCGCTCTGGTCATACTCGAAGCCGATATGTACGGGCGAGCCCGCCGGTTTGGGTGCGAAGGAGACGAAAAACGAGCCGACGAAGACGTTCTCGAGGTTATTCCGCGACTCGCCCTGGTAGACCCGCACGTCCAGGCCCTCCTGCCCATTTTGCACGGTATAGAACTCCTCGACGAATTTCGCCGGTAGCCGGGCATTCTTGCGGATCACCGGCGCGAAGGTCAGCGGCTGGCCGTCCGCTATCCAGGCCTTGCCATCCTCCTCCTCGTCTTCCGCCTCGAGCGCGCCACGGGCGCGGGCCTGCATCCGCTGCACGTCCTCATCACCCAATACGGCTATCCCCAAGGCGTGCGGGGAGATATCGACGACGATCTGCGCGCAACTCAAGCCCTGACCCAGCGCCGACTGCGCGGCGGCGCCCAGGGCCACGGATAGATCCACGTCCACATAGGCCTCGGGCGCAACCCCGACCTCTGCGGACACACGCTGCTGCACCAGGGGGATGCGCGTCGAGCCGCCGACCAGCAGCACGCGGTTGAGTTGCCCAATCTCGACCCGCGCCTCATCCAGTGCTTGGCGGACCTTGGCGATCGTGGACTCCACGTAGTCATGGATCATGGCCTCGAATTGCTGGCGGGTGAGCGTCATCGCCAACTCCAGCTCCCGGCCCTCGACGTGGAGGAACGCCTGGATGGGGGCCTCGACCTCGGTAGAGAGCCGGATCTTGCATTGCTCGGCCAAGTGGCGGAGCCGCGCCATGACCACCCTGTCGCCCGCGGCATCGACGCTATAGCGGTCGCGCAGCCAGTCCACCAGGTACAGGCAGATGCGGTGATCGAAGTCGTCGCCGCCGAGATAGGTATTGCCACAGGAGGCGAGCACCTCCTTCATGGTCCCCGACACCGACAGCACCGAGACATCGAAGGTACCGCCGCCCAGATCGTAGACCAGCCAGCGCTCCTCGGCGTCATAAGCATGGGCCTCTCCGGCCCTCTCAAAGGCGAGCGCGGCGCTGGTGGGCTCGTTGATGATGCGCGACACCTTGAGCCCCGCGCGCTCTCCGGCGCTCAGGGTGGCACGCCGCTGCGGCTCGTTGAACCAGGCCGGCACGGTAATCACCACCTCGGTGATGCTATCCCCGGTCTTGGCCTCGGCCTGGACCTTCAGATAGGCGAGTATCTTGGCGGAGACCTCGATCGGGGTCAGTTCCGCGCCGCCGAGTTGAACTTTGTAGTCGGCGTCGCCCATGTGGCGCTTGATGGAACGCACCGCATGCAGGGGGTCTAGCATGGCGTGGTTGGCGGCGCGCTGTCCCACCAGCCATTCCTGGCCGCTCCAGGCCAGCACGGAGGGTACGGTCGGCCGCTCGTCGATGGGGACGACCTCGAACCCCGACGGCGTGTAACGCGCAATGCAGCTATTGGTAGTGCCGAGATCGATACCGTAGGCGGGTGCTTGCATAACTATAATTACTCACACCTTGATCGTTGCATAAAACGACTCCCATCAACTCACACGCGTCTCTCGCTTAAACCTCAATGTAGCGTGGGTTAGCCGCGCCGTTTGCGGCGTAACCCACCAACCCGTCGGCCGTAAGCCGACCCCTTGGAGTACGGCTTAATATGGAGGCCCGCTACGCTGGCCGAGTCGGTGCGTTACGCCGCAAACGGCGCGGCTAACACACCCGCCATTTCCGGAGTCGATAATTCCAAAGGTCTTTGGCCCGTCCTCAATTCGTTGGACGCGAGCCCATGGCGATCACCACCGCCGGGCGCAGCAGGCTGCCATCCGCCCGCAGATAACCTTGCTCCAGGACCTGCTCGATGCGAAATCCGGTCTGCGATGCGTCCGGCAAGACTTCGGCAATGCGGACCTGGATACCCTCGGGCGGCGCGCCGATTTCGGCGACCGCTTGCCAGCGCGCCGCTACCAGCAGCGAGGCCCGTACCGAATCCAGCAGGTCATAGGTCGCCATCGGCAGTGCCGGCGCCGCGCGCGCCTGCTCGAGCCGGTCCAGGGCTTGAAGCAACACGCCTTCATCGAGCACCACCGCCCCTTTTCTCACACCGCTCAGTTGCAACACGGTCTGGCTCAGGTCCTGAAACCGGCCGCTAAGCCCGCGCAGCAGATCATTATTCTGATCGCTAGCGAGGCTCAAACGCCGCAACCCGCGCTGCACCTTGCCAAGCTCCCCGGCCAGGTCCAGCGCGGGCTCTTGCGTGTCTCCGTTGTACCGGGGCTCGCGGCGGAACGCCGGGAAGAGACCCTGAATAAACGTGCTTAAGGCGTGCTTCATAGGCAAGTGCTTGAGCGTTATAGTGGACCGGCTTTAGTCGATGCCCCCCCGAAAGGCATGCGGCCGGCAGTGTAGCGGTTAGCGGGAAGCATTTCCAACGGCGTGCGCGCGGTGTCGGGGACGCGGATCCGGCGCCTGCATGGCGCTGTGCGGCGGGGTGGCCGGAGTTCTTCAGAGTACCGGAAAGACCCTGCGGATCACCGCCGGCGGCAGGCGGTTTTCGTACCGTAATCGGGAGGAGCGGCGTCGTTACGGACCCCGCCGCGGGGCGGGCGAAAGGCCGGCCAGCTCTTGCTCCAGGACGGGAGTCCTTCGTCGACGGTCGTCAGATCGACATAGGTGCAACGGCCCGTCAGAACATGAATACGCCGCTTCAATCGATGTCTCGAAGAGTCGGTTAGGACTGGAGCATCCAAAAACGAAGTCTAAATGGACTAAACTGTTCTCCGTTTGCGTCGTTCTAAAAGAGCCGCACCCAATCTTATCTGCAATGATTGGCGCGGACACGCACCATACGCTTGCTCTCGGGGAAGAGACTCGCGTTACGCCCCGGCCGCCCGATGAATTGCGCAGGGCTCAGGATCGGGATCCCGCGAAACGGATGCAAGTCAAGCAGATCGGAATCGCCCGTGATGATGCAAGCAGCTTGACCGGCCACGGCAAGATCCAGGAACTTGTTGTCTCTCACGTCGCGGCTTGCCACGATCCCGGGTGGTGCGTTCGCAGGAACGGTGTCCTGGATGAATCTTTGGAGAAAAATCGCGCGCTCGTAGCGCGTCAGGTAGCGATCGAACTTGGGTCGTTCCAGAACCAGCGCAAGCTCTGAGAGGGTGCTATCGGACCGGAGCAGCACCCCGGTTCTCCAGGCCTTGGTTACGGCCTGACCGGGTACGGAATCGTAGAACAGCAGGACACTGATGAGGACATTCGTGTCGATGACGTAGCGCTCAGGCGTCGTCATCAAGGAGATCGCTGAGTCGCTCGGGGGTCAGTCCTCTCGACTGGGCGCGTCTGCTCAGGAGCTTGGCCAGCTCCGGCAAGGAGGTCGTGTTCGCCAGCCCTTCATCCTCGATCTGTACGGTCACCCGATAGGTGCCGGCAGGATCGAGTTCCAATGCCTCGGCAAGGCGATTGGTGACCTCCTCGCCCTTGATGTGCTCTAGTACGATACTCGGCATCTTCAAGGCGTCCGCGGTAGGAGCAAAGGATAGGACATTCAATGCCCTTTGGCTAGCAATGATGCTTACCTGAAGGGGCCGGGCGGGGATGTGAGCGAGCTTCGGGGTTGGATCGGAGGGAACTGTGAACATAGGAATTTCAACGCGGTCTTGCAACAGGACCTGTTGCGTCGGACCGGGGCGGGATACTCTCCTCCGATAACGGGGCCATCGCTCAAGCGTAACACTGGGCCACTGGGGGGACTCCAATGAACACCAGGTTCCATCGACATTCGGCTGTGGGGTTGCTGTTATGGCTGGGGTGTATTGATGCGTCAATCGCGGCGGGGGTCGCGCCGCAAGGCGCTGCGCTGGCGAGCGCTCACCGACTGGCCACGGAGGCGGGAGCGGAGACATTGCGCGCGGGCGGTAATGCCTTCGATGCCGCGATCGCGGTCACGGCCGCCTTGGCCGTCGTCGAACCTTACGCCTCGGGGATCGGGGGCGGTGGTTTTTATCTGTTGCACCTCGCACGGCGGCAGC
>JBOIDW010000452.1:0-15595 GCA_050740655.1 Gammaproteobacteria bacterium | reverse complement strand
GAGGCCACGAAGCTCACAACGTGATTATTGATATCGAGGATCCGCTCCTTGAATCACCAATTGATCGCGCCATAGTCTCAGAGGTGGACGCCTTCTTACGTCATCGCGGTCATTGGCCTGTACGAACGGTCGCGAATACCATCTTTCCGAAATCGGTCTATGACCGGCACGGGTCGCCGGATTTCTACAACGTGTACCTCGAGAAGGTCTATCCTCGTATCAAGAGGCCGCAGGGTGACTGGGGCCGATATTTTGAACGGATGATCTCGTTTCCGTTGGAAAAAAAGGGCGCATCGATAAATCCGTTGCAGGACATCGTCGACAAGATTAAGTCGCAGTTGACTGGCTCGCGCTGTTTCAAGAATGTCTATGAGCTGACAGTCTACGACCCGATTCGCGACGCGGGTCCAGTCATGAACCGGCAATGCTTAAGTTTCCTGAGCTTCAAGCTAACCGACCGCGTACCGCGCTTTCCAATACACCAAAACGCTCCCGCAACGCGACGGGTGCATCATATTCGGTTCGGCAACCGAGAGGAATCCTCCGCAAGAAACTACGAATTCGGGTAGGATCAAATTAGGAGCGATCAACTCCGTGGGTGCAAGAGGCGGTAGCGGGGCTTAGACTACACTCGCATCGCCGACCTGCGTAGACTGACACCAGGAGAGGAAAACATGGCATCGATACGAAGGCTCATCGTGGCATTGTTCGTCGCGGCTTCATAGTCGCTGTCATAGGCCGTGCAGCCCGACGAAAACCATCGTGCGGCGACCTGAGAGCGAGGGGCTCCTCGACCTGCTCGAGGCGCGTAGGGGGCTCGTCTGTATGGTCGGCGCGGGCGGCAAGAAAACCATCCTCTACCGCCTCGCCGCCGAGCATCCCGGCCGCGTGGCAGTCAGCGCGACCTCCCACGTGGAGCACTTCCCGAAATGGCTCTCCGCCGTCGTCATCGCGCCGGAGGCCGAGCTGCTGGAGCAGGTACGGGACGCGCTAAGCCGCAATACCATCGTCGCGTTCGCGCAGCCCTCGGCGAAAGCCGGGCGGTTTGCCGGTCTCTCGGGAGCGGCGCTGGAGGAGATCGTTCTCCATGCCGGCTTCGATGTCTGTTTTGTCAAGGCCGACGGCGCGCGCAACCGGCTCCTCAAGGCGCCCGACGAGCACGAGCCGCCCATTCCCACGGGCACGCATACCGTGATCCCCGTGCTCTCCGCCAAGGCCCTCGGCTTGCCGGTCTCCGATCGCGTCGTGCACCGCTTGGAGCACTTCACCGCGGTCACGGGCGCGAGGCCCGGCCAAGCCATCACGCCGAGCCATCTCGCGCGCCTACTCAGCGCCGAGCACGGCGCCCTCCAGAACGTCGGTAACGCACACGTGGTTCCGGTCATCACGATGGCCGGCGGCGAGCGCACCGCCCCCGCGCGCGAGGCGGCGCAGAAGGCCTTGACCCTCACTGCGCGCTTCGATCGTGTCGTGCTCGCCGAGATGAGGGACGAGCGGGCCGTCGTCGAGGTCGTTCGCCGTCCAGGCTAGGAGGTCTCGCGACGCGCCGAGGGGGAGGGGCCCCGCTGCTCGGCGTCATCGCCCGCGGCCTAGGCTTGAATTATACTGGCGCACGGTAACGTGAGCAGGCGTCGCGCAAGTCGCTCGGTCAACGAGAGTGCACCTGCGCAGGCGCTGCATTCACAGTCAATTTTGGAGGTGCATTATGAGCGCAGCCGTAGCAGCAATGTCTTTAACCCAACCGGTTCGGAGTTTTGTCGGCGCAGATAAAAAGCTATTGATCGATGGGCAATGGGTGCCGGCAGCCTCCGGCAAGACCTTCCCCATTTACAATCCGGCCACCGGCGAGGTGATCGGGCGTGCCGCGGAGGGCGATCGCGAGGACATCGACCGCGCGGTGCGTGCAGCGCGCGCGGCCTTCGAGAGCGGTCCGTGGCCGAGCCTGTCCCCTTCCGAGCGCGGCAAGCTGGTCTGGTGCATCGGAGACCTGATCTCCGCGCATCTCGCCGAGCTCGCCGAGCTGGAGTCCCTGGACAACGGCAAGCCCTACAACGTTGCCAAGGCCGCGGACGTCCCGCTCGCGGCGGACATGTTCCACTACATGGCGGGCTGGGCGACCAAGATCCACGGCAAGACCATCCCGCTCGCAGTGCTCTATACCCCCGGGGTTCAGTATCACGCCTACACGCGACCCGAGCCGATCGGGGTGGTAGGCCAGATCATCCCCTGGAATTTCCCGCTCCTGATGGCGGCCTGGAAGCTTGCGCCCGCGCTCGCGACCGGGTGTACGGTGGTGCTCAAGGTCGCCGAGGAAACGCCCCTCTCGGCGCTGCGGCTCGGCGAGCTGATGCTGGAGGCCGGGCTGCCCAAGGGCGTGGTCAACATCGTGACCGGTTTTGGGGAGACCGCGGGCGCGGCGCTGGCCGCGCATCCGGGTGTGGACAAGGTGGCCTTCACGGGCTCCACCGAGGTCGGAAAGCTGATCGTTCAAGCGGCTGCCAAGGACCTGAAAAAGGTCA
The DNA here is from genome assembly GCA_050740655.1 of Gammaproteobacteria bacterium. GTDB lineage: Bacteria > Pseudomonadota > Gammaproteobacteria > JACCXJ01 > JACCXJ01 > JBOIDW01. The sequence continues at coordinate 13,076 of JBOIDW010000452.1, read as the reverse complement.
CGCTGGAGCTCGGCGGCAAGTCGCCGAACATCATCTTGCAGGACGCAGACTTGGACACGGCCATTCCCGGTGCGGCCAACGCTATCTTCTTCAACCACGGGCAGTGCTGTGCGGCGGGCTCGCGCCTCTACGTCGAGCAGGGGATCTTCGAGCAAGTGGTCGCCGGCGTGGCCGAGACCGCGAAGCGGATCACCCTCGGTCCCGGATTGGATCCCCGGACCGAGATGGGGCCGATGGTCTCTGCGGTCCAGCGCGATCGGGTCTGCGGCTATCTCGAATCCGGACTGCACGAAGGCGCGCGAGCCCTCGCCGGGGGCAAGGCACGCGAAGGTGGCGGCTATTTCGTGGAGCCGACCGTGCTGGTCGATACCCGGCCTCAGATGAAGGTAGTGCAGGAAGAGATCTTCGGGCCGGTCGTGACGGCGATGCCGTTCAAGGCGCTCGACGAGGAGCTGATTCAGCAGGCGAACGCGACGGTCTACGGCCTCGCAGCCGGGGTCTGGACCCGCGATATCAGTAAGGCCCACGCCCTGGCCGCCCGCATCAAGGCGGGCTCGGTGTGGATCAACTGTTACAATGTCTTCGACGCCGCCTTGCCCTTCGGTGGCTACAAGCAATCGGGGTGGGGCCGAGAGATGGGCGAGGCGGTGCTCGATCATTACCTCGACACCAAGGCGGTCACGGTGAGGTTGTAACCATGCCTAGTCCCCCGACAGCGCCGGGGGTTTTACCGAACTTTATTACGTAAACAGCGACCGAACGTTTACCGTCGAGCGTTCGCCGATACTTTCAAAGTGTCTGTCCAGCCACTCGCTCGCCGCCGCTCGGCCGATGTCGTGCAGGTGCCGTAGAAACGCCCATTCGGCATTGAGTTTACTGGAGGCCGTAAGAGTGCCAAGCGCGTGATCCGCGGCGATGATGTGCACAAAGACACGCTTGTAGCGCTTGGCGTCCAGCGCTCCTTGATCGAGCAGCCTGGCCACGAAATCGATCGCCCGGAACTCGCTGATCAGACTTGAATTGAAGGTGATCTCATTGATGCGGTCTATAATCTCCGGCGCCGTGGTGGGTGTATCCTCGTGCTTAAGCGGATTAATCTGGACGATGACGACATCGGGATGACGACACCGGTAGAAAAACGGAAACAGCACGGGATTGCCCATGTAGCCCCCATCCCAATAGGCCTCGCCGTTGATCTCGACCGCCTGGAAGAGTAACGGTAAACACGCGGAAGCCATAAGCGCATCGGCGGATAACTCCGCGTGTTTGAACACCTTGACCTTGCCGGTACGTACGCTGGTCGCGGAGATGAACAACTTTATACTTTCGCAGCGGTGCAAACGCTCGAAGTTCACCTGCTGCCGCAGCAAATCCCGCAAGGGGTTGAGATTCAGAGGGTTAAGCTGGTAGGGCGAAGCCACGCGGCTCAGGAGGTCGAAAAACAGAAAGCCGGGCGAGAAATCCAGGTTCCAATTCCCGGTCAGCATGTCCCAGACGGAGCGTTTGAGCGGACTCGCCAGGGCCGCTCGGCTGACCGCAACCCAAAATGCTTCCAGCGCCCGCCGCCCGCCCTCGCGCCCGCCCTCCATCATACCGTCCGCGAGGACCACGGCGTTCATCGCGCCGGCGCTGGTCCCGCTGATGGCCTCGATCTCGACGCGCTCATCCTCGAGCAGCGTATCGAGCACGCCCCAGGTAAAGGCGCCGTGTGCGCCTCCGCCCTGGAGCGCGAGATTGATGGGTTTTGGCTTACCTGGGGTACTCACCGCGCCGCCTGTTCCGGGGGCGCTAATGCGCGGTCCAACCGCCGTCGACCGGAAGCGCTGCCCCCGTGATTTGGGCCGCGGCATCGCTGGCGAGGAATACCGCCAATCGACCCAGGTCCTCGGGCTTGACGAATTGCTTGGTGGCTTGGGCCGCGAGCAGCACGTCTCGAATCACCGCCTCACGGCTAATGCCGCGCGCCTTGGCGGTGTCGTCGATCTGGCCTTCGACCAGCGGCGTGAACACATAACCGGGACAGATCGCGTTACAAGTGATCCCGTGCTCCGCAACTTCGAGCGCCACGGTCTTGGTGAGGCCAAGCAGCCCATGCTTCGCGGCGACATAAGCGGATTTGAAGGGCGAGGCCACGAGGGCGTGCGCCGAGCCGATGTTGATGATACGTCCCCAGCGCCGGGCCTTCATGGCCGGCAACAAGACGCGAATCGTGTGGAACGCCGAGGACAAGTCAATCGCGATGATCGCGTCCCATTTCTCCGGGGGAAAGTCTTCGATCGGCGCGACGTGCTGAATGCCCGCGTTGTTCACCAAAATATCGACCGTGCCGAAGGCGGCGAGCGCCTGTTGCACCATGCCGGCTATCTCACTCGGCCTGGACATATCGGCACCGTTATACAGTGCGCGAACGCCGCGCCCGGACTCGAGTCCCAGCCTCAGCGTCTCGATCTCATCGGCGTTTCCGAATCCATTCAAGACGATATTGCAGCCCGCCTCGGCCAAGGCCTTGGCGATTGCAAGGCCTATCCCACTCGTCGAGCCGGTCACGATCGCCGTTTTGCCGTTCAACATTACAGTTCTCCCCGTCATGCCATTGGTCGGATTAGCTTGTCGTCGTTGCTCAGGAAGCGCATTGGATCGAGAAAGACGCATCCTGCGCGGCCGCGCCTAGCCCCCCGGCGCCACCGCTTCCAACTGTTGCAAGCGGTCACGGAACTCATCGGTCACGGCCCGCGATTCGGCTAGATCCCGCACCGCTTGCGGCGTCAGCAACACGATCAACTCGGTGCGCGTCGTATTGTCCACGGTCGGTCCGAATAGGGCGCCCATCACCGGAATATCCTTGAGAATCGGGATCCCACTGTCGCTATCGGTCTTGTTTTCGCGAATCAAGCCGCCGATCACGATCGTCTCGCCGCTTTGCACACTCACCTTACTTTGGATATTCCGTTGCAGGAATGAGCGATTGCCGGACGGTGCTACCGGTGCCCCGACATCGGTGACTTCCTGGTTCAGGTCCAACGTGATTCGCCCCCCTGCATTGACGCGGGGGGTGACCTCCAAAATGACGCCGGCATCCTTGAACTCCACGTTAGACAACAGGTTCGATTGGGACTGGATAGCCTGCTGTTGCTGGGTAACGACCGGGATCTGATTCACGACTTTAATCAAGGCCGTTTGATTGTCCAGCACCATGAGTGACGGGGACTGCAAGACCTTGACCTTACTTTCCTCCGCTAAGGCCCTAATGAGCAGCGAGATCTCGCCCGCACCATTGAGCAGGCCATAAGAGAATCCCTGCCCGCCTAATGCAGCCAGGCCGAGGTCTCCGAACCCAATTCGACGCCGGTTGTTAGACGCATTGTTGCCATTACCGCTACCCGATGTATCGCTCCCGCCCCCGGGGACCAGATTCAAGCCACCACGGCTTGAGTGGCCTAAGAAGTGGCTGTTAAAAAACCATTCGACCCCGTATTGAAGATTATCCGTCAAGGTGACCTCAATGACGCTGGCCTCGATGAATACCTGCAACGGCACGATGTCGAGCCGCTTCAAGGCCGCCATGATCATCTTGTAATCCTCGGGCCTGGCGAGGATCAAGAGCGCGTTGTTGGTCTCGTCGGCAATAATGCGCAGGGTCTCGTTGGCGACCACTGCCGAGACGCCGCCCTTGCTTTTGGCCTGCCCCGTGCGCCGCCCGCTACCCAAGGTCGGGCCGCCCGCGCCCTCCGGTCCGGCAGGCGTGTCGGACTCGAGCTCGGCCGCGCTCTCGCCCGGCGCCAGCTCGGGTGGCGGCGCCGTCCCGGCCGTCCCACCCTTGCTCTCGGCACCGAAGATCCCGCCCAGGACCTCGGCCAAGTCCTTGGCCTTACCGTTTTGTACGCGATAGACATACAGCCTGGGCTCGACGGATTCGCCAACCTGGTCCAGACGCTCTATCCATACCCGGGCATGCTCCAGGTACGCGGGCCTGGGGCTGACCACCAGCAGCGCATTCAATCGCTCGATCGGTACCATACGCAATACCGTGGCGAGCGGATTGTCCTTGGCACCGAATACCTTCTCCAGCTCCCCATGCAGGGACTTGACATCGGAATTCTTGAGGTGAAACAGCGCCATGGACATGCCGCTCAGCCAGTCGACGTCGAACACCGAGACCAGCTCCATGGCGGATTCGATCTCTAGCCGGCTCCCGGTCAGGATCAGCAGATTGCGCTGCTCATCGACCAGTTGCGGCGCGTCCTGGGGCAGGAAGGGCTCGATGAGCTTGTGTAGCTCGCGGGCGGCGATAAAGCGCAGCGGGACCACGCGGATGCTGAATCCGCGCTCGGCGGCGGTACGGCGCGCCGAAGCAGAGGCCGAGCCGCGCGCGGCAAGCGCCGAGGGCACTATTTTATACAAGCCCTCGGTGCGGATGAGCGACGCCCCGTTCAACCGCAGGACGTTCTCCAGCGTCGGCAGCAGCTCGTCACGCCGCAGGGGCCGGCTGGTCTGCACGGTGACCGATCCGGTGACCTTGGGATCGATAAAATAGTTTTCCTTGAGGAGATCGCCGAGGATCGCCTTGACCACCTCTTGCAGATCGGTGGACTCGAAATTGAGCGTGTACTCGCCGCTGGCGGTCTTACCGGGTTTGGGCGGCATGCGGGTCGTCAGTGGATTGATGACCGGCCCGGTGCCGGGAAACATCTCGACCCTGGTCTTTTCTTCCCCCTTCTTGATGCCATCGCCATCCTCGTCACCCAAGGGGATCATCTCCATGGCCGGGGCCTCCGGCTCGGCGGGCGAGACGGTGATTTGCGGCGTAGGCTCGGGGGCGGGAGGGGTCGGCGGCTCTCCGACCAGCGTGGCGCAGGCGCTCGTCAGGACCGCCACGCAGGCGAATACGGCCGGGCCCGCGCAACGTGCGATATCGGCAGAGCGCGTATCCGGCGCGGCATGCGAGCGGCGTTTGATGGCTATGTCCTCCCCAGGGGTCCCGATAGGCCCAGGGGAAGCATAACAAATAAATTATCGGATCAAAAGCTTATTGAGACTTTTTAAGGCTAACTCGGCGGTCGCTCACGGGACCACCGCCTGCGGTGCGGCGGCATTCGGTGCGGGCTGGGGGAACCGTGGCGGTGGGATCGCGGCTGGATTCGGAACCCCGGCAGTATTCGGCGTATTGGGCGGCTGCCCCTGGATCGGTTGTGGCGGGGCGTTGCGCGCGAGGATAGCGGCGTGCTCCGCCGCACGCTTGAAGCTCTCCGGTGTCTTGCGGAACAGCGCGAGCCGCTCTTCCTGTTTCTCGCGTTCAAAGAGTGCGGCCTCGTTCTCTACCGCGCGTAAGGTCCACCCCTGGAATTCCTGGCCGGGGATCACGCGGTGCAACTTGTTGTCATTGCCGCGCAACAGGGCAAACTGTTGCTCTGGGGTCTTGACCACGGCGCTCAACTTATAGTCGGCTATCTTCCCAACCGGTCCGGCCAGGGCCGCGGCGGGGGCAGCCGCTAGCGGCGCGGGACGCCGGTTCTTTAGGAACAGCGGCCGGTCCACGATCTCATTCATCTTGCTCAAGGGGGGCAGGCGGAAATCGTCGCTCAGCGAGGGCGCCGCCTGCTCCTGGCCCGTGGGGCTCGCGGCCGGCGGGGGCGTGGTCCAGGGGGTCACGACCTGATAGGCAACCACCCCGCCCAGGACCAGGCACAGCAGGGCGAGGCATACCGTGAGGGGATCCGCCAGATCGGCCAGTCTCATAACAAGTCCTCAAGTCTTTGCCGCGGCAATATAACCCATCAGGCTGAATCGCACGTCCAGCTCGTCGTTCTGCGGTTGCCCCGGACGCACCTGATAGGCCGTGCGCCCGCGCAGGTAGACCTGGCCGACGAATAGGCGCGGTTGACCGGCCTCCAAGGCATGAAACACCTTTTGCGCGGTTGCCGTGCTACCCGTCAATTGCACCTTGATCGTGACCGGCTCGCGGGCGTCTTGCTCTTTTCCCCGCGCGCTCTGCACGATCTGGATGCTGTTCAAGCGACCCCCGTTGCTCTCGACCATGCGCTTGACGTGTTCCTGCATCTCAGCGGCGGCCAGGGAGCGTGTCTTGCCCTTGAGATAACCGCGCTGCTGGGTAGCCACCCGGCCCTTCACGCCATCGAACTGGCGCTTCAGCGCCTCGCGGCCGGCGGCGATGCGCTGAAAGCCGATGACCCGCTTGCGTAGATCCGCAAGCTCGGTACTGGATTCTCGGTACAGCCTGAGCACGGGCGCCACCGCGGCAACATAGAGTGCACCCAAGGCCAGAATGACGAGGCCCAGGGCCAGGGCGCGGCGCTGCGTGACGGTAAGCCTCTCGATCACGGCTTGGCCCCCGCCGCCTCCGGCTTCACCTCCGTGGTGACCTCCGCCGAGACATTGAAGCGCTCGGCGCCGGTGACCCGGTTTTGAGTGACCGGCGAACGAAACTGCACGTTGCGGAACATCTTCGAGGCCTCAATCAGACCGATGATCGCGGAGGAGGCGGTGGACTCGCCCTGGATCAGCATCTCCGCGCCGTTCAGCTCGAATTGATAGAGCCAGGTATCGTCCGGTAGCAGCCGGGTCAGTTCGTGCAGTACCTGCACCGCTACCGGGGTGGACTTCTTCTTGTCGATGAGAAAACGCGCGTCGGCGACCAGCGCATCGAGGTCCTTGCGCAGCGCATCGGCCTCATTCGCCTGGCTGCGTGCCTCGGCGAGCGCCTGCCCCAGCGCCAGTGCGGTCCAGTGGTCCTTGACCAGGGGTATGGCCAGGCCCGCGGCCAGCAGCCCCAGGGCCAGGACGGCAGCGGTGAGGTTCAGCCGTTTTAACGGCGCGGCCTGCTCGCGGCGCTGCCCCGGCGGGATTAGATTGAAGCTCGGACCCGGCTGGGTCGCGCCCTCGGCATCCACGGCGTCCGCCTGCAGGCCGATGGCACCGAGCTTGGCGAGCGCCTCGTCCACGACCGCGCGCGGGGCGACGAGCAGATCGACGCGCAGGCGTTTCTGTGCGATGTCGCGCTCCAGGAGGGCATAGTCGTAGTAGACCTGGTTGGCCTTGAGGGGTGTTTGCTGGTCCATGTTGAAGGCCAGGACCTCGCGCAGGTTCTCCTCCGCGGCCAGCGGCAGCTGCACCTGTTTACGCAAGCAGGCGCGGGCCGGGAGGCGGAAGATGACCTCGGGCCGATCGCGCCGTGCCAGCGGCGGCAGCGCCGCGCGTTGCGCCTCTACGCTACCAGAGAGCGGCACGCGATGGACCGTCTGCGCCTCGGGATCGGCGCCGTTGCTGTGCTGAATAACGAGATCGGCGCCGTCTGCACTGACCACCCAGCGTACCGGCTCCAGGCTCGCAAACCGCCGCAAGCGTTCCGGCAGCATGCCACTCAACTCGCCCCACCACCAGCCGAGTACGGCCTTGAGTCCCTGGCTGATTCGGCCCAGCCCGTGTTGCACCACGGCGTTCACGCTGCGGCCCTCACCGGCCCTCTTTCCAGGTCATGATTGTGTAGGGCAGCCCGCCCTCGTTCCCGGTCATTTTCACGGTCGCCTCGATATGCGCAGCGCCATAGGGCGGCACCTTCGCCTCGGCGGTGACCGTGAAGATTATACCCTCGCTACGGACCAGAAAGCGGCGGTCCAGCGCCGCTGCCAGCTCCCCTTCCTGGCTTTCCAGGCTGGCATCCTCCTCGGCCTTAGCGGCGTTTTCTTGCAGCGTCTCGAGATCCGCGCCGCTCGCATCGCCGATGAACACGGCCTTTAAGACCTGCGGCGGGGCGACCCGCGCATCCACGCCGTTCTGGTGCGAATGCACGGTCAGGGCCGCGGCGATACGCCGGTACAGTGCCGGCCGCACACCCAGGACCTGCTGCAGTTCCTCGACGGTGTTGAACAGGCCATCCTTGGCGCCATAGCGGCGTCCGGCGGCGACGTAATCGTCATCCTCGGCACCGTGCAGGGAACGCAGATCGTTGACGTCGCGCCAGTCGAGGATGGCATCGACGACGCTCGCGCGCACGTCCTCCTCGGCCCCGTTGACGCGCAGCAAGGCATCGAGGAGGTCCCGCCGGGCCGCATTGAGGTCGATGAGGCCGCCCTGGTCCTGCAAGCGGATAGTGACGCGCCCGCCCCCGAAACGCACCCGATAGGCGCGCCCGTCGCCCTTCCAGCGCTCCCGTTGCTTGGGATTCAGCAGCTCGAAGATGCCGCGGAACACACCAGCCTCGGCTAAGGCCCGGGCCTGTGCCGAGGCCTTCAGCTCCTGGGCCAGGGTCGATTCGGTACGCACCGTGACCACCAGCGTGCTGGCGATAATGCTGAGCAGCACAATGACCCACAGCACCGATACCAGCGCGACGCCGCGATGATTAGAGGTCCTCTTCATCGAAAATCGATAGAGTCGTCGCCTTCGGCGTCCAGCGGACCCTCCTCGTCCGTCTCGTCGCTCTCGGCCGCCTCGGGGGGACGGATTATGGTTTGCTCCTCCTCTTCAAGCACGACGCTGCGCACCGGGATAAGCAGTTCCGGCCACCTCGCGCCGCGCACCCGCAGCGATAGACGCAGCAGGCGCGGCAGGCGCGTCGGGTTATGCCAGCGCTCGAACCAATTCACGATGCGTCCGTTGCGCCCGTAGTAGCGGATCTCCAGTTCGCTTACGCCCTTGATCAACGTCACCTGCCGGTCGGCGGGATGCGGCGCAAAGAACTCCTGCTGAACCGGTTGCAGCAGCCGGTACCTCAACACCAGATCGTGCCCGGCGTCGCCGCCCAGCCCCAGGCCGATGAGGTATAGACCGCCGATCCCGCGATGCATAGGCAAGGGCGCTGCGAAATACAGCGCCTGCCCACCGCCCTGGAACAGCAACTGCGTCTCGGCATCGTCCTCCCAGATCACGGGATGGATCTGGTTGAGCTGGCGGCGCAGAAACCCTTGGATGACGCGCAGGTCCTCGTTGGCGGTGGTCCCCCGCTCGACGGCCTCGGCGCTGCGGCTGCCGAGCCGCAGGCCGCCGTACATCGCCACGCTGATCATGGACAGCAAGACCAGCGCGATGAGCATCTCGACCAGCGTGAAGCCGCGTAGCGTATTGCGCACCCGCATGCCGGCTAGCCCTAGCGGCCGCCCTCGCGTTTGCGCGGTTTCAGGCGCAGCGAGGTGAGGGTGACGTCGCGTCGCCGCTCGTCCTCCCCCCAGAACACCTCGACGGTGACCCGGTAGGGCTGCACCGGCCGGCGCGCGCCCAGCACGTCCTCCTCCAGGGGATAGGCGCGTATGCTGCGCCGCCAATGCATCCGCTCGCCCAGGCCGCCGTCCTCGTCGCCCTCCTCAAGCGGCACCGCGCTGCCGACGCCGGACATCAGCGATTCGGCCCATAGCGTGGCACGGGCGTAGTCCTGCATATCGCGGGTGTTGTTGAGGCTGCGCGAGAAGATACTCAACAAGACGCCCAGCGCCATGGCCAGGATGGAGAAGGCGATCAATACCTCGAGCAGCGAGAATCCGTGCTGCCGCGGGCGCCGTTCAACGATAAAGGGCAACGCGGCCGGTCAACCAGTTGACGTCGATGACGTACCGCGAGCCGCCGTCGGACAAGCTGATCTGGCCGCCGGTGGTACTGCCATCGGGGAAGAACCGGATCGAGGCGCGAGCACGCCCGGTCTGCTGGGAGCGCGCCGCGAGCATCTTCAACTCGATGTCGCGGTCTATTCGGCCCACGCCTTTACGCCCGCTTACGCGGTAACGGCGTTGCTCGGTATCCAGGGTAAGCAAGGCATCGCGCTGCTGGAACACGGCCCGGCTCCGGGCATAGCGCAAGGCCGCTGCCAGCTCGCGCGCCGTGGCTCGAAGCTCCACCCCGCCCAAGACCTTGGAGAATAGCGGCGGGACCAGGGCCACGAGCAGCCCGGCGATGGCCAGCACCACGATCAACTCGATCAGCGTGAACCCGCCGGGCCGTAACACGCCGCTCAATCCCAGCTGGCGATGTCCTTGTTTTCGCCTTCGCCACCGTCGGTGTTATCGGCACCCAGCGAATACAGGTCGAACTCGCCATGCTCGCCGGGATAGCGATATTGCAGTTCATTGCCCCAGGGGTCCTTGGGGATCGCCTTTTTATCCAGGTAAGGCCCGTTCCAGCGCGCCCCGTTCGACGGGCTTTCAATCAGCGCCTGCAGGCCCTCGCTGGTAGAAGGATAACGGCCGACATCCAGCCGGTAGGCATCCAGCGTCGTGGACAGGTTCTTGATCTGTAGCGCGACCGTGTCGCTTTGCGCGCCGGCAAACAGCTTCATGATCCTGGGTCCCACCAGCCCCGCCAGCAGGCCCAGAATGGCCAATACCACCAACAGCTCGAGCAGCGTAAATCCAGGCAGCGAGCGGCGTATTCCGAACTTCTCAGATTTCATCATCACTCCTCTATTCGACTGTGAATTTATAGCGGTGTGGACAGGCGCCGGCACAACCATCGTAGTCCTAAACGGCAAGCTCGTTGACGCTCAGGATCGCGACCAGGATGGAAACGATAATCGCCCCAACGATCACCCCCAGGCCCAGGATCAAGGCCGGCTCCAGCAGGGCCAACATCCGCTTTATGGAGGAACGCACCTCGCGATCATAGACCTCGGCCACCTGGACCAGCATCTCCTCCAGTTGGCCGGTCTCCTCGCCGACCCGCACCATGTGCACCGCAAGCCGCGGAAAGAACGGCACCTCCAGCAGCGGCTCGGCCAGTCCCTGGCCATGTTTCAAGCGATCCACGACACCATCCATAGACCGGGCCAGCACCTGGTTGTTCAGGGTATCCTTGACGATCGACAGCCCGGAGAGCAAGGGCACGCCGTTGGTGATGAGCGTGCCGAGCATGCGGCTGAAGCGCGCCACCTCGAGCTTGACGACGAGGTCGCCGATGAGCGGCCAGCGCAGCAACCAATGGTCCCAGCGGTAGCGTTTTTCCGGTTGCGCGAGCTGCCGTTCGATGGCCACCCCGATGAGCAGGACCCCGATAAACAAGAACCAGCCGTAGTGGCGCACGAAGTTGCCGACCGCGATCACGATCTGGGTCGCGAACGGAAGGGCCTTGCCCGCGTCCTCGAACATCTGCTCGAATTGCGGCACGACGTAGACCAACAGAAAGATCACCGAGACCCCCGCGACGGCGAACAAGACCAGCGGATAGATCAGCGCCGAGCTTACCGTCTCTTTGAGGTCCTGGGCACTCTCCAGATACTCGGCGAGGCGGGTCAGCACGACCTCCACCGTGCCGCCCACCTCGCCGGCACGCAGCATGCTCAAATAGATCTTCGGGAACACCCGGCCCTGCGCCTCCATCGCCGCCGACAGGGTCTGCCCGCCGTGCACGCCCTCCCGGACCCGCGTCAGCAATTGCCGGATCTGGGGATTCGCGGCCAACTCGATGAGCACCTCGAGCGCCCGGTCCAGAGGTAAACGGGCGCGCAACAGGGTGGCCAGCTCCTGGGTCATGATCAGCAATTGCTTCTGCGAAACACCGCGCTTGCGCAGCCGCAGATCGGCGAACGACCAGCGCTTGCTGGTACCGGCCTCGCCTTGGGGCACGGCGCGGATGGGGACATAGCCGAGGCCCTGCAGGCGCTCGACGACCGCGGCCTGGCTGCTCGCGTCCATCTCGCCCTCGACGACCTCGCCTTCCGGGGTGGCCGCCTTGTAATGAAAGACCGCCATCTCAACTGGCGTTGGTTACCCGCAGCACCTCTTCCAGCGTCGTGACCCCTTGCAAGGCCTTGCCCACCCCGTCCTGGAACATGGGGCGCATGCCCTCGGCGATCGCGGCCTCCTGGATCTCACCGGCATCGGCATGCTTCAACACCAGGCGCCGGATCGGATCCGACATGGCCAGCAGCTCCAGTACCGCGGTACGGCCGCGGAAGCCGGTGCTGGAGCACTCCCGGCAGCCTGCCGGCTGATACAGGCAAATCGGGTCATCGCTCGTGTAGTCGCGCAGCCGGAATTCCTCGACCAACTCCGGCAGGGCCTGTTGCCGCTTGCGGCAATGGACGCACAGGGTGCGCACCAGGCGCTGCGCCAGCACGGCGTTGACGGTCGAGGTCAGCAGATAGTCTTCAACTCCCATGTCGAGCAGGCGCGTGACACTGCTCCCGGCGTCATTGGTATGCAACGTAGAGAGCACCAAGTGGCCGGTCAAGGCCGATTGCACCGCGATCTCCGCGGTCTCCAGGTCACGGATCTCGCCGATCATGATCACGTCCGGGTCCTGACGCACGATCGAGCGCAGGGCGTTGGCGAAGCTCAGTCCGATCTGCGGCTTGACCTGGATCTGATTGATGCCCTCCAACTGGTATTCGACCGGGTCCTCGACGGTCAGCACCTTGCGATCGCTGGTGTTGAGACGGGTCAGGACCGCATACAGGGTGCTGGTCTTGCCGCTGCCCGTGGGGCCGGTCACCAGCAGGATCCCGTGCGGCAACGTCAGCACCTGTTGAAACGCCGCGAGCACCCGGCCGGAGAATCCCAAGGCCCCGAGCTCGAAGCTGATGGACTGTTTGTCGAGCACGCGCATCACGACGCTCTCGCCGTACAGGGTCGGGACCGAGGAGACGCGCAGATCGATCTCCTTGCCTTGTACGCGCAACTGGATACGGCCGTCCTGCGGCAGGCGCCGCTCGGCGATATTGAGCTTGGCCATGATCTTGATGCGCGAGATCACCGCGGCCGTGGAGCGCACCGGCGGCGGCTCGACCTCGTGCAGCACGCCGTCGATGCGGTAACGGACCTTGAGCCGGTTCTCGAAGGGCTCGATGTGCACGTCGGAGGCGCGCGCCTCTATGGCGCGCTGAATGAGATGATTCACCAGGCGCACGATCGGCGCCTCGCTGGCCAGGTCCTTGAGGCGTTCGATGTCCTCCTGCTCATTGACCTCGGTGCGCGACTGGATGTCGTCGGCAATCTGGCCCATGACCGTCTTGCCGGCGCCATACAGCCTTTCGATGGCGGCCAGCAGTTCCGAGCCCACGGCCAAGGCCGGCCGCACCGGCTTGCCGGTGGCCAGCTCCAGGGCCTGGATCACGTACTCGTCTTGGGGAATGACCA
>JBOIDW010000451.1:0-3198 GCA_050740655.1 Gammaproteobacteria bacterium | reverse complement strand
TGATTCACATGATGATGGGCAATTGACGACGGCGGAACGGGAAGGTTTCCCGCCTCTATGCCCCGACTTTGTGGCGGAGCTGCGCTCTCAGCGTACAATCCGAGGTCGATGAGCGGAGTACGTATGCAAACCGCGACACAGACAGCCTCGCCCCAGGTTCACGCCGTTCAACCGAGCAGTCCGGACCACTGTATTCTCCTGTCTGGCGTCCGTTGGGAAACCTACGAATCGCTCCTCGCCGACATGCAGGACAGTCATGCGGCGCATTTTGCCTATGACCAAGGAATGCTAGAAATTATGGCGCCTTCACATGAGCACGAAAGCCTCAAACACGTCATTTCGATGCTCGTTGAGGTTCTGGCTGACGAGATGGAGCTGGATATTCATGGAGGCGGCTCGACCACTTTTCGTCGTGAAGACTTGGCGAAGGGCTTTGAGCCTGATGAATGCTTCTACATTCAATATGCCGAGCGGGTACGCGGGAAGAAACAGATCGATCTTGCCCAAGACCCCCCACCCGATCTTATTATCGAAATCGACATCACCAGCCCGTCGTTGAACAAGCTCCCCATCTTCGCGGCACTGGGGATCCCGGAGGTCTGGCGGCACGACGGAGCGCGCGTCGCCATCTTCACATTGGTCGACAACGATTATGTCGAGCGCGTGGAAAGCGTGGTCCTGCCGAAAGTCGCCAGTGCGATCCTGACCGAACTCATCGACGCCGGGAGGCAACTGAAACGCCCCGCGTGGCTCCGCCAGGTGCGGGCGTGGGCACGATCGTCCTTTGAATCGGACCGCGGCGGATGAAGCATAAGTAGCTTGGATGGAGCGTAGCGGAATTCGGGGACAGTGTTCTCGGATCCCCCGGTTCATTCGGACTACAACCTGAAATGATATGGGAGCGCAGCGAGAAGAAAGGCCCATGAAGCTCGGCTTCCGTCCCATCAGCCCCGACGACCAGGCCTTCCTGCTTGAAATCTATGCCAGCACCCGCCGGGAAGAGTTGGCACTGACAGATTGGGACGAAGATAAAAAGACGCGTTTCCTCGAGATGCAGTTCGGCGCCCAGCACCAGTACTACCAGGACTACTACACCGAGACCGACTTTCTCATCATTCTCCTGGATGACCTTCCCGTCGGACGCCTCTACCTCGGCCGCTGGCCGAGTGAGATCCGCATCGTAGACCTCGCCCTCCTGCCGGCCGATCGAAATGCGGGGATCGGCACACGGATATTACAAGACATTTTGGCCGAGGCTACCCTCGCCGGTAAGGCGGTCCGTATCCATGTGGAAAAGCTCAATCCCGCCCTGCACCTCTATGAACGCCTGGGGTTTACTCGAATCGCCGACAAGGGGGTCTATTGGTTCCTGGAATGGATGCCCCCCTATCCCTCTCCGATCAGGTAAAAATCGCCTCATAGCGCATGCCCTCCCCGTCGACGCCGATGGGCACCAGAAAGATATCTAATACCCCTAAGCTCCGATGCTCTACCGGGTAGATCTTCTGGATGAGCACGGGCATCTTGGGTCCGCGGAACACCAGCGAGAACGGATCCCGCTCGGCACGGGGGTGTTTATGACCCAGGCTATTGACCTCCACGAGCTCCATTTCGATGGACCCCGCAATGATGAATCCCTCGTTGAGGCAATCAGCCCAGAGCTCTTTGGTCAGCGTCTCCAATATGCGAACGGCGATTCGGTGGACCGGTTGAGTTTAGACCTAGCGCCGTGATAGTAAGAGTAGCCGCTTTTCAATTGCCTGAAAATGGGGGCTCTTCAGGCGGGCTATCCCAGTTCTAGAAAAGCATCACGGATGCGATCGCAGGCCCATTTCAATTCGCGCTCGGTGATGATGAGCGGCGGAGCCAGGCGGATCACGCTGTCGCGGGTATCTTTGGTGAGGACGCCATGGGAGGCGAGCCGCCTACAGAGTTCCCGTGCCGAAAAGCGCCCGGTATCGATCTCGACGCCGATGAATAAACCCTTGCCGCGTACCGCGCGAATATAGGGGCTTTGCAGGGCGCGCAAACACCCGAGGAAGTATTCTCCCAGCTCGGCGGCGCGCTCAGCCAGACGCTCCTCAACCAGCACGTTAAGCGCTTCGAGGCCGACTGCCGCTGCGAGCGGGTTACCCCCGAACGTGCTGCCGTGGCTCCCCGGCGTGAAGACCTCCATCACCTCGCGCCGGGCGAGAAACATCGATACCGGCAAGAAACCGCCCCCGAGCGCCTTGCCGAGCGTGATCCCATCGGGTTGCACCCCCTCGTGTTGGCAGGCGAGCATGCGACCGGTGCGTCCGAGCCCGGTTTGGATCTCATCGAAGAGAAGCAACACGTTGTGGGCGCGGCAAAGCTCCGCGCAATGCTTGAGATAACCCGCGGGCGGCACGATGATCCCGGCTTCGCCCTGGATCGGTTCGACCAAAAACGCGGCCGTGCGGGGATTGATGGCATGCGCGAGCGCCTCGGCATCCCCGTAGGGGATGCGCACGAAGCCCACGGGAAAAGGTCCGAAGTGCTGCCTATAGTCGCGCTCGGAGGAGAGTCCCACGAGGGTGATGGTACGGCCGTGAAAATTGCCGTCACAGACGATGATCTCGGCGCGATCCTCGGCCACGCCCTTGACCTGGTAAGCCCAGCGCCGCGCGGCCTTCAATGCCGTCTCGACCGCCTCAGCCCCGGTATTCATGGGCAAGCCCATGGCGAGTCCGGTAAGCTCGCAGGCGCGCCGCACGAAAGGCGCCAGCACCTCGGTGTGAAAGGCCCGTGACACGACCGCCAGCCGTGCCGCTTGCTCGCCTAGGACCTTGAGCAGCCGCGGGTGCCCATGGCCGAAACTGACTGCCGAGTAGGCGCTCATCATGTCGAGATAGCGGTTGCCATGCTCATCCCATACATAGCATCCCTCCCCGCGCGTCAACACCACCGGCAGCGGCTGATAGTTATACGCACAGTATGCGCGCTCCAGTTCGATGACCGATGACATACGCTTACTTGGTCCAACAGGCGGCCAAGAGGCCAATAACCAGCCGGGCGGTCTTGTCCTCGCGGTCATGCAAGGGGTTAAACTCGGCGATTTCGGCCAACACCGGTTGCGGCGCCAGCCGTCGAAGACTCTCGACTAAGTCTAGCCCCCGCAGGCCATTAGGGGTTGGGGTACCGACTCCGGGCGCGTCCGCAGGGTCAACTGCATATAGG
>JBOIDW010000450.1:0-9371 GCA_050740655.1 Gammaproteobacteria bacterium | reverse complement strand
CGAGCCGGCCGGGATAGGCCCCGATCTCGTCATACGGATCGCGCAAGAACCCTGGCCGGCGGCGCTCATCGTCGTCGGGGATCCCGAACTGCTGCGTAGCCGCGCGGCCCTGCTCGGCCTGCCGCTCACGCTCCGCGAGGTCCATGACACCGAGGCCCCGCCGGTGCATGAACCCGGCACTTTGAGCCTGATACCGGTCGCGCTGGCGCAGCCCGCGCGCTGCGGGGCGCTCGATCCGGCCAATGCCGCGTCGGTATTGGAAACCCTGGCGCGTGCCTGCCGCGGCTGTCTCGACGGATACTTCGACGCCATGGTGACCGCGCCGGTGCATAAGGGCGTGATCAACGCTGCCGGGATCCCCTTCAGCGGACATACCGAGTATCTCGCCGAGCGGTGCGGCGCGCTGCTCCCGGTCATGATGCTGTGCACGGAACGACTGCGCGTAGCCCTGGTGACCACCCACGTGCCGCTGCGCGAGGTCAGCGCGCTCATCACCGCCGATCGGGTCGAGCGCGTGCTGAGGGTCTTGTTGCACGATCTGAGGGTACGATTGCATTGTGGGCGAGCGCGCGTTGCCGTCTGCGGTCTCAACCCACATGCCGGCGAGGGCGGTCACTTGGGGCGCGAGGAGATTGAGCACATCGAGCCCGCCATCCGGCGCTTGCAGGCGGAAGGGTATCGAGTGGAAGGGCCGCTGCCGGCCGACACGGTGTTTATCGATAGCGCGCTGGAAGGGCTGGACGCGGTGCTGGCCATGTACCATGACCAGGGCCTGCCGGTCTTGAAGCAGCGGGGATTTGGCCAGGCGGTCAACGTGACGCTGGGCCTGCCTATCCTGCGTACCTCCGTGGATCACGGTACGGCCTTGGCGCTGGCCGGCACCGGCCAGGCCGATGCCGGTAGTTTGCGGGCGGCGCTGGGAATGGCCATAGCCCTGGCGTCGTAGGTACGGCCTCCGGCGTGATTCATCACCGGCGTAGGCTTGACAGCCCGGCGTCCATTATTACCACAATAGGCCCGGCACGCGTCTTGAGGCCCCCACAGACTTGACCGATATCCACATCGGCGTATTGCTCGCCGTACTGGTCGTTCTACTGCTAGCCTCGGCGTTCTGCTCGGGGTCGGAGACCGCCATGATGGCGCTCAATCGCTACCGCTTGCGCCACCTGGCCGCGGAGCAGCACCAGGCCGCGCGGCGTACCGCGCGGCTCCTGGAAAAGCCCGATCGGCTGATCGGCTTGATCCTGGTCCTGAATAATTTTTGCAATACCCTGGCCGCTTCCATCGCCACGGTGATCGCCGTTGGCTTAATGGGGGAGGCGGGCATCGCGGTCGCCGCCGGCGTAGTGACGCTGGTGCTGCTGGTGTTCTCCGAGGTAGCGCCCAAGACCCTCGGCGCCCTCCATCCGGAGCGCATCGCCTTTCCAGCCTCCGCGGCGCTGAGCCTACTGCTGCGGATATTCTATCCGGTGGTGTGGCTAATCAATCTGCTCGCCAACGGTCTGCTGCGCCTCATCGGGGTGCGCGTCGATGAGGCCGGCCCGATGTCCTTGAGCCGCGAGGAGATCCGCACGGTGGTCACGGAGGCGGGGGCGATGATCCCGCGCCGCCACCAGCAGATGCTGCTAGGGATACTGGACCTCGAAAAGGCCACGGTCGAGGACATCATGGTGCCGCGTAGCGAGGTCGAGGGCATCGATCTGGAGGCCGATTCCGCGACGCTACGCGAGCAGTTGCACAGCTTCCGGCATGCCCGCATGCCGGTTTATCGCGGCAGCCTGGCGAACGTCGTGGGGATCCTGCATGCACGGCAGATTCCGAGGCTGCTCGACGCCGGCGAAGACCTCGATGCCGAATCGATAACGCGACAATGCGCCGAGCCCTATTACGTGCCCATCGGCACCCCCCTGCATACCCAGCTCGCGAATTTTCAGCGCCAAAAACGCCGCCTGGCCCTGGTCGTGGACGAATACGGCTTCGCGCAAGGCCTGGTTACCCTGGAGGAGATCCTCGAGGAGATCGTCGGCAAGTTCACTACCGATCCCCAGTCGCTGCTGAGCCGCGACGTGCTACCCCAGAGCGACGGCAGCTATCTCATCGACGGCGCAGCGAGTATCCGCGAGCTCAACCGCAGCATGCACTGGCATCTGCCGGCACACGGCTCCAAGACCCTGAACGGCCTGATCCTGGAGGTCCTGGAGAGCATCCCCGAGCGCGGTACCGCGGTGCGCGTAGATGGTTTCACCGTCGAGGTGATGCAGACCACCGGCCACGCGGTGAAGACGGCGCGCGTCATCCCGCCGAGCCCGGAGTCCTTCGATAGCGAGGGGTGCTAGCGCAACGCCAGGGCCTGGTCGAGCCGCTCGACTGTGGTTACCTCCAGGCCCCGGATCGGTGCCTGCGGGGCATTGGCCTTGGGGACGATGGCCCGGGTGAAGCCGTGCTTGGCGGCCTCGCGCAGGCGTTCCGGACCGGACGGGACCGGCCGTACCTCACCGGACAGGCCCAGCTCGCCGAATACCACCGTGCCTAGCGGCTGGGGCCGGTCGCGCAGGCTGGATAAGACCGCAAGCGCTACCGCCAGATCGGCCGCGGTCTCGGTAATACGCACCCCGCCCACGACGTTGACGAATACGTCCTGGTCGTGCGTGGCAATGCCGCCGTGACGGTGCAGCACCGCCAGCAACACGGCCAGGCGCGTGTGCTCGACGCCCAGCGCCACGCGGCGCGGATTGGCGAGAGGCGAGTGATCGACCAGGGCCTGGACCTCGATGAGCATCGGCCGTGTGCCTTCCCGGATCACCGTGACCACGCTGCCCGCCACCGCCTGCGCATGGCGTTGCAGGAAGATCGCCGAGGGATTGCTGACCTCGCGCAGGCCCTTGTCGCTCATGGCAAAGACCCCCAGTTCATGCACTGCACCGTAGCGGTTCTTGGTGACGCGCAGGATGCGCAAGCGCCCGCCCTCATCGCCCTCGAAATACAACACCGTGTCGACCATGTGTTCCAGCACGCGCGGCCCGGCCAGCATGCCCTCTTTGGTCACGTGACCGACCAGGAACACGGTGGTGCCGGTGTCCTTGGCGTAGCGCACCAGCCGTGCCGCGCTCTCGCGCACCTGGCCGACACTGCCGGCCGCCGAGCCCAGCTCCGTGGTAGCGACGGTCTGGATGGAATCGATGATCACGACTTGGGGCCGCTCGGTCGTGAGCGCCGCCAGGATCGCCTCCAGGCTGGTCTCGGTGAGGAGCCGCAGTGGACCGGGATTGGGGGTTACGCGCTGCGCGCGCAGCGCAATCTGCTGCGCCGATTCCTCCCCGCTCACGTACAGGCCGCGCAGACCGCTGCGGCTGGTCAGCCGCACCAGCATCTGCAGCAGCAAGGTGGACTTGCCGATCCCCGGATCGCCGCCGATGAGAACCACCGCGCCGGCGACCAGGCCTCCGCCCAGCACCCGGTCCAACTCGGCGCTACCGCTCGCCACGCGCGGCGTCTCGCCGAGCGCGACCTCTTGCAGCGCGCAGGCCTTGGCGGCCTGCGCCGCCTGGGCCGCTTTGCCTCGGGCGCCGGCCAGCGCGGTCTCCACCAGGCTGTTCCAGGCGCCGCAATCACTGCATTGGCCGGCCCACTTCGGAGCGAGCGACCCGCAGGACTGGCATTGATAGGCGGTCTTCATGCGCGGGATGGCTCCGGGTGTCGTGTCGGTAAGTCCGCTACACGGGGGCGTCGCCGGGGCGGTGCGGGGCGGCCAGTCTCTCGAAGCACGCCGGCCGGTCTCCGGTCTATTGACCAGGGGCCGCAGCCCCTTTACTGGTCGGAGTCCAGGATGCGGGTGCGGCCGCGCGCCCCGCACAGCAACTCGTAGGGGATGGTGCCGGCCCAGCGTGCCACCTCTTCGACCGGCAGTCCCGGGCCCCACAGGGTGACCTCGTCCCCGACGCGCGCCTCCGGTACCTGGCGCAGGTCCACGGTCAACATATCCATGGAGGCCTTGCCGATGAGCGCCGTACGCCGATCTCTGACGAGGACCGGCGTTCCGGAGGCCGCGTGGCGCGGGTAGCCGTCCCCGTAGCCGAGGGCGACGACGCCGATGGGCATGTCCTCGGGGCAACGCCAACTCGCCCCGTAGCCGACCGACTCACCCGACCGGACCTGGCGCACGGCGATCAACTCGGCGCTCAAGGTCATGACCGGGCGCAGCCCTTCCTGGGCCGCGACCGTGTCGTTGAACGGGGAGACCCCGTACAACATGATCCCCGGCCGCACCCAGTCGGCATGCAGCCCGGGCCAGGCCAATATCCCCGCCGAATTGGCGATCGAGCACGGTGCGTCCAGCCCTTCGATCACGCGCCGGAAGCACGCGTGCTGGTCCGTGACGGAGCCGTCGCCGCGCTCATGGGCGCAGGCGAGATGGGTCATGAGATGCACCGGCCGGGCTACGGCCCGCGCCGAGCCGAGCCGCGGCCAGATCTCGCGCAGCTCCGCGGGGTCGAAGCCTAGCCGGTGCATGCCGGTATCGATCTTGACCCACACATGCAGCCAGCGCGCGCCGGTGCTCTGTTCGATCAAGGCCAGCTGTCCGGCGTGGTGAACGACGGTCTCCAGCTCAAGCCGCTGTAACTCGCCCATCTCATCCGTGCCGAAGGGACCCTCCAGGAGCACGATCCGCTGCGTCACCCCGTGCTCGCGCAGCACCACGGCCTCTTCCAGACAGGCTACGCCTAGCGCGTCGGCCGTGTCGAAGGCGTGCGCCATCCGTACCAGCCCATGGCCGTAGGCATCGGCCTTGATGACGGCCATCACGCGCTGGTGCGGCGCCAGCGCCCGCACGCGCCGCAGATTGGCCCGCGCGGCCTCGAGATCGAAGTGGATGCGTGCCGGCCGCGTCATCCGAAACCCCGCGATGCCGAGCCGCCGTAGCTGTCGGCAACAAAGCTCTCGAAGCGCGTGTACTGGCCGAGGAAGGTCATCCGCACGGTGCCGATGGGGCCGTTGCGCTGTTTGGCCACGATGATCTCGGCGATGCCCTTGTGCGGACTCTCCTCGTCATAGACCTCGTCGCGATAGATGAAGACTATGACGTCCGCGTCCTGTTCTATGGCTCCGGACTCCCTGAGGTCCGCCATGCGCGGGCGCTTGTCCGGCCGCTGTTCCAGACTGCGGTTCAATTGCGAGAGCGCGATGACCGGGACCTTGAGCTCTTTGGCCAGGCCTTTAAGCGAGCGCGAGATCTCGGAGATCTCCGTGGCGCGGTTCTCGCGCGTGCCCGGTACCTGCATGAGCTGCAGGTAATCCACGATGATAAGCCCCAGGCCGTGCTCGCGGGCGATGCGCCGGCAGCGGGCGCGCAGCTCCGAGGGCGTCAAGGCCGGGCTATCGTCGACGAACATCTTGGTCTCGGAGAGGATCCCCACCGCCGAGGTCAGCCGCGGCCAGTCCTCGTCGTGCAGCTTGCCGGTACGCACGCGATGCTGATCGATGCGCCCCAGCGAGGACATCATGCGCATCGCGAGCTGCTCGCCCGGCATCTCCAGGCTGAAGATCGCCACCACCTTGGCGTCCTTGATCGCGGCGTGCTCGGCGATATTGATGGCGAAGGCGGTCTTGCCCATGGAGGGACGGCCGGCCACGATGACCAGATCGGAGGGTTGCAGGCCGGCGGTCAGTTCATCCAGATCGGGAAACCCGGTCGCCACCCCGGTGATGGTGCTGTCGCTGTGGAACAGGGTATCGATGCGATCGATGGCCTGCACCATGAGGTCCCGGATGCGTTTGACGCCACGCTCGCCGCGCGCGTGCCGATCGGCGATCTCGAAGACCTGGCGCTCGGCGAGGTCGAGTAGCTCCTCGACGTTGCGGCCCTCGGGCTGAAAGCCGATCTGAGCGATCCCGGTGCCGGCATGGATCAGCTTCCGCAGCACGGCGCGCTCGCGGACGATGGCCGCATAGGCGCCGACGTTGGCGGCGGTCGGCGTGTTCTCCGCCAGCGCCGCGAGATAGGGGATACCGCCGATGGCTGCGAGTCGCTGCTGAGCGGCCAACCGCTCGGCGACGGTCACCACGTCGAAGGGCTTGATCTCGTGGGCCAAGGCCTCGACGGTAATGAAGATCTCGCGGTGCTCGGGGCGATAGAAGTCGTCCTCGGTCAACCGTTCGGCAACCGATACCCAACTGTCGTTGTCGATGAGTAGCGCGCCCAGCACCGACTGCTCGGCCTCGACCGAGTGCGGAGGGACCTTCAGCGCTTCGAGGCTATGCCGGGCGGCCATCGCCAGGTGTCGTTGTCGTCGCTAATCGCCAGCGCCGTAGCTGCGTTATGCGCACCCAATCACCTTATTCCGCATTCCGCGTGCGCATAGCGCATGCGTTTAAGAGGCCGCCGCTCCCTCGTCGGCCATCACCAGCACCTTGATCGTCACGTTAACGTCCGGGTGCAGATGCAACTGTACGGCGTGCTCGCCCAGCTCGCGCAGCGGACCGTTGGGCAGGCGCACCTCGCGTTTCTCGACCGGGACGCCGCCGGCGCTGACCGCCTCGGCGATATCCACCGTGCCCACCGAGCCGAACAGCCGGCCCTCCGTGCCGGCCCGGCCGCGGATGCTCACCGTATAATCGGCGAGCAACGCGGCGCGCCGCTCGGCCTCGGCGAGGGACGTGGATTGGCTCCTGAGCAGTTCGGCGCGCTGGGCCTCGATGCGGTTGCGGTTCGCCTCGGTGGCAGGGATCGCCTTACGGGTGGGGATCAGGAAATTGCGGGCGTAACCGGGCTTGACCTTGACGGTATCGCCCAGGGCGCCTAATTGATCGACCTTTTCCAACAAGATGACTTCCACGGATGTTCTCCACTATTCGGTTCGGTTAATTCTCCGCCGGCGGCCCGGACGGCAGGCGGCGAATATTGGTAAAGTGGTCCAGCAGGCCGAGCGCCGCGGCAGCGACCAGCGCCACGTTGGGCAGCAGCAGCACCGCGGCGTATACCGCGATCAGCGGGCCTTTCCCCCAGCCCCGGACGCGCGCGCTGTGGTGTATGACGGCCAGTCCCTGAAAAAAATACAGCGTGACGGTCACGATCATGACGTCGGCGAGCAGCCCGAAATACTCGCCGTGATAGGCGAACATCCCGGCAACGAACGCCACCAGGAGCGCGACCGGCAGGCCCAGCGCGCGCGGCAGTCGCAAGGTCTCGGCCTCGACCCTGAATCCACCGGGGTTATAGAGCAAGCCCTGCCACCAGCGCGCGAACAGTATGGTCAGGGTCAGGCTAACGCTGAACAAGGCCGCAGCGAGGGCATTCATCGTCTTCGCCGCGAGTCTCAAGATATCGGGATCGATTTCGACGTTGCGCTGAGCCGAGACATTGGCGGCCACGCGCTGCAACATCTCCAGCCACCACAACTCTACGTCATCGAAATACCAACGCATCGCCGCCGCGAACAGCATTGCTAGGACGCCGATGACGGCCAGCATGAGGCCTTGCGAGCCGCTGGTGCGCAGTACCTGCGAACAGACCCACACCGGCAGCCATAACACGAGGGCCAGGGATGCAATGGCGAACAGTCCGTGGGTCACGATCAGTGAACCCAGCATACCGATGGCCGCGGCGGCGAGCAGCACGGCCATCCCCGCCTGCGCGCCGAGGCGTAACGAAACCAGGCCGATGGCCGCACCGCTCAGAAACGAGGCGGGGGCAAAGACCCAGCTCAGGATCCCGAACAGGCCCGCGACCCCGGCCGCCTGCCAGCGCCCCTGCATGATTAATTGGCCGAGCCAACGCATCGGGACCTCACCGTGCCGGATGACCGAGCCCGGTGCCACCGTTCAGAGCCTGTAAGTGAGCTCGCCTCGGGCGCTCCAAGTCCATGTTTCGCGGGGGCGCAAGCCGGTTGCGTCGGGTACGAACCGGCGCACGGGCCCCGGCGGGCCACGTGTCACGCACGAGACACGCAACCGGCGCGCATAGCGAGGTCCATGACGCCGCCGGGACACCAGCGGTCAGTGATGGTCGCAATACGGGATCAAGGCCAGAAAGCGCGCGCGCTTGATGGCCGTGGCCAGTTGGCGCTGATAGCGCGCCTTGGTACCGGAGAGCCGCGCCGGCATGATCTTGCCGGTCTCGGTGAGATAGTCACGCAGAGTGCTCAGGTCCTTGTAGTCGATCTCCTGGACCCCCTCGGCCGTAAAACGGCAGAAACGTTTGCGGCGAAAAAAACGTGACATGTTCTATGGTTACCTCTTCGATTTGCTTACCTACCGTACAATACCACGCTCATAGGCCCGCCGGTGCCGGTTCCTCGGCATCCTCGCGGCCGGGAGCAAGCGCTTCCGCCATGACCTCCGCCTCGGCCGTCTCCTCGCCGAGCGTTACCGCGGCGACTTCTTCCTCCTCCTCGGCGCGTTTGGCCAGCGGCGAGACCTCGATGACGGCATCCTTCCTCCGCATCACCAGGTTACGGATCACCGCGTCGTTGAACCGGAAGGCATTGGTGAGCTCGGCCAAGGTAGCGCCGTCGCATTCGACGTTCATAAGCACGTAATGCGCCTTGTGCACCTTGGCGATCGGGTAGGCGAGCTGGCGGCGGCCCCAGTCCTCCATGCGGTGGATGAGGCCGCTGTGCCCCTCGACCATGGACCGGTAGCGGTTGATCATGGCCGGGACCTGCTCACTCTGGTCAGGATGGACCATGATGACTATCTCATAATGTCTCAAATGACTCTCCTCTCGGGTCTAATCGAATGGCTAGGCCTCCCGGCGGAGCGGTAGCGCTCGCGGTGAGGCAAGGAGTTAAGGGCCGTCACGGCCCCAAAGGCTAAAAAAGCCGGGCGCATTTTAGTTGATTCACGGTGCGGCTGCAAAACGCGCGGTCGCGGTTGACGCGGGCGCTGCCACGAGAGTCCTCGTTGAGCGGCCGTGATGCACGGTCCAGCACGAGTGGGTGTATCTGCGTCCGCCCGGGCCTCGCCCCGAGCACCTGCGCGGGACTTTCCGACTTCAGGCGC
Source organism: Gammaproteobacteria bacterium (assembly GCA_050740655.1). Classification (GTDB taxonomy): domain Bacteria; phylum Pseudomonadota; class Gammaproteobacteria; order JACCXJ01; family JACCXJ01; genus JBOIDW01. The sequence continues at coordinate 374 of JBOIDW010000450.1, read as the reverse complement.
CCAGCCGGGCTAATCCCTGGCCCTGGCTTTCGATCGATTCCAACCGGCCTGCTCCTCCACCGATCCCCGAGCCCATCCGGTTCAGCCCCTGAGCCGACCCTGCCCGTAGGCCTGCGCTCGTGCGCAACGTCAATACGCCCATAGACTCGGTGCCTCGGGCCGATGAACGGCCCGATCATTCCCGATTCCGTACCGAGCTTGCGCGTGTTTGACACCTGACAGGCCCAGTCGTATCTTCGCTCCTGTGGGAAAAAGGGCGTTTAAAAGCATTCGACAGCGACGAAACACGAGCTCACGCTCAGCTCGTCGCTTCTTTACCAAGGAATATCACGCTCGGGCCCCATGACCTCATTATCGGCGCCACGGCACTGAAG
>JBOIDW010000449.1:0-1901 GCA_050740655.1 Gammaproteobacteria bacterium | reverse complement strand
GTCACGAGCCGCCCTGCCCCCCTTGGCGCTCGGCTGCAAGTGACTGGAAGCGGACGCGGCAGACTTTACCGACGCGCGTTGGCCAAGCCTCGCAACCCTGCTTAGAAGGCCCCGCACCGACTCCACGTTGGTCCGTGGCGAGTTTCCGAGGGTAAGCGGGTGTCGGGGGTCTCCCCGGCCCCTCAGCCCCGGCCCCTCTCCTGCCATTTGGGTATCGGATTGGGTATCAGGCTTGGGTATCAGGCTTTCTAGGAACCTCCGTAAGTGCTTGATTTTAGCTGAATACCAAGCACTTACGCGATCCTGGCGCCCCCTAGGGGAATCGAACCCCTGTTTCAGCCGTGAGAGGGCCGCGTCCTGGGCCGCTAGACGAAGGGGGCGCAAAGATCGCCGCATCCTATACAGACGCCCCCTTGCCAAGACAAGCCGTCCGCTGTTTCCTGGTTGTTTCCTGCCGGGCTAGTCCGCGCCCCCCGATGTCTCGTCGAGCTTGATCCGGCTCAGGACCTTTCCGCTTCGCACATCGATCACCACCAGCTCACTCTCCGTCTGGTGTCTCAGATGCACGGCGATGCGATTGCCGTCGAGATCGAACTGGCCGATCTCCGTGCCGGGCCGCACCGGCAGCGCGATCGCCGTTTCGCCTGGCGCAAGCTGCGGCTTGGGCCGGGCAAGACGGTAGCCGATGACGCCGAAGACCGTCACCAGGGCGGCGATCAGGAATACGCCGAGTACGATCACGACCCATTTCAGGATGCGCACATTGACAGGGTCTTGCCCGGCTTCCGGCGCAGGCGCAATTTCGCCCGCCAAAGCGTGATCATCCGGTCCAGGCATATGGAAACCTCAAGGGAACTCACACTGACCGCCAGCGCGGCCGACGCCGGCGAGCGCCTCGATCGCGTGCTGAGCCGGAGTTTCGATGACGTGAGCCGCGCCCGCTTTCAAGGACTCATTGCCGATGGTCGCGTGCGTGTGAACGGCGCGACCATAGTTGAGGCCCGCCATCGCGTCAAACCGGGGGCCAGGATCGAGGTGCTCGTGCCTGCACCGGTGGCGCCCCGGCCGCAAGCCGAGGCGATCCCCCTCGCGGTTGTCTATGAGGATGAGGATGTCATCGTCATCGACAAGCCTCCCGGGCTGGTCGTCCACCCCGCTCCCGGGCATTGGGCGGGCACCCTCGTCAACGCGCTCATCGCCCATTGCGGCGAGAGCCTCTCCGGCATCGGCGGCGAACGGCGTCCGGGCATCGTTCACCGGCTCGATCGGAACACCTCCGGCCTCATGGTAGCCGCCAAAAACGATCGGGCTCACCGGAGCCTCAGCGAACAGTTCGCCGAACACGGCAGGGATGGCCGCCTCGAGCGGATCTATCAGGCTATCGTGTGGGGCAGGCCGGAGCGTTCCCTGGGCACGATCAGCGCCGCCATCGGCCGCAAGGCCACCAACCGGCAGAAAATGGCCGTCCGGCCCGAACGGGGCCGCCCCGCCGCCACGCACTATCGCGTGCTCAGAACCTTCGACCATCCGGGTGCTCCGACGCTGATCGAATGCCGCCTGGAAACGGGCCGCACCCACCAGATCCGGGTACATATGGCCCATGCCGGCCATCCCCTGCTCGCCGATCCTGTCTATGGCAAAGCGTATGCGGCAAGCGGCCGCAGGCTGCCCGCCGCCGTCCGGACGGCACTCGAAGGGCTCGGGCGCCAGGCCCTTCATGCCGCCGTATTGGGTTTTCAGCATCCCGTATCCGGGAAAGCCCTGCGATTTTCGGTCGCGCCGCCCGAGGATTTCAGGGCCGTGGTGGAAGCTCTTGAGTTAAAATAGTAATTTCGGCCCACGAGCGGCGAGCCCGGCAATTTGTCCCGGGTCTTAAATCGGCCGCTAACCGTAACTATATT
>JBOIDW010000448.1:0-2753 GCA_050740655.1 Gammaproteobacteria bacterium | reverse complement strand
ACCTCGGCTTCCGTCTTGCCCAGGACAATTAATCCTTTGCACTTTGTCCTTTTTCCCTTTGTGTTTTTCATTTGTATCTTTTGCCTTTTGCGGCCCGCAGGGCCGACGCGATTTTTTTGGAGGGGGTGGAAGGCATGAAAGACTCCTCGCCGCAGGCGGTTCAGGCGGCCCATGAACTGCTGCTCTGGCTGATCCCCCAAATCGACAAGTTTCCCCGCGTGCGCCGTTTTACATTAGGCGAACGGCTGGAGAGCGCGCTACTGGAGGTGATGGAACTGAGTGTGGAGGCCGCCTATACCCGCAACAAACGCACCGCTTTGCAACGCGCCAATCTACGCCTGGAGGTCGCCAAGCATTTGTGGCGTCTGGCCGTGGAGCTCCAAACGGTCGCCCTCAGACCGTACGAACACGGTGCCCGATTGATGGATGAATTGGGCCGCCAACTCGGTGGCTGGCTGCGCAGCATCGGCGTGCGCAATACGGGCCCATGAAACGCATCGGCGGACTCTGGGAGCGCATCGTCGGGATCGATAACTTGCTGTTGGCCTTCGGCGCGGCACGCCGCATCACTTGCTGGCGCGCATACGCCAGCGTTCCAGCATCCGGCTCTGCAGCGGTACGGCGCTGCTCGAAGAGTTGGCCGACGTGCTCACGCGTCCAAGACCGAATAACGCTTTTTGCGCATTCCAGCGATTGGTCTGCTAGCCCGCCTCCGGCCTGCCGCGCGCGGTGAGCCGGGCGATGTCGCGCAGGATGCGCGGTAGATTGTAGCCGCCGGGCGAGGCGAGGTACTTCGGCCGCCAGACCGGGCGGAAGCCCTCCTCATAGCGGCGCAGGCCCTCGATGCTCGGGAAGTGCTCGCTCTGCCGGTACATGAGCTTGCCGACGCGGTGCCAGAGCGGTGCCAGGGGATGGCTCTCGATCTCCGAGAGCGGTGCTATCCCCAGGCTGAACCAGCGATAGCCGCGCGCCTTACCGCCCAGCATCGACTCCACCAGCAGGTAGTCGATGACCCCCGCGGGGGCCTCCGGGCCGTAACGCATGAGATCCAGGCCCAGCTCCTCCTTGTTACGGCTCGCCCACAACACGGCGAAGGCGATTATCCGCTCACGGTAGCGCACCAACGCGCAGGGCAGGTGCGACACGTAGTCCGTATCGAAGTAACCGCGCGAGAATCCTTGCTCGGCCTGGCCGGTGCGATGCAACCACGCGTCGGAGACCGCGCGCAGCTCAGGCAGCAACGCGGGCACCTCGCGCGAGGGCGCGATCTCGAAACCCACACCGGCCGCGCGCACCGCTCGATGCACCTCCCGCAACCGGGCGCTGGCCACGTTCAGGATCGACAGCTCGTCGAGCTTGACGCGCGCTTCGTCGCCGATCTTGACCAGCGACAGGCCGAGGTCGACGTACAGCGACAGGCTCGCGGCATCGACGAGATAAAAGACCGGCCACCCGCCATATCGGTCGCAGAGATCGCGATACGACCACAGCAGCCGTTGGCGCTCGGCCACGGGACCCAGGGGATCGCCTAATGAGACCCAGCTCTTGCCCTGGACCTGATACATGATAAAGGCGTTCCCGGACTCGGAGAACAGGATGCGCTTGTCGCCCAGCAACGCGAGTTGGGCCCGCGTCTCAGGTTCCCTGCGCACGATGCGCCGCACCCGCTCCAGCGCCTCGGCGCCGGCCCGCTCGATCCGTGGGTAGGGACGGACGAGATTCACCAGCGTCACCGCCCCGGTCAACACGAAGGCCAGCGTCGACGAGCGCAAGAAGCGGGCGTATTCCCCGGTATAGGAAAAGCTCCACAGCAGCTCGTGCGAATAGGTGATGTGCTTATGGGTGAAGAACCCCATCCATACGGTCATCGCCAGGATCGCGGTGATGGTCGACAACCATTCGACGGTGAAGCCCTGACTCCACAGAGAGGCGCGGCGCGGAAATTCCCGGTAGGTGGGCAGCAGCACCAGCAGCACCAGGGCAAGCAGCGCCGCGACCTCGGCGTTCAACTCGCTCAGCAAGGTGCCGACGATACCGAGGACGAGGCCGATGGCCGACAGCCGGTAGGCGACGTTCAAGCGCCGCGAGAGACCGCGCGCCAGGATAATCAGCGCGAGCCCGAGTGCCGCACCGAGCAGATGAAACACCTCGATCACCCACAGCGGGAGCGTATGGATCATCCACGCCAGCCGCGGGGGATCCGCGGGAACCGATCCGGAAAAGAGCAGCAGTACGCCGGCGAAGATGAGGAGCATCCCCATGACCTGCGGGCCGATCTCGGCCAGCCAGTCGGTCGCGACCCCGTGCAGGCGCGCGATGCGCGGTCGCTGCGATAGCACCTCATGGGTGGCGAGCAGGATGGCCGCCAGCGCCAGCGGCGAGAGATAGTACGCGCAGCGGAACAGCAGGATCGAGCCGAGCAACGCGGCCGGCGCGACCTCGGGCAGGCCCAGCAACAGCACCGTCTCGAAGACGCCGAGCCCGCCCGGTACGTTGCTGGCACCGCCGGCCATCATCGCCAGTGCAAATACGCCGAGGAAGTCGATGAAGCTGGTACCGCCATGGCCGGGCAGCAGCACGTAGATGAGGGTGCCGACCAGCAACAGGTCGAGAGTCGCCAGCGTCCCCTGGGCGAGCGCGGTCGAGGCCGAGGGGAGCTGCAAGGCCCAGGTCGAGGTGCGGATGCTGAGCCGACGGCGCGCCGAGGCCAGGAGATAGACCAACATCGCCGCCAGTACCAATGCCCCCAGGGT
>JBOIDW010000447.1:0-1601 GCA_050740655.1 Gammaproteobacteria bacterium | reverse complement strand
GTTCCGCGCACAGCGTGCCCGGCTCGACGCCGCTGGCAACTTTGCGGAATGGACCGGCTGGCTGGACAGGCTACCGGTCAAAGAAATGATGCAGGCAGGAGCTATTCCCAAGCATCGCATCGACGCTAAGGACAAACCCGCACTGGTCGAAGCGCTGTTGCGCTTCTTCGGCGTAGCGTCACCAGACGAGTGGCAATATCACTACGCCGGCATGGAGGTTTACTTCCGTCGCACCCGCGAGGAGCAAAGCGACGTGGGAGCCATTTCCGCCTGGCTACGCCTGGGCGAGATCCGGGCTGAGCAGCTCGAAGGCGCGAAATACGAGCAAACGCGCTTCGAAGCTGCGCTAAAAGAGATTCGCCCCATGACCCTGCTGCCGCCCGAAGAATTCGAGCCGCGCTTGCGCGAGCTTTGCCAAAATTCTGGCGTCGTCCTCGTGCTGGTGCCTGCCATCCCCCGCGCGCATGTTAGTGGTGTCGCCCGTTGGCTCAGCCCTTATAGGCCCCTCATCCAGCTCTCGCTGTACGGTAAGACCAATGACCGATTCTGGTTCACGTTCTTTCACGAAGCGGCCCATATCCTCCTGCACGGCAAGAAGGAAGTATTTCTTGATGATCCCGATCACAAGCAGATAGATTCCCACGAAGAACGCGAGGCCAACGCCTGGGCCGGCCGGTTCCTGATTCCCACCGACGCAGAGAAAGAGCTACCTCTGCTCAAGAACAAGGGAACAGTACGGGAGTTTGCCAGACGCATCGGTATTCACCCCGGCATCGTCGTTGGGCGTCTCCAGCATAGCGGTCTGATCGAGCGCTCATGGATGAACGGGCTCAAGGTCAGCTTCCGCTTCAAAGAGAGCGTTACCACATAACGCGTCGGATTGGATCTCTCATGAGGCCGATGCACCCCTCATCCGCGCGGTGGGTGGCCATCCTGCTCGCGGCTGCGTGCGCAGGGGGCGTGTTGCGCGGCTCATCTGCCGGTGAATATGACCTCGTCGTAGAAAATAAGGCGATCGAAATAACCGGGAGTGCAAAGGTGGTCTCGACGATTAAAGGGTCTCTGCCCGGTTCCGCGCTCCAACTCGAGGATACGGGTAGGCGTGTGCTGGTGTATTCAGACTTGCGCAATGTCAGACCCGGTTACGACCTGAGGCCGCATTAACGTGAAGCCCGGCGAGAGGTTATCCTTCGAGGTGACCGCCGACGCGCTCAGCGAGTGGGCATTGCACTGCCACTTGCTCTATCACATGGAGGCTGGCATGTTCCGTAAGATCGTCGTCGCTTAGGACTTCGCCTCCGGGTAAGCAAACCGGGGGAAGGCCGATGCTGAGCAGGGGGCGACATCGAACAACGCGTAACCTCTGCGCATCGCTGCTATGGCTTAAGGTGACCCGCCTGGCCGCGGCAATCGCCACTTCACCCCGGCCGCGGGGTCTGGCGGGTGGCATCGGGCAAGCGGCGGTGGAATGCTTATGAAGGCCCTGAAACTGGGACTCGCACAGCTGCGGCGCGACTGGCGCGCGGGCGAGTTGCGGCTGGTCGCGGCCGCACTCCTATTGGCGGTGGGCAGCGTGAGCACCGTGGCCTTCTTCGTCGATC
>JBOIDW010000446.1:0-5241 GCA_050740655.1 Gammaproteobacteria bacterium | reverse complement strand
GCCATCGCGAAATCATGCCAGTTTCCGCAGCAGCATCAAACCGTGGAAACCCGCATACAGCATGGCTTGCAGACAATTTCATGACCAATCTGACCCACACGATTTCACGAAGACCCATAATAAAAACTACCCAGATCAAAATAAAGCCTTCGGATAAAATTTTTAGGGCAGACGTAATTGAAAGCCAAAACGCTGAACCTTCTCCGATATCCTCGCTGGTGCGGGCGGTCAGAATAGCGTCACCGTGCGAGCCGGCCGCCAAACAACCCCCGCGCGAGTTCCAATCATTCCGGCTCGTACACCAGCATCACCTCGTTGGGCACTTCACCCAGCATCTCCGGGGCGTATAAGGCCTCGACGCGCGTGGCAGGGAGCTTGAACTCTCCGGCGGCGTTAAGGCGCACCGTGTATTCCACCTGCCACCGACCCTTGGGTACCCACTGATAATAGGCTCGGAAGGCGTCGTAGCGGCGCTCCTCGTAGGCCGGCCACACCCAGCCCTCGCGGCGTTCGCCTTGGGTGAGGAGCTCGCTGTCGCGGCCTAAGCCGGTGCCGAGCACCGAGCTACCGGCCGGGATGGGGTCATCGACCACCACCCAGCCCATGTCCGCCTGCGCCTCCAACTGCAAGGACACGCGCGCCACGTCGCCGCGGCTCCAGCGCCCCGAAACGTGCTGCTCGATCGGGGCCACGCTGCGTTCGATTTTGAAGCCCGACGAGTAGGGCTCACGCAGCGGTAGCGCCGCGCGGCTTTCGATAAATGCCCAGGGCCGGCCGGTGCCGGTGTGCGTCACACTGAGGCGGCTTGCAACCTCGGGCCAGGGGAGCTGTAGCGCCCGGGCCTCGTCCTTCCACAGGCGGGTCTCTTCCATCGTGGCGAGTCTGACCGTGGTGGCGCCCGTGACCGGCTCCGACTCGAAGCGCTGCGAGAATCTCTCCATCGCCACCACGCCCCAGGCGTTGGCAGTAGTAGTATCCCAATGGCCTTTGCGCTGGCGGCCCAGCGCCCCGCGCGCCATGCGCGGCAGGTCTACACGCCACAGGGGTTGATCGAGGACCGCCAGGATGGCGCGTACCGCGTTGACATCGGTGGAGACCATGAGCCACCACAGCGCGTCGTCGGCGCCGGAGAACCCCATGGTGGTGCCCTGGAAATTGAGTCTGGCCCTGAGCAGTTGCTGCGCCTGCGCGAGGCGTGCCGTGCGCTCCGGGATATCGGCCACGCGCTGGAGTATGGCGATCCAGTCGAGCAATGCCGAGGTCGGCCACAGGGCTGGATCGATCGTCAGGCTGCCGAGCAGCTCGTGGCGCGCCTCGCCATGGCGCGACAAGGCCTCTAACGCGGCCAGCTTGCGCACCGTGAGGTCGGCGCCGTGCGGCACGGACTCGCGGCTCAGCCGTCCCTCGACGAAGCCGCGCAAGGCCTGTTGGATACGCGCCAGGGGTCCCTCGGGGATTGGCCGGCCGGACTCATGGGCGATGGCGAGCACATAGCTGCTCAGCACGTCGCTGCCTTGCAGAGACGCGCTGGGGAAGTATTTCAGCAAGCCGTCCGAGTCCAGATAACTCGGCAGGTCCCCCATGGTGGCGGCCCACAGCTTGTCATCGCGTAAGGACACGGCGCGCGACACGCGCTGCTCCAGGCAGGTGTACGGATAGTGAGACATGTACTCCTGCACGCCGGAGAGCCCGTCGCCGAGCCGGGCGCGCAGCTGCACCGCCACTCCGCCGCGTGCGAGGATGGCGCCGGCCGGTCGATCGACCTCCGCCTCGAAAGGTTGGTCGATTTGGGTAAGCGTCGCTTGGTAGACCCGCACCGGGTGGGCCGGTATCACGGTCTGCCCGACCTTGAGCCGGTCCCGGGCCGCGCCACCCTCGCTCGCGGCCTCGATCTCCCAGCGCAGATCGCCTTGATCGACCGGGACCTCGATCTCCCAATGGATCGCCTGCGCCTGACCGGCCTCCAGGGTCAGGACCTGTGCCGGTAGTGCGTGCGGCGTACCGGGCGTACGTTCGGTGGACCAATGCCCCTGAGCCTGTATTTTTAGCGCGCCCTTGGAGGCATTGCGTATCGTATAGGCCGCGTTGAAGCGATCCCCCTCGCGCACCAGCGGCGGGAGCCCGGCGTGCAGCATCAGGTCCTGCGTGCTGCGGATGGTGGCCTGGCCGGTGCCGAAGAGCTGTGCGCCGGCGTGGGCCACGGCCACGATGCGAAAAGCGGTCAGGGCGTCATTGAGCGGGACCTCGATGCTCGCGCGGCCCTGGCCATCCAAGGGCAGGCGGCCCTTCCATAGTAATAGGGTATCGAACAGCTCGCGCGCCCCCTGCTGACCGCCGCCGCCGCCGGCCGGCACGGCCTTGCGGCCGTAATGGCGTTTACCCACCACCTGCATCTGGGCGCTGGCGGTGTAGACCTCGATGCCGCGCAGGCCCATCATCTTGGCGAGCAGGTCCCAGGAATCGTTGGGACGCAGTTCCAGCAGACCCTCATCGACTGCCGCCACGGCGACCTCGGCGCCGGCCGGCAGCGCCGCGCCATCCGGTGGCGTGACCTCGATCTCGACGCGCGCCCGGTCTCGGACCTTATACACCTCGGCATCGGGGTGCACCCGCACCTTGAGCCGGAACGGCGCCCAGCCGACCCGGATCGCGGCCATGCCGAGCTTGAAGGCGGGCTTACTGAGATCGATCAACGTGGTGGGCGCGCCGCCTTCCGGTTTCCAGGGCAGGTCCAGGCCGCGCGTGTTGTCGGCGAGCCAGGTCCGGACCGCGCCGACGCGGCCGCGCACCGCCAACACCGAGACGTAGGCATTCGGCGCGTAGCTCGGTTTGATCGGCACTTCGATCACCGGCTCCTTGCCGGAGAGCGCGGTGACGTAGCGATCGAGCACGCCCTCGCGCTCGACCGTGACCAGCGCCGTGGCGGCGCGGAACGGCATGCGCACCTGGAGGCGTGCCACCTCCCCGGACTCGTAGTCCTTGCGCTCCGGGAGCAGGTCCATGCGATCGCTGGCGCCGCCTTCGAACCACCAGTCGTCACCGCCGGCGACCCACACGTCGCGAGTCGCCTGCACGGTGTTGCCCAAGGCATCCTGGCCGCTGGCGCGGATGATGACGTTACCCGAGGTCCGCGGCTGGACCTCGCAGGCGACGAAACCCAGCGCGTCGCTCCGTCCTGCACAGCCCGCGCTGAGCTTCTTGGTCTCGGTCTTGTTGTCATAGGCGTAAAAGCCGCCGACCAGGCGCCGCCGGTACGAATAGGTCTTGCGCTCGAACAACTCCATCGTGACCGGTCGATCGGCGCGCGGTTTCCCCGCTAGATCCAACACGACGGCGCGGAGTCGCAGCGAGTCCTTGGTCGCTACCCAGCCATCCGTGCGCAGGCCGAGATGGATCTCGGCCGGTGCGAGGGGGAAGCGGTTGGCGGCGGTCAGTATCTCGCCATTTTGATCGTAGTATTCCAGCTCGGCCACCACCTCGTGCGGGGTGGTGACGGCGGGCAGATCCGGGATGGTGGCGCGCCCGGCGCCGGATTTATCCAGGGTGAGAGGCAACACCTGGGCGGCCGGCCGCGGCTGCGACTCGGTATAGGGCCGGTACTCGTCGCTCGCCAGCCCCTCGACGACGGTCTCGGCCTCGAAGCGGTATTCAGCGTAATCGGGAAAATGCGTAACCCTCGGGACCACCATGCTACGCAGCTTGACCGGCAGCAGGGCCGCGCCGCCTCCCGAGAGATAGCTGACGAAGAGATCGACGGTGAGTTGCTTGGCCTGGACCAGTGGCTTATTCCGACCTTGGATCACGGCCTTCATGCTCGGGATGCGGAACTGCTCGACGCGCAGATCGCCGGCCTCGTAGGACGGCCCGCTGCCCCGGTGGGTCAGGCTGATCCGGTATACCCCCAGCTTGACGTCCTTGGGGATGGCCCAGCTCGCCTCGCCGATCCCGTTCGCATCCAGGGCGAGCGGCAGCTCGTATTGCTGGTCGCTGCCCTGGTGCGCGATGCGGATGAGCTGCGGCGCCTGCTCGGCGGGCAGGACCAGGCCGGCCGACACCCGCTGCCGAAAAAAGAGCTTCATGGCGGCCGTTTCGCCGGCGCGAAACAGGCTGCGGTCGAGCACCGCGTGCGCGACCATCGAGCCGTAGTAGCTACCGGTGTCGAGCTCGAAGTGGTAGGGCTGGATGCCGTTGTTCCACCCCGAGAGGGCGAAGCTCATGTCCGACTCGGTGCGGGCGCTCACGAACAGCGGCGGCCGGTTCCATTTCGAGCAGCCGCTGCTGCCGTGCGGCTCGGGCAGTATACCGGCCGGGACCTGGACCGCACCGTCCTCACCGGTCTCGCCGCGCCACAGCGTTTGGCCGGAGCAATAATCGCTGATGGCAATCGCCGCCTTGGTCACCGGCTGTGCCGCGTCCAGGGTCGTGACCCAGGCGAGCGATCCCTCGCGTCCCCACTTGAAGTGCACCGCGAGATTGGTGACCAGGGCCGTGGTCGCCACGTAGCGGGTCTCGGCCCGGCCGAGGAGGGCGGCGCCCAGCTTGGGGCTTGCCAATTCGACCACGTAAAACCCCGGCTTGCCTAGCGGGATCCCCAGTACCTCGAATTCACCCGCCCCCTCCGCACGGGGCAGTGTAAAGGACTCCGCTGCCGGCGACTTCGAGAATACCGATCGGTTCCCGGTCATCTCTACGTAGGTATCTTCGCCCGCCGCGGTCTTTTGCCACTTACCGCGCGAGGCCATGGCCTTTGCCACGCGCCGGATCCAGCGCGGGATCGCGGCATCACCTTCTTCGATGCGCTGCATGCGAGCGTTGACCGCCTCGCGCGCCGGCAATAGCCGTTGCAGCGCGAGACCGGGCTCGATATTGCGCACCGTGACCGGCAGGATGCCGCCTTCCTTCCACTCGATGATCCCGAACTCGCCTGAGAATTTCGCCAGGGGCGGGTACTCGTCGGTCTTGACCTCCAGGGGAAAGCGCGCGGCATTGCTGAGCTTGCGGCCGGTGTCGTCGGTCAACTCAGGCGGTAATTCGACGCGCAAGGCGGCGCGCGGCGGGAAGGGGCCGGAGAATTCCAGGTCCTCGATCCAGGGCTTGGTCGCGGGATCGAGGGTTTGGAAGGGATAGGTCTCGCCTTGCGCGCCCGCCAGGCGGATGCGCTGTGCCGTTTGCGCGGCGACCGGGGCGCTGAAGCTCAAGCGCAGGGTTTGGATCGGAATACAGTCCGCTTGTGCATTCACG
>JBOIDW010000445.1:0-9144 GCA_050740655.1 Gammaproteobacteria bacterium | reverse complement strand
CCTTCGCGCATTCCTCGTGGTACCAGACGTCGCGGCCCTCGACCCAGCCGGTCTCGCCGCCGGTGCGCCGCACCACCACCACCGTTTTTACCTGCGGGCAGCGCTTCAGCGCCTCGTCGGCATTGGCCTTGAGTGGCACCTTGCGGCCGCCGCGCAGGCCCTCGTCGGCGGTAATGACCACGCGGCAGTCGGAGTCGAGGATGCGGTCCTTGAGCGATTCCGCCGAGAAGCCGCCGAATACCACCGAGTGCACGGCGCCGATGCGGGCGCAGGCCAGCATCGCGACGACGGCCTCAGGGACCATCGGCATATAGACCGCGACGCGATCGCCCTTGTGCACGCCGCGTGATTTAAGGGCATTGGCCAGGCGGCATACCGACTCATACAGCTCGCGATAGGAGTAGCGTCTGGACTCGGCGGGATCGTCCCCCTCCCAGAGGAGGGCGGTCTGCGTGGCGCGCGCCGCTAGATGGCGATCCAGACAATTGTAGGCGACGTTCAGCCGGCCGCCTTCATAGTACTTGATGGTGGCGCTGTGGTAGTCCCAGGACTCGACCCGGTCCCAGCGCCTGCTCCAGGTGACGAAGCGCTCGGCCTGTTCGGCCCAAAAACCGGGGGGGTCGTGGATCGAGCGTTCGTACAGGGCTTGGTAGCGCTCGGCATCGATATATGCCTGCGCCGCGATTGCTGCGGGTACCTCGTAGCGCTTATCCGGCGGCATTTCGCCCGCCGTCCCGGCGCAGGGCCGATCCGCCTGGGAAGAGCTGCGAGTATTTGCAGGAGGCGCCGCTCAATCCTCCTCCTTCCAGGGCCGCTCGTCTCTGGGGCCCTCCTCGTCCAATTCTTCTTCGTCCTCCTCGACGTCCTCGTCCTCGTCGAGGGTCCGGCGCGAACGCCTGGAGCCGCCGGGCCAGTGCTCCGGTGCCTCGATAGCGTCTTCCGCGACGTCCTCGTCCTCCGTCTCTCCGCCGTCGTCCGGGCTTTCGATGGGTTCCAGTTCCATGTCGTACCAGTCGTCGATGTCCAACTCGCTCAAGTCCCCGTCGGCATATTGGATCTCGACGATGCCGCGGTCCTCATCGACGTCCACGACCTCGAATCGCTCGCCGCGCTCGGTATGCTCGTACCAGTTTCCCGTGATAGGTTCAACCTCGGTAGCCATAGTGTGGTCGGTCTCCTCGTTCTCGTGATGGACTCTGCGCACCGCTAAGACGAGCCCATTCCATGATAGATCATCGGCTAGGACGGATACATGTCGCGCAATCCCCAGACGGCGCCGACGCGAGCCATGGGGCGCAGGACGAGGCGGTAAGGAAGGTCGGGACCGGGACGGCGCGCGCGTGCCGGGTGCTCATGGTGATCGCGATGCTCCGACTCGCCCAGCAGGACGGCCGAGGGCACACGATAGCGCCGCGACGTGCAGCCCTCGGCATCGGGTGCTCCGCCGTGCGACATGACGTTGAACCAGAGCGTACCGAAGGGTGACAGCCAAGCCGGTACCAGCACCAGCAGGGTGGCCAAAGCGCGCGAGCCGGTAAACCCCCACAGCGCCGCCCATTCCAGCCACGGAACCAGGAAACACCAGCGATCCAACCAGCGCGTCTCGGGGTAGCGTAGCGCAATGCCGCGGCGCGCGTTGCGCAGGTCATAGGGCCAGCCCAGCCACGCATAGAGCGTCGAGCGCGCTACCGGCGAGTGCGGGTCCTCCGGCGTGTCACAATGCACGTGGTGATGGCGATGATTCGCCGCCCACCAGGACATGCCCCCCTGATTGGCCGCCGCGCAGGAATAGCTCAATACAAACTCGAACCAGCGCCGTGCTTGGAAGGCTTGATGGGAAAAATAACGATGCAAGCCCAAGGTCATCCCCAGAATCGCGTGGCGGTTCCCCTGCACCAGGATCAAGACCCATACCCAGGGCTCGACCAGGTAAGCCCGCACGGCCTCCAGGTCTAGGATGAACAGGGGAATGAGGTACACGAGCAGCGTGCAGGTTCCAAACAGGCGATGGAGGGTCCAAAATACCATGTCGGTCGCTCGTAAAATCCCGCGATGCCTCGCCAATATAGTCAGGCGGGGCCGCGACTTCCAGATCTTCGGTGTATGAGCGCCGCGCCGCAAGCCCTTGCTCGCATCCCCGCATTCCGCTCCCAGCCGCGCGGTCTCGCCCTGCTGTTCGTGGTCGAGATGTGGGAGCGATACTCCTATTACGGGATGCGCGCCCTGCTGGTGCTGTTCTTGGTCGCCGACGTCGGGCAAGGCGGCATGGGCTGGGACAGCGAGGCCGCGAGCCGCCTCTATGGCTGGTATACCGGGCTGGTCTATCTCACGCCCATCCTCGGCGGTTATCTCGCCGATCGCTATCTTGGCACGCATCGGGCCTTGCTATGGGGCGGGGTCCTGATCGCCCTAGGCCACTTCTCCTTGGCCTTCGAGACCGAGGCCGGATTCTATGCCGGGCTGGTCTTGCTCATCGCCGGAACGGGGCTCTTCAAGCCTAACGTTTCAACCATGGTCGGTCAGCTCTATACGCCGCTCGATGCGCGGCGCGACGCCGGCTTCACGCTCTTTTACGTCGGCATCAACCTGGGCGCCCTCATCGGTCCCCTGGTCTGCGGCTACCTCGCGCAAAGCCCGCGCTACGGTTGGGGTTACGGCTTCGGCGCGGCCGGGATCGGCATGCTGTTCGGCCTCGCCGTCTATGGGCTCTTCAAGCGGCGCTATCTGGGTGAGATCGGCGCTCAGCCGATGCAGCGAGCCGCGAGCACCCAGGGCGGTGCGCTAACCAGAAACGAGCGCGATCGGGTCCTCGCGATCCTCATCCTCGCCTTCTTTGTGACCTTTTTCTGGCTCGCCTTCGAACAGGCCGGGTCGTCCATGACCCTATTCGCCGAGCGCAGTACCGATCGCTCACGCCCCGGCTGGCTCTCGGCATGGCTACCCGAGGGACCTATCCCCAGCGCCTGGTTCCAGTCGGTGAATCCGGCCTTCATTTTGATGCTCGCGCCGTTCTTCTCCCTGTTATGGATGCGGCTTGCGGTGCGCGGCCGGGAGCCCGGCACCCCGGTCAAGATGGCCCTGGGTCTCGTGCTGCTGGCCAGCGGTTTTGCCGTGCTGGTGCTCGGCGCCTATCTCAGCGACCAAGGGAGCAAGGTCAGCCCCGGGTGGCTGGTCGGCACCTATTTCCTGCATACCTGCGGCGAGTTGTGCCTGTCGCCGGTCGGTCTTTCCTGTGTCACCCGCATTGCCCCGCTGCGCTTCGCTGCCATGCTCATGGGCACCTGGTTTCTCTCCAGCTTCGCGGCCAATCTCCTCGCCGGCTATCTGGCCGGCATGATGGATAGGGTCGCCCGCGGCGAGGTGTTCCAGGTCCTGGGGGGCCAGGCGGACTTCTTCCTCATCCTGGTGCTAAGCTCTTGCGCGGCGGGGCTGGTCCTGCTCGCCATGAGCGGCTACGTCCGGCGCTTGATAGAAGGCCGGGCGGAGGCCGTTTAAAAAGCCACCCTATTCCGTCACTATCAGATCCGGCACCCGTGACAGCCATCGACCGCAATCGAATAGCCGAGCGCTGGGCCGCGCGCGGTTTCAGCTGCGAGCTCTGGATCGATCCGCCCGGCCAGCGCTGGGAGGGCTATTCTCACGCTGTGGACGAGCTCGTCCTGGTGCTGGAAGGTGAGCTGGAGCTCGAGATTGACCACCGGGTATCTCGTCCCCCTATCGGGGAGGAGTGCCTGATCCCGGCGCGAGCATTACACTCCGTGCGCAACGTCGGCGCAGTGACCGCACGCTGGCTGTACGGTTATTATCGTGGATGAGCTTGCGAGGTGATCAAGATGAATTCGACACGGCTTGGGACTCCGATGAACACACGACGTCACGTTGCGATCGGGCTCGCCTTGATGATGGGATTGAGCGCTTGCGATGTCCTGCAACCGGCCCTGGATGTACAGGTCACCGCGACCAATGCCAAAGGCTTGCAAGTAGGCGATCCGGTGGATTTCAACGGTGTCGTTATCGGCAAGGTCAGCGCCGTCGAGCCGAGCAGCATGGGGGCGGTACTGCATCTGGCCCTGGACGCCGCCCAGGCCTCCGCCGTCCAATCGAATGCCAGCGCGACCCTGGTCGCGGAGCCGGGCCGGCGCGCCGTGACCTTGCGCAACCCCAGGCAGACGGCCGCACCGATCGCCGACGGCGCACGCTTGCAGGCCAGCGAGCCGCCGACCGCCATCGCCGAGGCCCTGGGCGAGGCCGCTACGAAGTTGTCCGAGATCATCGAGCAGACGGCCCAGACCGCCAAGGATTATTTCGATAAGAGCAGCCAGGACTGGCAGCGTGCCAAGGAACGCATGCGCCTGTTGTTGGAGGCCATCAGCGAGGGCTCGGAGGCGATCGGGAAGGACCTGCACGAGCAACTGGAAGCGATCATCCGGGAGCTTGAGTCCGAGCTGCAGGGCAAGGGGCGCAAGGCCCAGCCACGCCTGCGCGAGGTTCAGGCCGGCTACAAGAAGCTCGACGCGGCCCTCGCGCTGAAGGAAAAGGCTCTGGAGAGCCGCGGCAAGGCCGACGCCGCGGCGGCCGCCCAGGAGCTGCGCGATCGCCTGGCCTCGGCGATGGCGCGCTATGAAAAGCGGCATGACGGTACGGGCTAGCGGGTGCTGGCAATGATCGTCACCGCCCCGGCGCGCAGCGCTCATCCGATTTTCATTTAATCTTTGTCGCGCAGGCTGAGCCGGGATCGCTCGAGGGCGCCCCGAGATTGCAAGGGGTGCTGGCGTTTCGGGCGAGTTCGGTCATACTTGTCGGGGACGGCTAGCTACGGCCGGCGGGGGTGGTGAAGGTGTTGGACAGGTGGCTCAAAACACTCGGGCGGATCGCCTGCTTTATGGGTCTGCACAACTTCCGCGTCGTCGAAGTGACCTTCGGGTTCGGCGGGTCCGACGCGGTTGAGAAGCTGGAATGTCGACGCTGCGGCCAGACCGCGGCGCGCCGCGCCTAGGCGCCGCCCGCGCGCGGGACCAACGCAAAGCCGTGCGGTTTGCCGGCGGTATTTGCGCTAGTGATGCCGGCCGACCCAAGATGCTGAAGACACGAGTCATTCAGGGGTCTGGGCCTGGTAGTGCACGCCGTACTTCGCCGCTATGACCTTCCACAGCCGGTTGCCGATCTCCGGCGACTGCTGTCCGACCTTGCTCATCTCCTTGCGGATGCGATCGAAGCAGGTCTTCGGTGTTCCCCGCTCCTTATCCGAGAGGACCAAGAGCTGGTCGATGTCACGGCGCACCGCCGCGTACCAGTCTGCGGCGACCACGTGCTTCTCCGCGCGCTCGCCAAAGCGCAGAAAGGTCTGAAGCGCGGCGAGGATCGCGGCTGCCACGCTGATCGAACCGACGGCGATCTTGAACGCCGGGGGGATACCGATCTTGGGATCAGCCAACGTGGCGAACAGGCTGGTCCCAACGATGCTGGAGAAGATCACGACAGGGACGCCCAGCATGAGGTTCTTCCTCCTCAAATCGCTGGCGAGCTTGTAATGCGCTTCCGAGGCGGCGGCCGTTCGCTGGCGCCAGTCCTCAAGCAAGGCCTCGGCACGCTGGTCCCAGCTCAACGGCACCCTACCGTTCCCTATCGCAACCACACCTTCGGCCATTACTCACCTCGGTCTCTTAAGATTGTGAGGTTGCACGCCCGTCCCTATGCAGCACCGCAACCTCAAAACGTCACCATGGCTATTACTGCTTGAGCGTCCCCTGTCACCCCTCTTGTACCAAAGTGCGCAGACTTGCGCTGTAAAATACGTCACGGGAGAAATGTGAAATATTCACTTGCGCCCTTGGGGACCATCGTATCGAGGTAGCCCTTTAAGGGTGGGCATAAGCGCAGATTGGGCGGCGCGCCTGACCACACCGGATCGGATGCCTTATACTAAGCGCCTCTCATGACTATACCCGTCCCGAACTCTAAAAATCGCGAGCCGCCCGCGACCTTCCAGGACCTCATCCTCGCGCTACAGGAGTACTGGGACCGGCAAGGCTGCGTGCTCGAGCAGCCTTACGACCTAGAGGTCGGCGCCGGCACCTTCCATCCCGCCACCTTTTTGCGTGCCCTCGGTCCCGAGCCTTGGTATGCCGCCTATGTACAGGCCTCGCGCCGTCCCGCGGATGGGCGTTACGGCGAGAACCCCAACCGCTTGCAGCGCTATTATCAATTTCAGGTCACGCTCAAGCCCTCGCCCCCGGATATGCAGGCGCTCTATCTGGGCTGCTTGGCGTTTCTCGGGATCGATGCCTTGGAGCACGACGTGCGCTTTGTGGAGGACAACTGGGAATCGCCGACCTTGGGTGCCTGGGGCCTGGGCTGGGAGGTACGGCTGAACGGCATGGAGATCAGTCAGTTCACCTATTTTCAACAAGTCGGCGGCCTGGAGTGCCGGCCGGTCTCCGGCGAGATCACCTTCGGGTTGGAGCGCATCGCCATGACCCTGCAAAACGCCGATCGAGTCTTCGACTTGGTCTGGGCGCACACCCCCTGCGGCGTCATTACCTACGGCGACGTGCATCATCAAAACGAGGTCGAGATGTCGCGCTACAACTTCGAGCAGGCCGATACCGTCGCGCTCAAGGACTGGTTCGATACCTGTGAGGCCGAGAGCCGGCGCCTCATCGGCCTGGGGCTGGCCCTGCCCGCCTATGAGCAGGTGGCCAAGTGCTCGCACACCTTCAATCTGCTCGACGCACGGCGCGCGATCGCCGTCACCGAGCGCCAGCGGTATATCCTGCGCGTGCGCGACCTGGCGCGGGCCGTGGCCGCCGGATATCTTGCCGGGCGCGAGGCCCTGGGTTTCCCGCTCCTGAAGAAAAACGCCGCCCGGCAGGCGGCTTGACCCAGCGGCCGGGGCGATTGCGGCGCATGGGCGAGCAACGCGACCTGCTGGCCGAGATCGGCACTGAGGAGTTGCCGCCCAAGTCTCTGCGCAAGCTGTCCGAGGCCCTGGCCGAAGGTCTCGTCCAAGGACTGGATAAATCTCAGGTTACCCATGGCGAGACCCGGGTCTACGCCACCCCGCGCCGGCTGGCCGTGCTGATCCAAGGCCTGGCCGCGGCGCAGCCGGACCGCCTCACCGTCAAGCGCGGTCCCGCGTTCCATGCCGCGTTCGACGCCCAAGGCCGGGCTACGGGCGCGGCCCTGGGTTTTGCGCGTTCCTGCGGCGTGCCGGTCGAGGCGCTCAAGACCCTGGACAACGTACAAGGCCGCTGGCTCGTCCATGAAACCATCGAACCCGGCCGGCGCACCGAGGCCCTGGTCCCGGCACTGCTGCAACAGGCCTTGCAGGCCCTCCCCACGCCTAAACGCATGCGCTGGGGCGCGGGCGACACGGAGTTCGTGCGTCCCGTGCACTGGGTGGTATTGCTGTTGGGGTCCTCGGTGATCCCGGCAGAGGTCCTGGGGGTTCGGTCGGGACGGGCGACGCGCGGCCATCGCTTTCACCATCCCGAGCCTATCGAGTTGAGCGACGCCGGCGGCTATGCCGCCGTACTGGAGCGCGAGGGCCGGGTACTGGTCGATTTCTCCGCTCGCGCCGCGCGGATCCGCGGCCTGGTCGAGCAGGCGGCGCAGGCCCATGGCGGGGTAGCTGCGATCGAGGAGACGCTGTTGGAATCGGTCACCGCCCTGACCGAATGGCCGAGCGCCGTGCTCGGCGGTTTCGACAGCAAATATCTCTCCGTTCCGCCCGAGGTCGTGGTCGCCACGCTGCGCGATCACCAGCAATGCTTTCCTGTCTTAAACGGCGATGGCGGCCTGCTGCCCTATTTCATCGCCGTAAGCAACCTCGAGAGCCGCAATCCGGACACCGTCCGGCACGGCAACGAGCGCGTGGTCGAGCCGCGCCTCGCCGATGCCGCGTTCTTCTGGGATCAGGACCGGCGCATACGCCTGGCGGACCGCCGCGCGGCGCTGGCCGGCGTGGTGTATCAGGAACGGCTCGGCAGCCTACTGGATAAATCTGCGCGCCTGGAGGTCCTGGCGGCCGAGTGCGCGCGCGGGATCGGCGCGGACCCGGCCCTGGCGGGGCGGGCTGCGCAGCTCGCGAAATGCGATCTGTTGACCGATCTGGTGGGAGAATTTCCGGACCTCCAGGGCGTGATGGGGCGCTATTACGCCCTGCACGACGGCGAGCCTGCAGAGGTCGCGACGGCCCTCGCCGAGCACTACCTGCCGCGCCACGCGCGGGATTGCTTACCGCGGAGCCCGGTGGGTCAGGCATTGGCCCTGGCCGACCGGCTGGACACCCTGGTCGGGGTATTCGGGATCGGCGCGGTGCCCAGCGGCGAGCGTGACCCCTACGGGCTGCGCCGCGCCGCGATTGCCTGCCTGCGCATCCTGATGGAAGGCGCGCTCGATCTGGACCTGGAGGCACTCTTGCGAAGCGCCGCAGCGGGCTACGGATCGCCGGGCGAGATCGATCCCAACGACCTTATGGTGATGGGCGTGGCGCAGGCGGATGCCTCGCGCAGACCGATCGACCTCGCCCCCGACGTGGTCGCGACGGTCTTCGAGTTCATTCTGGAACGCCTACGCGGCTATTTCGCGGAGCGTGGCGTGAGCCATGACGTCTTCGAGGCGGTGCTCGCGCGGTGGCCCACGCGGCCGCTGGATTTCCAGGCCCGCGTGCAGGCGGTAAGCGTATTTCGCGCGTTGCCGGAGGCCGCCGCCCTGGCCGCCGCCAACAAGCGCATCGCCAACATCCTGCGTCAGTCCGGCCGCACGGACATCGATCCCCTCCGGCAAGACCTGCTACAGGAGCCTGCCGAGCGCGAGCTTGCCGCACGATTGGCGAACCTCGACGGCCTGGTGCACGACAAGACGCGTGCCGGCGACTATGCCGCGGCGCTCTCCTTGCTCGCCGGGCTTCGCGACAGCGTGGATCGATTCTTCGACCAGGTATTGGTCAACTGCGAGGACCCGGGACTGCGCGACAACCGCCTGGCCTTGCTGCACAGGCTGCGCACGCTGTTCCTGGAAGTGGCGGACGTGTCGCGCTTGCAGACCTGAGCAGATCGCCGGGTCGGGGCCTCTCATGAGTCCCGAGATCCGCACCTTGCCCCGGCGCGCGTCGCTAGGCGCCCATCCGTAGGGTGTGCACAC
>JBOIDW010000444.1:0-5314 GCA_050740655.1 Gammaproteobacteria bacterium | reverse complement strand
CGCCCGAACAGGGCATGCTGCGCGCAGCGTTAGGACTCACACTACTCGACGAAGGAGAGGGAATTTTCGCGACGCGCTGAACTTTCAAGTTCCTTTGGTTGGGAGTTGCGGGTCGGGAATGTGGTCTTGCGCGGTGACGCCTGAACGGGGCATGCTGCGCGCGGCGTTAGCTCTGGATTACGCGGTAATCTAGCGTTGCCGTCAAACCGACGCACGCTAAGGACGGTGCTATTGACTCCTGCCGGACGAACACGACGGAATCGGTCGGGCAATTCCCGACAAAGACATCGCGCTAGTTGATAAAGGTGTAAAGACGGCGGAATCAGAGGACGTTAACTCGGCAGAAAACGAGGGCGGCGAGAAAGAGGATTGGAAGGAACCGTACATGAAGGCCCCCTTGGAGAAAAAGGCGTTGTACAGGAAATGCGTAAACGCAATCATGGAAGCAATAGCGGCGGGTGAACTGGGGGCACGCAAGGATAAAGCAGACTCGTGAGGCCCGAAGAGACCATGCCAGCGCGGCGTCGGGTGAATAACGATGCGGAACGAGGTGGGGAGCGGGTTTATATAACAGAGATTGAGTTAGGAGAGGCACCGCTGCCCGGAGGCGCGTGTCCGTGCCCCGGGCAACGCGGCGCATGGGGCCTTGCGGTTAGGCACGGGCCGGATGGGCCGCTCGCGGCCGCGCCGGTGGCACGACGCCAGACCCGGCAGAGCGAAGCGAGCGATGCGTGTTCAGCCGCCCTTGTTGATCTGGGACAGATAGACGTCGAAGGCGTCGGGTACGGGCACGGTGGCGAAGCGCGAGCGGGGGATGATCTCGCCCTCCCGTGTGATGACCTGGCTCGCTTCGACCGGTGCCACGTCGGCGATTCGAGCGCTTTCGCCCACCGGGGTAGCGTAGCCGTCAATGACAACGGTTTTTTCGCGTTTGGCCATGTGATCCTCCGTAGGTTGGGTTGTCGAGAATATCTGCGCACATCATAAATGGCGTGACGGCGTTACGGCGAACGCACAATCATGTGCGCGCCTCCGGTGACGTTTCCGCCTTATCGCCCCGGCGAAGGCATCGGCCTCGGCGAGCAGCCGATCGAGCCGTTCGACGTCACCGCCCGGGGTCGGTAGCGGCTCGGTGTCCCCGCGGCCATGATAGTAGCTGCAGACGGGGCAGTCTTCAGACGGACGGTCATCGAAGGAGTCGCCATCGAAGCGCCGCGCCAGGTCGTTTCGCCATGAATCGTAATAGGTCGTCGCAGTGCGCCGGTAGCCGGCGAAGTAGTTCAGCAACTCGGTGAGCAGCAAGGACGAGATGCGCAGGTTGAGCGCATACACGCTCGGGGCGCTCAACTCGGGCGCGCCGGTGACGTAACCGGCGGCCGCGCGCGCCGCGCGTGTCAGCGGATCGTGGAGCGCCAGCGACACCGCCTCCCGGTCGATCAGGTTGGAACGTGAGCACTCGAGACAGCCCGTCGTGCCGGGGAGCACGCTGAAATAGCGCGACTGGAAGTCCACGCGGGTTCCCGCCTGCACGCGCACGCCGGCATCGAAGTAGGGCACCAGATACTGCGCGGCGAAACGGTTCAGAGTCACGCGCGCCACGTCGTTGTCGAGCCCGCCGATCAAGAGATCGCAGCGCCGGAGCGCCTGGCGCGCTTGCTCGCTGTGGAGCGAGCCGGCCACGCACTCGACGTCCGTGTCCTCAGCGTAGCCCGCGATGCGCTCGGCCAGCAACTCCGCCTTGTGACGCCCGAGGTCCTGCAATCGGCCTCCCTGCCAGCGGTTGAGATTGGTCATCTCGAGACGATCGCCGTCCACGAGCACGAGGCGCCGGGCACCGAGGCGCACCAGTCCCTCGCCGATGATGGAACCAAGTCCACCGCAGCCGACCAGCGCGATACGCATATACGCCAGAGCCTGCAGGGTCTCGCGCGCGATGAAGTCGGCGTGCCGCGCGTGAACTTCGTCCGCCGCAGCGGGGGCGGCGGCGTCCGTGCGGCTGCCGTTGGGTACGATCCGCCGGAAATGCTCGCCGATTACCTGGACGGTATCGATCGGAAGGAAGGGGGCCTCGCTCTCGGTGCCGACGATACGGGCATCGAGGCTCGTCTGGTCGAGAACGAGTGCCGCCAGCGTCACTGCGCGCGCGACCCCAATCTCGGGATGGGCTGCGAGCATCGGTTCGAAGCGCTGGTGCAGGTAGCAGCCAAAGGCCAGGTCGTCGGCGTCATCCACGCCCGAGAAGCGCGTGCCGCCGCGGCAGAACCAGTGGTCGTGCACATTGATGATCACGTCCCAGTCCGAGGCCGCGAACTCGACCAGCATGGCGTTGAGCACAGCGGCATCGAGGCTGACGTGTCCGCCCGACTGGTGTACGAAGCAATCCGGGGCGAACAGGACGGGTACCTGGTTGGGGATCAGGAGAATCACGCGGTCACCGGCCTGCACGCGGCGGCCGAAGACGTAGGACAGCCGCTCCACGGGCTGCTCCTTATCGAGATGGTACCGCTTCAGGGTTTCGAGCAGGGGCGCGCAGATGCGCAATGTGGTGCTCATGTCAGGGACTCCCCGGGGTTATTTTCCATCG
The DNA here is from genome assembly GCA_050740655.1 of Gammaproteobacteria bacterium. Classification (GTDB taxonomy): domain Bacteria; phylum Pseudomonadota; class Gammaproteobacteria; order JACCXJ01; family JACCXJ01; genus JBOIDW01. The sequence goes on along the minus strand of JBOIDW010000444.1, from coordinate 2,730 downwards.
CGCTCGCAGATGCTGAAGAAGCTCAGCAGAAACTTGCGCAGGTTGTCGCCCGCCGCGGGGCGAGCGGCATTGAAGTGCCAGGTATCGCCCGCGTAGTGGTAGCAGATCCAGGTATAGCCGGCGATCGGCGGCGCCTGGTAGAAAGCCCCGTCGCGGTACATCGAGAACACGCGCTCCAGCCGCTGCAGGAGTGCTGCGTTGTTGCGGTTAAGTACATACAAACCGATGGGCGGCGTACCCGGATAGTCGGCGACGACCAGCAGCATATCGATGTGGTCGGGTCTGAAACCGTCGGGCAGGGGAAAGTTGCGCAACAAGAGGGTCTCTCCGGTGCCGTTCACGCCTACGCTGCGCGGCTCGTCGCTGGCGCAGTCGCCGAACTCGTCCAGGAAGGCCCGGATACCGGCGATGTCCCGGCGCAATAGATCGAATCGATTCATGAGGCTCTCCTTACGGTTGCCGACGATGTTCCGGCGCGTTGGCGACGGGCACCCCTTGGCCGTTTCCTCGATAGGCGGCATTCGCTTCGGCATCTTCGTTGGCGGTCACGTGCAGCCCCCCGCGCCACGTGCGCAGCGCGGCCAGCTCGCGCGCCAGCTCCTCGTCGATCCGGGCGGCCTCGAGCCGGGTGCGGGCGATGAGCCGAACCGTATAACAGGAAGCGGGCTGGAACAGGATCTTCACCATCAAGAGGATCAGCTCGAGGCAGATCAGCGTGCCCTGAGTGATGAGATGGATCTCGCGGGCAGCGTCGCCCTCTTCGGGGTCGCGATAGATCTTGTTGAGCGCAATTTTCCGCGACAGCAAGGAATCGCGACGCAGCTCGTAGCGGTCATCGCGCGCGGTGCGGGCGTCGATCTCGAGCGATTTCGCCGCAAGCTCGTCCGATGCGCGCGTCAGGTCGGCCCGCAGGGTTTCGACCTGGCGGTCCAGTTTCGAGAATGTCTGGCGTGCCTCGACCGCGCGCTGGCGGGAGCCGTCCGCCTCGGCGCGCGCCTGCTGTTCGCGCAGCAGCGCGTCTTTGTAACGCGGGCCCGGACCCTTGAGCCGATCGAGGCCGTTATACTCAGCCTGTGCTTCGATGGCCGTCACGTTGGCGCGCGCCGAGGCGGTCTGCTCGTCACGCGCAGCCTGCTCGGCGAATACACGCAGAGCGGTGCGGTCCGCCTCCGCTTGGGCCAGTGCGCGTTCCACCGGCTGTACCAGCTCTCCATGCAGGCGTGCCTTCTCGCGCTTGGCCTCTTCGATGAGCGGTGCGTTGGCGGCGCGGCGCTCGGCTTCCTGGTGGTGCAGCAGCTCGGGGCCATGCAGGTAGAGCTCGAAGGCAAAGGCCGTGGCGTAGCTCAGGATGCAGGCTACCAGAAGGCGCCCGCCGATGAGCCGCGCTCGGTGCCAATCGAAACCAGGCTGGCGCAGCACGCCAGCCAGCGACCAGTCGGAGGCCGCCATCGCTGCCTCCAGCGTGCAGATCAGCGTCGCGATCAGGATACCGGTGAGTACAGCCAAGATTGGAACCGTCACTAAAATCAAGGCCACGTTGCTCCAAAGCACCGTATGCAGGATGAAGGCGAGCACAAGCGCGATGGCCGTCCAGATGACCGTGATCCGATCGAAGCGGTAGCATTCAGCTAGTACGTCCAGATCAGTGCGCGTGAAAAAGCAGATCACCTTCCAGAAGCGGCTGTAGCGGATGTCGTGCACGTTGTGGTCCTCAGTCCTATTACAGTTCGCATTAAAACGCATGGCGCGGCGGCGCAAACACGACACAACCTTGTGCGGGCCGAAGCTCGACTGCGGCAGGTCGTTCTTCAGCGGTCACGGCCGTGAATTGCCGCGAGCGGCAGCGGCGCTAGGAGACCGGACAGATCGGTAGGTGTGACGACACGTTCGAGCAAGGTGGGGGTGACGCGGGCGCGGCGTTCGTGGATTTTTCCGTCATGCCCCGTAGCCGAAAGGATCAAATGGAGTGCGCGATCGATCGCATCGATTGTCAATGCGCCGCGGGCGGGCGCAGCGTCGATCACTTGCCCGTTGACCGTAAGCGTCACGGTGCGTCCTCCCGTGACCGTCCAATCAATTCGAGCGGGCGATCCATAGCCGACCGCCTGAGGAACCTGTAAGGCAACCTGCACCGGCGGAACGACCGCGCGGATTCGGTGGCGCACCGACGCTGCGCCGCCAAGCCCCAGGGCCGTGATGCACGCCACGTGTCTACCGGGACGGCGTGGAGCCAGTTCGATCTGTCCGCGAGCCGGATGCAGCGTCGCTTGGCCGTCGAACTCGACGCGTACCTGCTCGGCGCGTTCGGCCTGCCAGCGTAACCTCAACGGTGCTCCGCCGAATTCAAATACGGCGCCGGAGATCCGGCTTTGCAAGCTCGGGGGCGGCGCGGCAACGGTGATGGTGAGGCTGCGCGTCGTAGCCGCGTACCCATTGGTCGCGAACATTTCGATGTAGCATTTCCCCAACGGAAGACCGGGTATTTCCAGCTCGCCCGCGGCGGCGACTGGAATGGTTCGGGCGATTTGCGGTCCCGTAACGCGCAATTCCACGTCCGTGGCGCCCTCGACGGCCCAGCGTACCGAGGCAACGTCTCCGATAAAGATCTTGGGCGCTGCTCGCAGCACGCGGATGATGGGGCCGCCGGCGCCGATGCGTCCGGCGCGCGCAAAGTCGGCGAGTTCCTCCAACGTTTCTTGGGATAGCTGGACCATGCGCGCAATCCTAACC
>JBOIDW010000443.1:0-1936 GCA_050740655.1 Gammaproteobacteria bacterium | reverse complement strand
ATCCCTGGGCCGCGAAGTTAGGGAGTCTTGGTTCTGCTCCAGAGTACTCCGATGACACCAGCGAGCGCTTCGGGCGCTTACCTGACGGACGGACACCTGGCATCACCCTAAACTATACGAAAGCTTCAATAGGCCCTTTGGCGTGGGACACCTGGCCTAATAAAGACATCGAGCCTAACAGCAACTGCAAGCTCACCAGCAACGTGTCGCCCAATACTTGGTGGATGAACTGGAAAGAACTCGTGTTCTACAGCGTTGCTGGAGGATTCCAACCCGCTGCCGGGCCCCCTGCCTGCGGGCTGGCACCGAACAATTGCCTGACCGTCAATCCCCCTTCGTTAGCGCAGGATAAGGAAGTGGTCGTCATTACCGCTGGTAAAAGACTGCAAACCGTCGCGAGCGGGCAGCCTAGGACCAGCGCCGATAAAGCAGAGATTCGTAATTATCTAGAGGGCGAAAATGCGACCCCGCTACCCCCAGCGCTCCCGGACGACACTTTCACTGTGCAGGCGGCAAGCACCACCTTTAATGATGTTGTCTGCAAGCAGGGAATCTGTTAGTTCGGCTCATCAACCTCCCCACAGGGACGACACAAGCGCAATGGACGTGGGAAAACCCGGTCGCGAAGCCGGTTTTACGTTAATAGAGCTCGCCATCGCGATCGTCGTAATTGGTTTGTTGCTTGCCGGTTTGTTAGGGCCGATGTCGGTGCGGGTCGAACAACAGGAACGCGCGAAGACACAGGCGTTATTAGACGAAATCAAAGAAGCGTTGCTAGGCTACGCTGCAATTAACGGATTCTTGCCCTGCCCCACGATACAAGGTGACCCGGCTAACGGCGGTTACGGTGTTGCCGCCCCCCCACCCTGTCCAGTAGGCGTCACCGACGGTATCCTGCCTTGGAAAACGCTGGGGGTTTCTCCAACGGACGCTTGGGGCAGGCCTAGAACAGCGCCGGGCGATCCGTGGCGGGGTTACTGGCGCTACCGCGTCGACGGAGCCTTCGTCGGCCCTGCCCTAATAACAATGACAACAACTACCGTGGATTTGCTTGAGGTAGAAGATGGAGCGGGCAACAAGCTAACCATCCCGACCGAGCCGCCGATCGCAATCGTCTTTTCAGCGGGGGGCCAAGATCGCGATAACGTTGGGGGCGATCCCGACGGGGATAACACGACTTATGATGGCACGTACGAGGCCGGTTCATACAGTCCGACCTTTGACGACATGACGACTTGGCTGTCGCGGCCCTTGCTCTTCAATCGCATGCTCATGGCCGGAAAGCTACCGTAGATTTTCATACGCGTTGTTTCATCCACATCCACAACCCCGTGATGACCAGCGCCAAGAACAGCAGCGCCGCGCCGTCAACCACATATACCCCCCATTGGCCTACAATGCGCCCGCTATGCAGGTCGAGGATCACGCGTTCCAACGGCAGACCGCTGCCGCGATAGGCCTGCGTTAGCTTTTCCTCTAGCTCGGGAGGCAGCGTGACCGGCGTTGCCCAACCCACCTCTGCTGTCGTGGTTTTCCGCCAGTCAAGCTTTTCCAAGTCGGCCAGGTAGTCGCCGTGCGCCGCACGAATAACCAGTTGTCCCGAAGCTGTGAGTCCGATCCGTTTCATCCCCGCGGGGACGCCGTCGGCACTGTCGATGCGCTCGATCAATTCGCCCGTTGGGCTGACGACCAAAAGCTTTCCGGGGACGGCAACGAGCAAGGTATCGCCAAGTTTCAGTCCCCCTATCAAATTGTCCGCGCGTTCGGGCAATTCTTTCGTATCGAGGTAGAGGCGATCTCCTAGCTGACTGACTAAATGCTCGCCGGCGGAAAAGGCGACTGGCGGTTCCGGTGCGGATATTTGGTAGAGATCCAGCAGCCACGGTGTCTGAATTAAGCGCTGGTCGAGTCCCAGCGCGCCGGTGTGGTTTAACAT
>JBOIDW010000442.1:0-3886 GCA_050740655.1 Gammaproteobacteria bacterium | reverse complement strand
CCTATGCCCTTTCTTTTGACTATGGTCAGCGGCATAGCATTGAGCTCGATTGCGCCCGTCGGATTGCCGCTCACTTTGGCACCAAGGAGCATGTGATAGCCAAAGTCGACTTACGTGTGTTTGGCGGCTCCGCACTCACTGCCGATATCGCCGTCCCCAAGGGACGGAGTCACGAGGCTATGAGTTCCGGGATCCCGATCACCTATGTGCCTGCACGCAACACGATCTTTCTGAGTCATGCCCTTGCCTGGGCCGAGGTGCTCGGATCACAAGACATCTTCATCGGCGTGAATGTGCTAGACGCCTCCGGATATCCTGACTGCCGGCCCGACTATATCGAGGCCTATCAAGCGATGGCGAGTCTCGCAACGAAGGCAGGCGTCGAGGGTCGCCAGCGGCTTCGGATCCACACCCCTTCGACGCTCGCGAGAAGTGGACCACCTATGATCGGCAGAAGTGACCCAGGCGAGGAACGGTCTTCGGAGGATGGATCAGGAACGGGATCGGGAACAGCGGGCCGTCACCGACTGAGACGGCATGAGATCTGGACCACCCGTGGGCAGCCGTGCAGGAGGCCCCGCCGTCAGGGGGAGGGCCGCGACGTCGGGCGTGCGTGAGAGCGGGCGTCGAGCGCGACGGCGGCAGTTAGCCCTGGGGTTCGCGGAGGGACGGACCGTCGATGCGGATGGTGGTGCACTGATGACGCAGGCGGCTGAGCAGGGCGGTGACCATGTGCTGGTTGCCGAGGAAGTTCAACCAGTCATCGTAATCAAGGTTGGTCGTGATAATCGACGCGCGGCGACGATATCGGTCCTCCATGAGCTTGAAGAAGATGTGGCTCTGCTCGGGGCGGAGGTTGAGATAGCCCATCTCGTCGATACACAGGAGTGGGATGCGGGCGAGGCGATCGATGAGCTTGCGGGAAGAACGATCCGCCAGCGAGGCATACAGATCGTCGAAGAGGTCCTGGGCCTTGATGAACAGCGCGCGGTGGCCGTTCTGGAGCGCCTTGAGCAAGAGCCCCGTGGCCAATCCGGACTTTCCGACGCCGGTGGGGCCGATGAAGACGATGTTGGTGGCGGTGGGGATGAAGTCAAGCGCGGCGAGGCTCATGATCTGGGGCTTGTTGACGCCGGGCTGGTCCTTGAAGGGGAACGTCTCCAGCGCCCAGCGTTCGGGCAGCCGGGCCTGGCGGATGCGCCATTCCAAGGCGGTTTCCTGCCGGTGGTGCCACTGGGCGCGGACTAGGCGCAGGAGCAGGTCGGCGTAGGCGAGGCCGTCCTTCTCGGCGCGTTGCAGCGCCTCAGGCAGGCCCTCGGCCATCCGGCTCAGGTGCAGGTTCTTCAGGAGTTGCTGCAGCTCGTCCATCGGTCGGCTCATCGTCGGGATCTCCTGGGAGTGGCTCGGGCGACAGCGGCAGCTGGAAATACGTGGTGGCGATGCCGCGCAAGACCATGCGTTCCAGACGGCCGAGGTCGTAGAGGCCGTAGTGGGCGGCGGTCTGGAGGGCGGCGAGCAGCGGCTCGCGGGGATACTCGCGGGCCATGCGCACGAGCTGACGCAAGGCCAGCGTCGTCTGCAGCTTGCCGCGGCGTTTGAGCGCCTCGAGGTAGCCGGGAATCTCGGGCAGCCAGCGGAGCAGCTCCTTCTCTTCAGGGAACGGCGCGCGCTCGTGCCGCCAGCCCTGGCCGCGGGGCGGGCGATGCTCGGGCCGGAACACGTAGCGGTTGCGCGGCTCGGCCTCGCGGGCATGCGTGGTGATTTCACGCGGCCCCTGGTAGATGATGACGCGGTCCTGGGTCTCCCGCACTTCGAGCCGCCGGCCGATGAACGCGGTGGGCACGGAGTAGTGATTCGTGTTGAGCGTGATGTAGCCCTCGACATCGACGAGCCGCTCATGGAGCAGGTAGGGCTCGGGGATCCAGCGGGGCAGCCGGCGCAGGACGGGGTGCTCGGCGGCGAAGAGCTCGCGCGGGGTCGCCTTGAGCTGGCGCTTGGGGCGGGCGTTGACGCGGTCACACCAGGCGCGCGCCTGGCGATTGGCATCGGCCCAGTCGGTGAAGCGCCGGCCAGGCAGAAACCCGCGCTCGATGAAGTGGAACATCCGCTCCACCCGCGCGGAGCGATTGGCATCGCCGACGGCGTGGGCCACGAAGGTGAAGCCGAAGCGCTCGGCGAACGCCGCCATCTCGGGCACGGGGAGCATGTCCCGCCCGGTGCCCTTGAGCACGACGACGTGGGTGTTATCGATCATGCAGGTCTGGCAGGCCCCGTCCAGGTACCGCAGGGCGTCGGTGAGAAAGGCCTTGCACTCGAAGCGACGGAACCGCGGGTAGAACTGGAAGAAGAGCATCCGGGAGTAGGCGAGCACGAGGCTGGCGGTCTGCACACGCCGGACCGTGCCGCCCAGGTGCAGGTCATGCGGCGAAGTGTCGTGTTGCATCTCCTGGCCCGGCGCGAAGTCGTAGCGGCCGGCCGGCAGCTTGGGCGTTTGGCCGATCCCGTGGCGACGGCAGAAGGCGGTCAGCGCCGGATAGGAGAGCTGCAGCCCGGCCTTGGTCAGCTCCTCGTGCACCCGCGTGACACTGCCCTCGCACTCGCGGAGCAGCCGCAGGATGTCGTCGCGATGGTCGAGGGCTTTCTCCGGGCGCGCCAGCCGCGGCACCTCGGCCGAGCCGCGCCGCAGGACGGCGCGCACCGCCGCTCGGGAGACCTCGAGCGCGCGGGCGATGGCGCGCACGCCGTGCCCGCGGCCGTGCAGTTCAAGGATCGCGTGCCGGATCCCTTGCTCCAGCATGATCATCGTCCTCCTCGCGCAGGCGATCGGCCAGCCGAGTCATCTCCTCGTGGGCGGCCGCGCCGAGCCGGTGCACTTCCTGGCGTTCGGGCGGCAGCAGCCCGCGGAACACGCCGTGGCGCAGGCGCCGCCGGGCGCGGCGGGCCACGGCAGCCAGCACGTCCAGGTCGTCCATCAACGCGCGGCCCTCGTCGTCGGGGACCGCCCCGACGGCGCGCCGCGCCTTCAGGAACAGCAGCGGCGCCGTCAGGACGCGTTCGCGGACCGCGGGCAAGCCGTCGCGCCAGGCGGCGTAGAGCTGGCCGACCTCGCGATTGGTGAGCCCCTGGCCGGCAATGGCCGCCACCAGGCGCGCGCAGGCGTCCCGGTTGGCACGGGCCAACGGGACCAGGTGTTTCATGGCCGCGTGGGCCGGCAGCTCGCCGCGCTGCACGCGCGCCTGGATCGCGGCCGGCAGCTCTTCCACCAGCGCCAGCCGCCGGCTCACCCAGCTCGCTGAGCGGGCGAAGCGCCGGCCCAGATCCTCCAGCGACAGCGCGAACCGGCTGGCGAGCTCGTGCAACAGCCACCCTTGCTCCAGCGCCGTGGCGCCCTCGCCCGTGCGCATCAGCCGGTCCAGCACGAGCGCCTCTGCTTCGCTCAGATCCCAGCACGTGGCGCCGATCAGATCGTGGCCCAGCCGGCGCAGGGCCCGCACGCGCTTGTAGCCATCGACCAGGACGAACTGCTCGGGCCCCTCGCCGTGTACGACGACGACGGGCACTTGTTGGCCGATCGTCGCCAGCGACCCCACCAGCTTCCGCTCCGCCTCCGGCTTGTGCGTCCGGAGCTTCTCGTAGCGCAGGTCCAACTGGTGGAGCTCGACGTTCACGCCGCCGCTCGCGCCCGATCACGACCCGCGGCCCCGCGGAGGCCGCTGCGCGCGCCCGTTGGGCAGCCGCGGTCCACGCCGGCACCGTGATCGCCGCGCCGCCCCTCGCCGGCGCGGCGCCTCGCGGACCTCACGGCCGCAAAAGTCGCATCGTGCCCGCCCAGGACGGCACGGTGCGGGATCGTGTTGATCCGGAACTTGCTCGGGCGGGTCATCCG
>JBOIDW010000441.1:0-6168 GCA_050740655.1 Gammaproteobacteria bacterium | reverse complement strand
CCCAGCCACATATGCGCGAGGATCGGCGCGGCGTTGGCCAGGCCTATGAGTACCAGCAGATTGAAGGAGTGCAGCATGCGGGTAATGTGAATCCCCTGCCCTTATGCAGTGTAGTGGTCCAACGGGGGCGGCGGACGCCGCACGCCGCGGCAACATGAGCGATCCGCATCCGCCGGTAGCGCGATCGGGTGCGCATCGCGTAACAGGGTGGTCATTTCGAGTTGGGCTCCATGGCCGGGGGATCTAGCGGTTAGCCTGTGGTTTTCGGCCCATTTTAAACGGCAAACGCCCGGTAGCAAGTAAGCCTTTGTCGCAGACGCCTTGTCCTTGGGTATCCGGATTCATTATCCTTCCCACCCGTCTACTCCGGCCAACGGGGCGAAGTGACGCGTAGGGCTTAACCACAGCCCGTAACTATAGAGGCCTTAACCATATGGAAACACCAAGTGTCAGTCGATTGGTCATCGGTATAGCGTTAGTCGCTATAGTCGGGGCCATAGCCGTCGTTTTGCAAAACAACAGTCCGCGGGCGCGGGCGGCGGATGCCTTTCTCCTGGGGACGAAGGTAGTCCAAGACGTTGCGGGGGCCGCCTGCCCGGAGGCCGTGCGGATGCACATCCGCGACCTCGTGCTGCCGACCCCGAATGAGACGGTGAGCGACGGCGACCGGCGCATCATCTCGATCTGGAAGAGCGAATCGGGACCGTATCGATCCATACGCTGCACCTACGAAATGGATAAGGGCGTCGTGGCGCTCAACATCGACGGCCGGTTCGTGGTCGGCAGCGAGGCGACGAGTGGCACCGGCCCGGTGGTCACCACGGGAGGCGGTTCGCCGGGGATGGCCGGAATGAAACATTGACCGACCCCGCGCGCGGTGTGGGCACGGCCGATCGATACGCCGCCGGCCATCGGCGCCGGGGCGGCCTAACACGGCTTTCCGGACGGGGCCCGCCGCAGGTAGGCGGTGACCTCTTCGCGATCGTGGTAGAGGTGCTTGAGTGACAGGTGATAAGAGACCCGCGCCCGCGCGAGCACCTGCCGGATCACCAGCCGGCACTGATCCAGGGCCTCGGCGCGGCGCTTCATCGGCAGTTTGAGATTGAACAGGGCGCGTGTGGTCCAACCCGCCGCCAGCCATTGCGCGGCCAGCCAGGCGACGCGCTGAGGCGGCGCCACGATGTCGCAGACCAACCAATCGACGCGCTCCGCGGGCCGGTAACGGAAGCCATCCGCGCGCGCGTGCTCGACCAAGCCGGTGGCCAACACTTCCGGATCCAATGGGCCGTTATCCACGGCCAGGACGCGCAGCCCGTGCCGGGCGAGCACCAGTGTCCATCCGCCCGGTGCCGCACCGAGGTCCACGGCCAGCATCCCCGGACGCAAGCTACGCGAGCGCTCGGCGCCCGGTAGAAAATAATACAGCGCCTCCTCCAATTTCAAACCGGAGCGGCTCGGCGCCCCGGGCGGCGCGCGCAGCCTGGGGATCCCCATAGGCCAAGGGCTGGACGGGCCCGGATAGGAGATCCCCAGGATGGCCTGCCGAATGCCGATGCATACGAGGTGCAGCCGCGGCACTGCACGCCCGCCACCGGCATCCGCCAGGAGACCCAGCCGACGCATCGTTCCCTCCAGCCGGTCCGCCAGCCCTTGGAGTGCCCCCAGGCGGTGTTTGGCCGCATCGAGGTCCGGGCACTCCAACCATAACCCGCCGTAGCGGGGCGCGATACGCCGCACCGCCTCCAACAATGGCGGAACGGGATCGGGCGAACCCAGGATCAGGGGCTCGCCGGCGATCAGCAGTTGCCGCGGGAAGACCAGACAGGAGAGCGGTAGTGCCCGATACAGTTCGACTAAACGTCCCTGGTCATCGGGCCGAAAAAATACCAGTCCACTACGCACATCGGCCAGTGCTATGCCATGGATGCCGAGCCCGGTCGCCTGCGTCTCCAACTCCGACGCACTGTCGCGTTCGAATCCGGGCCTGCAATAGGCGAGCACGCGCGTGAGCCCAGGACCCAGCGGCCGGGGCCGGAGACCTCGCCGGGGTTTCATAGCGGCGGGGGGCGGGTTGCCAAGCTCAGGGTTCTCAGCTATACCGTGAACGGGCATCATTTCCCTTTTAAGATGCAAAACGCCCCGCCACGTAACGGCGCTTGCTTGAGCACGGGAAATTCTTTCCGGGGAAGGGGCTGGACTGGACTTACGTTTCCAGCATTTCGGGCGCGGGTCTAGTCGGCACCCTGTTCTGCGCTCGGAAAGCTGCCGCGCTTGACGGCTTGGAGATAGGCGGCAATCGCGGCCTGCACGCTACCGGCTTCGCCAAGAAAATCCTTGGCGAAGCGCGGCACGCGCGGTGAGATCCCCAGCAGGTCATAGATGACCAGCACCTGACCATCGCAGTCGGCCCCGGCGCCGATACCGATCACGGGAATATGCAAGGCGCGGGTAACGTCGGCGGCCAAGGCGCGCGGCACGCACTCCAGGACCAGCATCACCGCCCCGGCGGTCTCCAAGCGGTGCGCGTCCTCCATCAAGCGCGCGGCCGCCTCGGGCTCCCTCCCCTGGAGATGATAGCCACCCAGCTTGTGTATGGACTGCGGCGTTAAACCGAGATGCGCGCAGACCGGGATGCCGCGCTCGCCCAATAAAACGATGGTCTCGCACAGCCAGTGACCGCCCTCGAGCTTGACGACTTGTGCGCCGCCCTCGGCCATGAGGCGCGCTGCATTGCCCAGCGCCTGCTGCGGGCTCGCATAGCTCATGAACGGCATGTCGGCGACGAGTAGCGCCCGGTCGCTGCCACGCGCGACCTGGCGGCAGTGATAAATCATGTCGGACAGCGTGACCTGCAAGGTGGTGTCCGCACCCTGGATCACCATGCCCAGGGAGTCGCCGATCACCAGCACCTCGATGCCGGCCTGGTCCTCCAGGCGCGCGAGGCTCGCGTCATAGGCGGTGAGGCAGGCGATGCGCTCGCCGGCCCGCTTCATCCGTTGCAGGTCTTCGATCGAGTAGCGCCGCATCATGCCGCCGCGCCCAACCGGGCTAGGCCGGCCGCTGGGCATCTGACCAGAAGCTCGCGCAGAGGTCCGAGACCGGGGACCTGCAGGTCCGGCGCGATCTCATGGAGCGGATACAGGACAAAGGCGCGTACGGGGACGCCGGGATGCGGCACGGTCAAGCCCGGCACGTCGATCCGCATCGCTCCGTAGAGCAGCAGGTCGAGATCCAGGCTGCGAGGTCCCCAACGCGACCCGCCGCGCACGCGGCCGTGGCTCGCCTCCAAGGCCTGCAACTCGGCGAGCAACCGCTCGGCGCTCAATTCGGTTTCGATCTCGGCCACGGCGTTCACGAAATCCGGCTGGTCTTGCGGACCCATGGGCGTGCTGCGATAGAGCGAGGATGCGCGCAGCAACCGCGACCGCGGCAACTCGGCCAATTCCGCCAGGGCCGCATGCAACTGCGCCTTGGGGTCATCAAGATTGCTGCCGAGGCCGATGTAACAGCGCATCGCGCAGCGGACTAACCCGCGCGCCGCCGTCGCCTGCGTCGCCGCGGGCCGCCCTCGCCTTGTGCCAGTTCGTTGATCATCGCCGGGCGCCGCTCCTCGCCTGCGCCCTGGAATTCCGTCCACCAATCCACCAGCTCCCGCTCGACCTCGCCGACCTCGCCGCGCAGCGCGAGAAAATCATATCCGGCGCGGAAGCGCGGATGGACCAGCGTGCGAAAGGCGTTCTTGCCGCCGCGGCGCGCGAGCTTGGGCTGCATAGCCCATACCTCGCGCGTGATCTGGCTGAAACGCCGAGGGATGGAGACACGGGCGATCTGCCGCGAGATCACCGCATCGGAGGCCAGACGCATGGCCTGCGACCCGGGCATACCCTGCGCCTCGAATTGCCCGGTGGCGCGCCGCATGGGGTCCCAGAGCAAGGCCGCCAGCAGAAATCCGGGTGTGACCGGCTTACCCTCGGCAATGCGCCGGTCGGTATTCTCCAACGCCCGGACCAGCAGCATATGCGGAAAGCCGCCCTCCTCCTCGGCCAGGCAATTCTCCACCTCCGGGAACAACTGGCCGAACAAGCCATAACTTCGCAGCAGCTCGAAGGTCTGCAGGGCATAGCCGCCCATGAAGAGTTTCAAGACCTCCTCGAACAGGCGCGAGGCCGGGATCTCCGCGAGCAGCGGTGCGAGCCGCCGGATCGGGCCGGCGGTATCGGCATGGATGGAAAATCCGAGTTTCACCGCGAAACGGCATGCGCGCAGCATGCGCACCGGGTCTTCACGGTAGCGCAGCTCAGGATCGCCCACCATGCGGATCTGTCCCGACTTGATGTCCTCCAGGCCGCCGACGTAATCGACGACGCTGAAGTCCTCGATGTTGTAGTAAAGCGCATTGACGGTGAAGTCGCGGCGCCAGGCATCGTCGTCGATGTCACCGTAGACGTTATCCCGCACGATGCGCCCTTCCTCGGTTTCCACGTGTTCGTCGTCGTCGGTACCGGCATAGCCGCGGAAGGTAGCCACCTCGATCACCTCGCGGCCGAAATGGATATGCGCCAGGCGAAAGCGCCGGCCGATCAAGCGGCAGTTGCGAAACAGCTCGCGGATCTGCTCGGGCAGTGCATCAGTTGCAATATCGAAGTCCTTGGGCTCGCGCCCCAGCAACAGGTCGCGCACCCCGCCGCCGACCAGATAGGCCTGATAGCCGGCGGCCTTCAGGCGATAGAGCACCTTGAGGGCCTTGTCATCGATGCCGGCGCGCGAGATGACGTGCTCGGCACGCGGGATGATGCGCGGCGCCAGGCGCAGCCTGGTGATTGTGGATTTGGAGTCGCGATCCGTCAGCGATGGCATGAATGCGTTACGGGGTGTAGGGCGCCCGGGCGAGCAAGAGCGTATGCGTTGGAGTCAACCGAAATGATGTGTCTATAATAGCACTCCTCGCAGCGCCCCGCTCCCTTCGTCTAGCGGCCCAGGACGTCGCCCTCTCACGGCGAAAACAGGGGTTCGATTCCCCTAGGGAGCGCCATGCCACCCGACACTTCACCCCAGCCTTACTGCGCCGCTCGGTCGACATCTTGCGAGACGATGGCGAGCGGCTCAGGCTCTCGCCTCAGGGTTATTACTACTACGGCCCCCTGGGGCCGGTAGGCGCAGGATCCGTGAAGAGGATTTCCACCACGACGCTTGGCAGGTGGCGGGGTCTTATGTCCTGACCGGCGAGGAATCGACTTACAAAGGCGTGAAACCCGCGCGTCCGTTCTCGATCGAAAACGGACATTGGGGCGCCTTCGAAATCAAAGCCCGCTACAGCGAGCTGGACCTCGACGAGGACAGCTTCGCGGGCGGCGCCAATTCATTCGCTGATCCCACCACCGCCGCCGAAAAAGCCGTGGCCTGGGCCGTGGGTTTCAACTGGTATCTCAATCAGAACGTCAAGTTTGTGGTCGACTACGAGCATACCGTGTTTGATGGCGGCGGGGGCGGCACCGCAATCTCTCCGCGCGATCGGGAAGATGAAAATGTGATCTTGAGCCGAGTCCAGCTCGCCTTTTAAACCATGCCGACCAACCTGAGGATAAATGTCATGTTCACAAGAGAAGTATTACTCGCACTGACCGTCAGCGTCTTAGTGTTATCGCTGATCAACCCCATAAACGCCTGGGCCGTGGAGGTCACGCTGCTCAACGTCTCCTACGACCCGACGCGCGAGCTGTACCAAGAGGCCAATGCCGCCTTCGCCGCGCAGTGGAAAGCGAAGACCGGCGACGACGTGACCATTCAGCAGTCGCATGGCGGATCCGGCAAGCAGGCCCGCTCGATCATCGATGGCCTCGAAGCCGACGTCGCCACACTGGGCCACGCCTACGATGTCAACCAGCTGTACGAAAAGGCGCAGCTGATCCCGAAGGATTGGCAGAGCCGCCTGCCCGGAAACAGCACGCCTTATTCGTCAACCATTCTGCTGGTCGTGCGCAAGGGCAACCCCAAGCACATCAAGGATTGGGACGATCTGGTCAAGCCGGGCGTGTCGGTTATCACGCCCAACCCGAAGACCTCCGGCAACGGCAAGTGGAGCTACCTCGCGGCCTGGGCGTACGCCATCTCCCGGCCCGGTGCCACCGAGGACAGCGCACGCGAGTACATCAAGGCGCTGTACAAGAA
>JBOIDW010000440.1:0-9646 GCA_050740655.1 Gammaproteobacteria bacterium | reverse complement strand
GCAGAAACACCGCGCGCCAATCCAGGCCATAGGCGGCGCTGGCATGATAGAGCGGCTCGGCCCAGTCGCTGGGCCGGAATCGCTCGCCTGCTTTGGTGATCTCGGGGATGATGAGCTTACGCTCGGAAATCACGGCCTTTCGCCGGCGCGGTAAGCCTCCAAACGCTCGCCGAGGCCCGCCAGCGAGGCGTTTTGCGGTCCCGTCACGGTCACCGCGTAGCGTTGCTTGGGGTCCGGGTCCCGGGCGAGGGTGAACGCCTCGGGGCCGTACAGGCGGGAGCACAGCCCGTTCAGGACAGGTTCCAGGCGTTCATGCGTGGCCGCGGTATTGGGGGCGAGCAGGCGGTCGTTCACGAAGCAGTGCAGTCTGGTAGCGGTGAAACGGAGGCGGCCGGCGAGCTCCGCGGCCTCTTCCAGGGCCAGTGCCGCCTGGAGCAGGCGCGTGAGCACGGTCTCCAGTCGTGTTGCGAGCGGGCCTTCCAGGCCGCGTTTACTGTAATAAACCAGCCCGCGCTCGCCACCGGCTTCGTCCAGCGAATAATTGCCCGCATGCGCCACCAGCAGCACCCCCGGCCCATCGACTACATGCCCGTAGTCGGCAACGTCGATCAGCATCTCATCCAGTGCCCGGGTCTGGATCCAGCGATGGAAGACCGGGATGAATTCTCCCAGCGCGATGTCGTGACCTTGCTCCAGAAAGCACTTGAATCCGATCCGCCCCGGCTCCATCACACGGCCTGCTGCACGGCGGTTGCGGCCGGAGCGCTCATCGCGGCTCGCTCCATGATGCGCGCGTGGCAGGCGTAGGCGGCCTCGATGAAGAGCTGGGTCTCCTCCAGCAACAGGCGGGCACGCTCGGCACTGAAGACGCGCGCCCGATCGGCGTGACGGTTAAAGAGATATTGCGCGAACTTGGCGCCGGCATAGCGATCGTAAAACACCTCGGTGTCGCAGTAGCGGGCGCGGAACTCGCCGATGATGGCCTCGGCAGAGTTGCCGATATCGCGCAGTTGCGTGCCGATGAGGGCCTTGGCCGCCTCCAGCATCGCCGCGTAGCAGGTCTCGTCGGCGGCGCGAAACTCGCCGCGTTCGTAGAGGAGCTGGGCCTCGAAGTATTGGCGCTCGGCCGATTGCAGATCGAAATCGACGCGCGAGACCACCTCGCCGGCGCATTCGCCGGTGCCGATGTCGCTCACCGTGAACTCGCGCGAGTCTCCCCAATCGGAGTAGAAGCTGCGGTCCGTGTCATAGGCCGGCACCGGGACGAATTCGTCCACTATACCCTTCAATGCCTTTTTCCCCAGCCGATCGACGTAGTCGCGGAAGTGCTCCCCGGACTGGCGTTCCTTGAGATAGCGCCCGGTGATGCGATCGATGAATTGCGGCACGCGCTTCGAGGGGATCGCGCCGATGGTGAGACCGTAACTCCCGGCGTTGTTGTCCCATTGCCCCCCCAGCACCACGCGGAAGTGCGGCACGGTGGTACCGCCGACCTTGCGGCTTACCCCATAAAACCCCAGATCGGCCAAGTGGTGCTGGCCGCAGGAATTGAAGCAGCCGCTGATCTTGACGTGCAGTGCGCTCACCGCCGGATCGAGCGACCCGGCGCCGGCGCTGAGCCTCCGGTTCAGCTCGGCGGCCAGCCCGCGCGAGGAGGCGATGCCCAGCTTGCAGGTATCGGTACCGGGGCAGGCGGTGACATCGGCGATCCGGCCCGCGTTGGCGGCGCCGAGCCCGATAGCCCGAAGATCACGATAAAGCGCCGGTAAATCGCCCTCCGCGACCCAGCGCAAGAGGATATTCTGATCGACGCTCGTGCGCAGCGTGTCACCCACGTAGCGCCGGGCGATGTCGGCCAGGCCGCGCATCTGTAAGGAGGTGAGGTCGCCCAGCGGCAGGGTCACCGTGGCCAGCACGTAACCGGCCTGGCGCTGGCGATACAGATTGGTCTTGCACCACCCCTGGAAGGCCGCATCCTCGCCGACGCCCTGGGCCGGTCGATCCCCTGCCGCGGGTATCTCCGCGTAGTCGCCGATCGCTTCCAGGTATTGGCTCCAGGCCGGATCGGGTGACAGCAGCTCGCGCTCCGCCAGGACCAGCGCGCGGAACGGCTCGAAGCCCAGCTTTTCGATCAGGAACTTGAGCCGCGCCCGGCCGCGATTGCGCTTTTCTCCCAGCCGCGCAAAGACCCGCGAAATGGCCTGGGCGAGCGGCAGGATCTCCGCCTCGGGTACGAAGGCATCGAAGCGCTTGGCATTGTAAGGCACGGCGCCGAGGCCGCCGCCGACCCACGTCTCGAAACCGCGCCGCGTCCTGCCGTCGATGGTCTCGGTACGGGCGATAAAACCCAGGTCATGCATATTGACCAGGCCGCAGGCGTGCTGCTTGCAGCCCGAAAAGGCCACCTTGAATTTGCGGCCGAAGTCCTGGGTATCGGGATGGCCGAGCAGAAAGCGCGCGCAGGCCGCGGCATAGGGTGTCACGTCGAAACTCTCGTCGCGGCACACACCGGCCAGCGGGCAGGCGGTGACGTTGCGCACGGTGTTGCCGCAGGCCTCGCGGGTGGTGATGCCGACCGCCGCCAGGCGGCGCATGAGATCCGGGGTGTCCGCGATGTGCACGAAGTGGAGTTGAATGTCCTGGCGCGTGGTGACGTGGCAGACCGCGTCCGAATATTCCTCGGCGACCTCGGCCAGCGCGTCCATTTGCGCCGGCGTCAGGCCGCCATAGGGGATCTTGATGCGCTGCATGCCCGGCGCATCCCATAGGGTCTCGGGCCCCTTGTTGAGACTGCCGCTGGGGAAGGGGAGGACTCGTTGCGCCACGCCGTCATGGCGCTGGCCGTTGTCATAGCGCTGGCCGTAAATGCCGCGCCGCAGCCGCGTCTCGGCGAACAGCTTGTCCTCGATCTTGCCCTGTTTTTTCAGCTCGATCTGCGTCTCGAAGATATCGATCTCGCGCGCCAGCTCCGGCGCGATGCGCGCCGCAAGCGCCGTCTTCCAGCTCATCGCGGTGGTCTCTTGCATCTCGGTGGTCCTGAATCGCTACTTATCGGGGGTAGTCATATTACCAAACAATGCCCATCTCGTTACCGGTAACAGGCCGTCGTTTGGCCATCGTTATCGGGAGGCGCAGATCTCGGCCCCCGAACTTATGCCAAGGCCTATCGACGCTCCAACACCACGAAGCTGTATGCATAGGGATGCCGCGCATCGGCGGGGTGATCGGCGCGCCCCGTCTCCAGCCACTCGCCGCGTTGGAGGTGCGGGAAATAGGTATCGCCCTCCAGCTCGGCATGGACCTCGGTCACATAGATCCGGGTGGCCGCGGCCAGGGCCTCCGCGTACAGCCGGCTCCCCCCGATGACCATCGCCTCCGCATGCCCGGCAGCCGCGTCCAATGCCTCGCGCAGGTTGCTCACCACCGTGCAGCCCTCGATCCGGAGCCCCGGCGCCCGGCTCAGCACGATATTGGTCCGTCCCGGCAACGGCCGCCCGATGGACTCGTGCGTCCGGCGACCCATGATGACCGGTTTGCCGAGGGTGATGTCGCGGAAATGTCCGAGATCGGCCGGTAGGTGCCAGGGCAATTGGCCGGCGCACCCGATCAGCCCGTGTCGATCCATGGCCACGGCCAGCGCCACGCGGGTGCGCTCCCCCTCACGGCTAGACCGCAACCGGTGCACGCAGCGGCGGATGCGCCTGGTAATCCTCGATGCGGACGTCCTCATAGCGGAAGGCGAAGAGCGAACGCACGGCGGGATTGAGGCGCACGCGCGGCAAGGGCAGCGGTAGGCGAGCGAGCTGGACCTCGGCCTGATCCAGATGATTCACGTAGAGGTGCGCGTCGCCCAGGGTATGCACCAGCTCGCCCGCGCGCATACCGCTGGCCTGTGCCACCAGCAGCGTCAACAAGGCATAGGAGGCGATGTTGAACGGCAGGCCCAGGAACACGTCGGCGCTGCGCTGATAGACCTGGCAGGAGAGCCGGCCGTTCGCGACGTAGAATTGAAACATGACGTGGCAGGGGGCCAGGGCCATCCGCTCGAGCTCGCCGACGTTCCAGGCGCTGACGATGAGCCGCCGTGAGTCCGGGTCGCGCCCCAGGGTCTCCAAGACCAAACCGAGCTGATCGATTACACGGCCGTCGGCGGTGCGCCAGCTGCGCCACTGCGCGCCGTATATCGGGCCGAGCTCGCCTGCGGCGTCCGCCCATGCGTCCCAGATCGTAACGCCCTGCGCCTGCAAGGAACGCACATTGGTCTCGCCGCGCAGAAACCACAGCAGCTCGTGGACGATGGATTTCAGATGCAGGCGCTTGGTGGTGACGGCCGGAAAGCCCGCCTCCAGATCGAAACGCAGTTGGTAGCCGAAGACGCTCAGGGTCCCGGTGCCGGTGCGGTCATTCCTACGCGCCCCCTGCTCCAGGACGTGGCGCAGAAGATCGAGATAGGCGCGCACGTTAACGGGCCGCTGCGGTTCGGGCTCGGTAGGCGGTGAGCAGCAACCAGCCGCCCACGCCAATCATCGGGAGGGTCAATACCTGTCCGAGGGTCAGCCAGTCGCCGGTCATGAACGAGATATCGGTCTCGGGTTCGCGGACATATTCGACCAGGAAGCGGAACACGCCGTAACCGATAAAAAACAGCCCCGTGACGGCCCTCTCGGGGCGGGGACGGCCGGAAAACCACCAGAGCACGATGAATAGCACCAGGCCTTCCAAGACCGCCTCGTAGAGCTGCGAGGGATGGCGCGCCACGTCGCCGGCGCGCGGATCGGGAAACACCATGCCCCAGGGCAACGCGGTCGGCCGCCCCCACAGTTCGCCGTTGACGAAATTGGCAATGCGCCCGAAGAACAGGCCCACGGGTCCGGCCGGCGTCAAGAAGTCCGTAACCTGGAACAGGCCCTTCCCGAGCTTACGGCCATACCACGCGGCCGCAATCAAGATGCCGATGACGCCGCCGTGAAAAGACATGCCGCCCCTCCAGACCATGAGGATCTCGAGCGGTTGTGCGAGATAGTACAGGGGCGCATAGAACAGCACGTGGCCGAGGCGTCCGCCGAGGATCACTCCCAGGGCGCAGTAGAAGACCAGATCGCCTATCTGTTCCTCCGTCCAACCCGAGCCCGGCCGCCGCCCACGCCGCAGCATCAACCACCACGCGACCGCGAAACCGGCGAGATAGGCGAGCCCATACCAGCGGACCGCGAGCGGCCCGAGCTCGAAGGCGACCGGATCGATATAAGGGTAGCGCAGCATGGGCGCATGTTAGCACGGGGTGGCGCACGCGGTATGAGACCGCACATGAGGACCGGTATGAGGCCCGGTCTGCTATCCGCGCCGAGCTAATCGACCCGCCGATCGATCGGCGGGTCTTGATTGATCCAAGTCCGGTGTATGGACTAACCGCCGTGCCGGGACCGGTTCCGCTGCCGCCCGTTTCTTGTACAGCGAGCCCGGGTTCGTCACACTGGGCCCATGCTGCCCAATCCGCAGGTCTGTCTTTATATCGGCGAGGCGCTGGGGCGTTATGGCTTCCCCGCCGGCCACCCCTTCGGGCCGGGGCGCATGCAGTCGTTCCGGGACGCTGCCGAGCGTGCCGGCCTGGTGGCGGGGGCCCAGGTCTGCGCTCCGGTCTTGGCGGCACGTGAGGATATCGAGCGCTTCCATAGCGCCGACTACGTACAGCGGGTCATCGACCAATCCAAGACCGGCGCCGGCTATCTCGATTACGGGGATACCCCGGCCTTTCCCGGCGTCTACGAGGCGGCCGCGACCGTCGTCGGCAGCACCCTGGATGGGCTAAACCGGATCATGCGCGGCGAGTGCCGGCGCGCCTTCGTGCCCATCGGCGGCCTGCATCACGCGCGGCGCGATCGGGCCGGGGGCTTTTGCGTCTTCAATGACTGCGGCGTAGCCATCGAGGTCTTGAAGACCGTCTACGGCGAGGCGCGCATCGCCTACGTCGATATCGATGCCCATCACGGTGACGGGGTGTACTACGAGTTCGAGGATGACCCCCAAGTCTACTTCGCGGACCTGCATGAGGACGGCCGCTACCTCTATCCCGGTACCGGCGCCCCGGAGGAGATGGGCACAGGCGCGGCCCGCGGCACCAAACTCAATATCCCCATGCCGCCGGGGGCCGGCGATGCGGAGTTCCGCGAGCAATGGCCGCGCGTCGAGGCGTTTCTGGAGGCGGCGCGGCCGGGGGTTATATTGCTGCAATGTGGTGCGGACAGCGTCGCCGGTGATCCGCTGACTCATCTGCGCTATTCCGCCGAGACCCACGGCTATGTGGCGCGGCGCCTGTGCGAGATCGCCGGGCGGCATGCCCAGGGCCGGGTACTGGCGATGGGCGGCGGCGGCTACGACCACGACAACATCGCCGCCGCCTGGACGGCCGTGCTGCGCGCCTTGCACGAGGCCGCCTAGGAGGTCCGGATTTGCTAGTACGCGCTGGTTTGCTAATCTTTCCCGCTTGAGTTGTAGGGAGTCCACTATGTTCACCAAAGAAATGACTATCGGTAGCTTCGATCCGGACCTCTGGAAGGCCATGGAGGGAGAGCTAGGCCGCCAGGAGGATCATATCGAGCTGATCGCCTCGGAAAACTACGTCAGCCCGCGGGTCTTGCAGGCGCAGGGCTCGGTACTGACCAATAAATACGCCGAGGGTTATCCCGGTAAGCGCTACTACGGCGGCTGCGAGCACGTGGACGTAGTCGAGCAACTGGCGATAGACCGCGCCAAACGGCTCTTTGGTGCCGCATTCGCCAATGTCCAGCCGCATTCCGGGTCGCAGGCCAATGGTGCGGTGTATCTGGCGCTCATCAATCCAGGAGACACCATCATGGGCATGAGCCTCGCCCACGGCGGCCATCTCACCCACGGTGCCTCGGTCAACGTGTCGGGGCGGCTCTACAAGGCCGTGCAATACGGATTGAACCCGGCGACCGGCGAGCTCGACTATGACCAGGCGGAGCGGCTAGCCCTGGAGCATAGGCCGAAGCTCATCATGACCGGATTCTCCGCCTACTCGCGGGTGCTGGATTGGCGGCGGTTCCGCAACATCGCCGATCAAGTGGGGGCCTATCTCGTCGCCGACATCGCCCACGTCGCCGGACTGGTGGCGACCGGGCTTTATCCCAGCCCCATCGACCTCGCGGACGTGACGACCACCACCACGCATAAGACCCTGCGCGGGCCGCGCGCGGGGCTCATCATGGGGCGCGCCAATCCAGACATCGAGAAGAAGATCAACTTCATGGTATTCCCGGCCTATCAAGGCGGACCGCTGATGCACGTCATCGCGGCTAAGGCGGTAGCCTTCAAAGAGGCCATGCAGCCCGAGTTCAAGGCCTATTCGCAGCAGGTGGTCAAGAACGCCAAGACCATGGCCGAGGTGTTCCTCAAGCGCGGCATCAAGATCGTCTCGGGCGGTACGGACAACCATTTGTTCCTGGTGGACTTGGTGGCCCAAGGGCTGACCGGCAAGGAACTGGACGCCGCCTTGAGCCAGGCCCACATCACCGTCAACAAGAACGCCGTGCCCAACGATCCGCAGCCGCCGATGGTCACCAGCGGGATCCGCATCGGCTCGCCGGCCGTCACCACCCGCGGGTTCAACGAGACCGAGTGCAGCCAGGTCGCCGGATGGATATGCGATATTATCTACAACATCAAAGACCCGAGCGTCATCGCGCGGGTCCGCGAGCAGGCATCGGAGCTGTGTAAGCGGTTTCCGGTATACGGGTAGTCACGCGATCCCGGCACGGGGCGATGAATCCCCCGTGCCGGATCCGGGAAACCTGGCCGCTACGCAATGCGGTCCGTGAGTTGGCCGCGGCCGATCCGACATGCATCAGAAAACAAGAGAGCTTCCGGCACTGCGGTGGCTGCTTGCTCGCCATCAGGTGTTAACGGCCGCGGCCTTGACCTGCTCGATGGGCTCGGCGGCATCGGACTCGAACAGGCTGCGCAGCTCGTCGGCCGCGTGCTTAGCGCTCTGGATGAGGGCGGTCTCGTCGTGGTAGATCGCGTGTTGCCGCTTCAGCAAGGCCTCGTCGTACTCGCGGAACATCCCCACCGTTCGTTCCCCCTCCGCTCGCGTTACACCTAATCCACAAAGCACCTCGCGCGCCATCTCCAGGCTGGAGAGATAGGTGTCGCGATACAGCACCTCGACCTTGAGATCCATGAGCTTGTGGCAGTGAAAGCGGTTGCGCGCCCGCGCATAGATGGGAACATGCGGGAAATGCTTGCGCAGGACGCTCGCGATCGTGACGGAGGTCTCTATGTTGTCGACAGCGAGCACGAAGAGTCTTGTGTTCTCGACCTTGGCCGCGCGCAGCAACTCCAGGCGCGAGGCATCACCGTAGTAGATCTTGCTGCCAAACTTGCGCACGAAGTCGACCTGGGGCTGATCGATCTCGAGCGCCGTGAACGCTATGCCGCGCATGCGCAGGACGCGCGCGATGATCTGACCGAAACGCCCGAAACCGGCGATGACCACCGGGTTGGCGGGCTCGTCGATGCGCTCGTATTCAGGCGCCTCGTGTCGCGCGGCCCAAGGCTTGAGCAGCTTGTCGTTGACCAGGAAGAGTACCGGGGCAAGCATCATCGACAGGGTGATGACCATCACCAGCGTCTCGGCCGTCTCGGTGGGGAGGATGCGATAGTCGTGGGCAAGGCTGAACAGCACGAAGGCAAACTCCCCGCCCGCTGCGAGCGCGATGCCGAGGTTGCGGGCCGCATCGCCCCCGCCGCCGGTCAGGCGGCCGATGAGATAGAGCACGGCGAACTTGATGAGAATAAGGGCCGTGGCGAGGCCTATGAGAAGCAACACCTGCTCCCGGATGAGGCCGAGATTCACCGACATCCCGACGGCGATGAAGAACAGGCCGAGTAGCAGACCCTTGAACGGCTCCAGATCGGCCTCGATTTCGTGGCGGAACTCCGAGTCGGCGAGCAGCACGCCCGCGAGAAAGGCGCCCAGTGACATCGAGAGCCCGAAGGTACGCATGAGCAGCGCCATCGCGATGACCGCCAGCAAAGCAGCGGCGGTGAAGATCTCGCGGGTGCCGAAGCGGGCCACGGCGCGGAACACCCGTCGCAGCAGCTGGCGGCCGACGACCACCATCGAAAAGACCACCGCGAGCGCACGCAGGATCCCGACCCAGTCCACGCCCTTCGTCGACAGTCCCGGGCCGGCTGCCAAGAGCGGTACGACGGCGAGCACCGGGATCACGGCGAGGTCCTGGAACAGCAGGATGGCAAACGACTCGCGCCCGTGCCGCGCGGTCAACTCACCGCGCTCCGCCAGTGTCTGCAACACGAACGCCGTGGAGGACATGGCTGCCCCGACACCAATCAAGACCGCTGCCAACCACGGCTGCCCCATGGCACCAGCGAGCAGCGCGATCGGCAGGGCGCTTAGGAGCAATTGGGCGCTACCCAGCCCGAACACGGTCCGGCGCAGGACCCAGAGTCGCGAGGGTTGCAGCTCCAGGCCGATGATGAAGAGCAGCAGCACCACGCCGAGCTCGGAGACATGCTGCGTGTTCTCGACATCGCGCACGAGCTCGAGACCCCACGGGCCGATGAGCATGCCGGCGATGAGATAGCCAAGGACGGTGCCGAGGCC
>JBOIDW010000439.1:0-1609 GCA_050740655.1 Gammaproteobacteria bacterium | reverse complement strand
GACTGCCGGGGACGGCCTCTATCCGATCGTCACCCATGCCTTCAATTTTGTAGGCCGCGGGGCGCTGGGGTTGGTCAAAGCGGGTGACGGCGATCCAAAAGGGACAGGCGTTGCTGCAAAGTAGAAGGCGGGCGATATTGCCTACTTAGGTTTTCTCAGCGGCAGGGGTCATCGGGTTGGAGATGACCCCGATGTCGGGTTGTTCAGACTCGAAAGAGCGGTTGGGGAATGAAACCTTATACCCTATTACTGCTGCACACGAGACGCAACAGGTTAACCGCACGAAGAGTTCAGTGGGTGGAAGAGCAAGGGTTGGGCACCGATGCACGGGCACAAGAACAACAACACTCACCGGGGATGACCATGCCATACCGAATCGTCCTGTGCCTATTGATGGCCTTGCAACTGCTGCCCGCAGCCCGGGCCGAGCCTGCGCAGGTCGAGGTCTTTGCGCCGCAGGGCACGGTTAAAGGCCCGCGCCAAGTCAGCGTACGCTTTTCACGGGCCATGGTGCGGTTCGGCGATCCGCGCCTGGCGGAGCCGTTTACCATCGATTGCCCCGAGCCCGGCAAGGGCCGCTGGGCCGATGCGCGTAACTGGGTCTACGACTTCGAGCGCGACGTGCCGGCCGGCGTCCGCTGCCGCTACACGCTGAAACCGCGCCTCACCGCGCTGAGCGGCCAAGGATTTGCGGGCCAGCAGACCTTCGAGTTCGACACCGGCGGACCGAACGTCCTCGCCGCCCTGCCGTACGACGGCGAGGAAGGCATCGACGAAGAGCAGGTGTTTATCCTGGCCCCGGATGCCCCGGTGGCGGCAGACTCGGTCGCCGCGCAGGCCCGCTGCGCAATCGAAGGCCTGGCGGAGCAGATCGAGGTGGAGGTGCTGGACGGTGCCGCGCGCGAGGCGGTGTTGGACGAGCGGCGCGCCTTGGGCTATCGCTATTACCGGCTCCTCACCGCGATGGGCGACGAGGAGGATACCGAGGGCCGGGCACGCGCCGAGTCACGGCTGGTCCTCCTGCGCTGCCGCCGCAGTCTGCCGCCGGAGACGAGTATACGGCTCATCTGGGGCCGGGGGATGCGGAGCGCGAGCGGGCTGGAGACGGCAACCGACCAGGCGCTCACGTTCAAGACCCGCGCCGCCTTCACGGCCAGCTTCCGCTGCGAGCGCGTGAATGCACAAGCGGACTGTATCCCGATCCAAACCCTGCGCTTGAGCTTCAGCGCCCCCATCGCCGTGCAAACGGCGCAGCGCATCCGCCTGGTGGGCGCGCAAGGCGAGACCTATCCCTTCCAGACCCTCGATCCCGCGACCAAGCCCTGGATCGAGGACCTGGAATTCTCCGGCCCTTTTCCGCCGCGCGCCACCTTGCGCGTCGAATTACCGCCTGAGTTGACGGACGACACCGGCCGCAAGCTCAGCAATGCCGCACGCTATCCGCTGGAGGTCAAGACCGACGAGTACCCGCCCCTGGCGAAAGTCTCAGGCGAGTTCGGGATCATCGAGTGGAAGGAAGGCGGCATCCTGCCGGTCACGGTGCGCAATATCGAGCCCGGTCTCGCGCTGCAACGGCTATTGCCGGCGCGCGAGGCGGTCAACGCTCGCA
>JBOIDW010000438.1:0-5156 GCA_050740655.1 Gammaproteobacteria bacterium | reverse complement strand
TTAACTAACCAAGTCAGTCTTGATGGATTGTCCATCGGCAACCTCACCGCAGAAAGACGCCCGTCTCCGCCGCGACATCGAATGACTTGCAGCGATCGATCGTTCGAGCTTCCTAGACCGACTGAGGGGTGGTGTAAACCAGCAGCACGGCACCGGGTTTGAGGGCCGTCTTGGTGTTGTCCAAGCCGTTCCAATGCCGTAAATCTTTGATGCTCACCCCATACCGGCGAGCGACGCTCCAGAGCGAGTCACCGCTGCGGATACGGTGGCGGCGCGTGGGCTCGGCACGGCTAGCCTGGGCGGCCACCCGCTTAGCGCCGGGCCCCGGGATGCTTAGGACCTGCCCCAGCCGCAGCAGCTTTTCCTCTGCCAACGCCCGATTGGCCGCGAGGATCTGCGCCACCGTGACCTGATTGGCGCGCGCGATGTCCCATAAAGAGTCACCCGCCTGCACCCTGTGACGGCCGGCAGCCTTCGTAGCCGCCGCCTCACCGGCTACCTCGCGCTGTGCGGGTTCGGCCGCCGTGCTCGAAGCTTGCGCAAGCGCCATTTCGGCGGGTAAGGCGGCAAACCGGCGTTTAAAGGCATCCACCCGGCTAACCGGAAGCGCCAGCCGATGGGGCCCGGCCGGATCGGTCGCGCTACCGATCAGGCCCGGGTTCAAACGCCGCAGTTCGACTACGCTCATATTCGCGAGATGCGCCGCGCGTTCCAGATCGATCTGGCGATCCACGTCGACCACCTTGAGGTAGGGTTGGTCCGAGATCGGCTTGAGTTTCACCCGGTTCTCCTTGGGGTGGGCTACGATCTTGGAGACGGCGAGTAGCTTCGGCACAAAGCGCTCGGTCTCGGCCGGGAGGTCGAGTGCCCAATAATCCGTGGGTCGGCCGGCGAGGCGGTTGCGCTTGATGGCACCATCGACTGCGCCTTCCCCGCAGTTGTAGGCCGCCAACGCATGCTCCCAATCGCCATCGAAGTGCTCGTGGAGCAGTTGCAGATAATCGAGCGCGGCATCGGTCGAGGCCAGCACGTCGCGCCGGCCGTCGTACCACGAGTTTTGCTTGAGTCCGAGTCGCCTGCCGGTGCTCGGGATGAGCTGCCAGACCCCCGCGGCGTGGCCGGGAGAATAGGCCTCGGGCCGGAAACCGCTTTCGATGATGGGTAGCAGGGCGATTTCCGCAGGCATGTCGCGCCGCTCTACCTCCTGCACGATATGGTGGAGATACGGTGAGGCACGATCGACTATCTTATCCAGTTGGTTCTGCTTGAAGGCGAGCGCCTCCCCAGCCTCCCCGGCCTTGGTATGCTCCAGCGACATCCCCGCACGGATCCGCTCCCAGAGGTCGCCTGGTCCGACCCTGTCCCCCGACCGCGATCTTTTCCGCGTACGCCATAGGCCGGCCGTTGCCGCCAAGCCCCGGGATTGACCCGCCGATCGCTTGGCTGCGTTCGCCTGTAAGGGATGGTCCGTTCCTATCTGCCGCGCCGTCCAACACCCCCCTAGAAGCAAGCTCGCGCAGATGGTTAGGAGCCAAAAACTTGGTACACCTCCCCGTCGCATCAAGCGGGATGCTAGGGGCCGATCCGGACGCTGTCAACCCGTCACGCCTCCGCGCAGGTTCTCTCAGATAATTAAAATGCAACAATAATATTTTGATTTTAATTGTTATTTAAAAGAATATTCAGCCATTACCTGAAGCCATCCTTCCATTGGCGCAAGACCGCGAAGACGGAGCTGTCAGCCTCCAGCGAGCGGCCGGCGTGCCGTTCGGCCGCTGCTCGTACCGCTGCCACATGGCAGCGCAGGAAGGGGTTGGTCTCGCGCTCCGATGCCAGGCTGGAGGGCAGTGTCGGGAGGCCCTGAGCGTTGAGATGCAGGGCCTCCCGGTACTTGACCTCGATGGCTTTATTGGCCGGCTCCACCAGGGCCGCGAACCGTAGATTGTTGATGGTATATTCATGCCCGCAAAAGAGCTTGGTATCGCCGGGCAGCTGCGCCAGGCGTTGCAGCGAGTCGTGCATCTGCTGCGCGGTGCCTTCGAAGAGGCGTCCGCAGCCGGCGGCAAACAGCGTATCGCCGCTAAACAAACAGCCGTCGCCGTAATAGGCGATGGCCCCACGGGTATGCCCCGGTACCCGCATGGCTAAGAGGTCGAGCCCGAGCGCCGCCAGCGGCACCCGCGAACGGTCTTGCACCGGGTGTGTACAGTGTGCGACAGGTTCGCCGGCCGGGGCGTAGACCGGAATCTCGTGCGCCGCCAACAGGCCCGCGACGCCGCTCACGTGGTCCCAATGGTGGTGGGTGATGAGCACGGCGACCGGCCTTAGACCTTTCACCTGTAACGCCGCCAGTACCGGTGCCGCCTCTCCGGGGTCTACGACGACAGCGGCGCCATCGCCATGGACTAACCAGATATAATTGTCGCGTAATGCGGGTAGTGGAGTTACAGTGACCATATCGGTGCGCAATCGACCAGCGATCGCCAGTGAGGATTGATCAACCGCAAGGCGGCACGTATGGACGGTGACTGGCTGAGCGGGCCGACCGGTGCGGCCCTGCTCAAGGCCGAGCGGACGCTCGTCGGAGGTCTGTTATTCAATCTGTTCGGTTTCCACATCTTGCAGGTCGGGACCTACGGCGCCGGCGCTCTGCTCAACGCAAGCCGTATCGCCCATCGCATCATCCTCGCCGCCGGGGAGCCGGCTGCTACCGGGCACGACGCGATCTGTACCGCGGGGGCCCTGCCGGTACGGTCGCGCGGCCTTGATGTAGTGTTGTTACCACACATTCTGGAGCGGGAGCAAGACCCTGAAGCGGTGCTATTCGAGGCCGAACGGACCCTGGTCGGTGAAGGCCATCTGGTAATTATCGGGGTCAACCCCTGGAGCCTATGGGGGCTCAACGCCCTGCATGACCGTTCCGGCCGGCGCCTGCTGTCACGTAGTCGCGTCGAGTATTGGCTGCGTCGCCTGGATCTCGAAATACTACTGTCGCAGTGCTTTTATTACCAACTGCCGTGGCGGGTCGAGCGCGGCGCGGGTGAGCGCGATTGGCTGGAGCGTTGTGGGCGTAGAATGTGGCCGGCCTGCGGAGGTCTATACGTGATCGTAGCACGCAAGCGCTTGGTCACATTGATCCCGATCCCCGAGCCGCGCCGGCGCGAGCGCCGGCTGGTGTCGGACGGTTTCGCGCGTACCACGTGAGCACGCCGTTGCCACAGGCGGGACGCCACGCCGAGACCGTTGAGCTGTATACCGACGGCGCCTGCCGCGGTAACCCGGGTCCTGGCGGGTGGGGCTATCTGCTACGCTACCGGGGCCGTGAAAAGGAGGGGCTCGGCGGCGACGCGGACACGACCAACAACCGCATGGAGCTGATGGCGGCGATCCGCGGCTTGGAGGGCCTCACCCGTCCCTGCCGGGTGCGGCTCACCACCGATTCGGTTTACGTAAAGGACGGTATTACCCGCTGGCTGCCGCGCTGGCAGCGGAACGGCTGGCGCACCGCGGACAAGAGACCGGTCAAAAACCAAGACCTCTGGCAGCGGCTGCTCGCCGCCGCGCAAGGGCACGAGATCGAGTGGCGTTGGGTCAAAGGACATTCCGGCCACCGCGAGAACGAGCGGGTCGATGCGCTGGCGAACCGCGGGATCGATAAGCTCCTTGGGCAAGGGCGAGTTCTTGACCCTGGATAACCGGATAGGGATCCCAACCCCTTCGATAACGGCAACCTAGAGGCATGCGGCAAATCGTATTAGACACTGAGACCACCGGATTGGAGCCCGCCGAGGGGCACCGGATCATCGAGCTCGGGTGTGTGGAGCTGCTCGACCGCCGCATCACGGAGCAGCGCTTTCACCGTTATTTGAGGCCGGATCGCGAGCTGGACCCGGGCGCGGTCGAGGTCCACGGGATCACGCTGGAGCAGCTCAAGGACAGCCCGCGCTTTTCCGAGGTGGCTGCGGAATTCCTCGCATTTGTCCGCGCGGCGGAGGTGATCATTCATAACGCCCCCTTCGATGTCGGGTTCATCGACCACGAGCTACGGCTTGCGGACGGTGGCTGGGGGCGTTTGCAGGACCACTGCACGGTCGTCGATACCCTGACGCTGGCCCGCGAGTTACACCCCGGTCAAAGGAACACCCTAGACGCCCTGTGCAAACGCTATCGCGTGGACAACTCACAGCGCCAACTGCATGGGGCATTGCTCGACGCCGAGATCCTGGCCGAGGTCTACCTGGCCATGACCGGCGGCCAGGCCGAGCTCCTGCTCGAGGGCTACAGCCCGCGCGCGCCCGAGAACACTTCGCGGCAGCGGCGCGTCGAGCGCCGTCGCATCCCGGTCATCGTGCCCAGCGCAGCGGAGATGGCCGAGCATGAAAGGATCCTGGCGACATTGGACCACGTCAGCGGCGGCGGTTGTATCTGGCGGCTGCAGGCCGGAGTTCCGCGCGGCGGCGAGGGGCCGGGATTTTAGCGCCCACTCGCTCGCGGCGGGTTGCCGAACATCACGCCAATCTTCATGCGGATCCGCCACCCGGCGGCGAACTCACGGTCGCAGAACCTGTGGGCGTGCCGCCGTCGATACCCTGACGAAGAGTGGTGCCCGGATGATGAACCGAAGGGCAATCCGGGATCTCCTCATCCGGATTACGCTGCGTTCCATCCGGGCTACTAGTATCTCTGGCGCAGCCTGAAGCCGAGGTGGACGCTGTGTGCGGGGCGCTCGCCCAGGTCGCGACGGAACGGGTATTCAAACCCGATGCACGCACGTATCGACCATCGGACCGCCGTGCGTTTCACCGATCCGATCCCTGGGACGATCGTACCCACGCCCGCACCTGGCGGAGCCAGGCGGGGCGTTTCAGTTGTCTGCCGGCGTCGATGAGCTCGGTCAGGATCGCGCTCGTGACCTTCGGCAGGACCACGCTTTCGGCGCGCTCGACGTAATCGTTGTCGACCCATGTGAAGATGGCGACGCGCGCCCCGTCGTGCCGCCAGACCTCCGGGATCCCCAGTGCTGCAAGGATGGGGAACTTGTACAACGACGGGCTGGTGATGTCGATTTCGATAATAAGGTCGGGTGGGGGGTCTTGGGCAAAGTCGATCTGTTTCTTCCCGCGTACCCGCTCGGCGTGTTGAATGTAGAAGCATTG
>JBOIDW010000437.1:0-3619 GCA_050740655.1 Gammaproteobacteria bacterium | reverse complement strand
CCTTGGTGATCGAGGATTACTTGCTGGAAAAATAGACTTGTACGTAGAATCGGTGGGTGACCATTAACTCCCCGGCCGAGATCACCGTCCGCGAAATGCCGCGCCTTGCCAAGAGAACATGAACTTTGTATCCTTGCTACTTGCGGGAACCCCCGTAGTGATTAGATGCGTCAGGTGATGCGATAGGCGCGGGAACGCCGGCGATCCATCAGGCCCATGGGCGATGAGCGCTTAAGCGATGAGGGATGTAGCATGAATATACCTGGCTATACGGTGTTGCAGGAGATATCCCGAGGGGGGATGGGGGTGGTCTATCTGGCTATCCAGAAGGCCCTGGAGCGGCAGGTGGCGCTTAAGGTCCTGCCGGCTGCACCGGCGCGAAATTCCGCCTTCCGCAAGGCCTTTCTCGACGAGGGCAAGGTCGTTGCGAAGCTCACTCACCAGAATATCATCGCCCTCTACGACCTCGGCCATACGGCGGATGGCTACTACATCTCGATGGAGTACATCCCCGGGAAAAACCTCGAGGAGCGTATCCGGGAAGGGTTGCTGCTCAAAGACAGCGTGCACGTCATCGTGCAACTGGCGCAGGCCCTCGGTTATGCGCACCGGCACGGGGTCGTGCACCGCGATATCAAGCCCACGAATGTACTGTTCCGGGACGATAGATCCCTGGTTCTGACCGATTTCGGTATCGCTAAGCTTCAGGGTGAGGGGATCCTCCTGCACTCCGGCGACGCCCTCATCGGCACACCGAGCTACGTACCTCCGGAGCGGGTCAAGGGCGAGCCGGAGGATGCACGCAGCGATCTCTATAGCCTGGGCGCCTTGTTTTACGAGATGCTCCTCGGGATCCCGCCTTATGTGGGCGAAGACGCGAAGGCTACCGCGTTGAAGCACGTACACGAGCCGATCCCCGAGTTGCCGGAGATCCTGGCTTTCTTGCAGCCGATTCTGAACCGACTCCTGGCCAAGGACCCCGGCGAACGTTTCCGCGACACCTACGAGTTCGTCGAGGCTCTGGAAGGAATCGTGAGCGCACGCTTCGTGGACGGCGAGGACCTCCTGCGTAAGCTGGGAGATCAAGTGGCACTGCTCTTCAAACCCACCCAGGGTTGGGCGGATCGGTCCCTTGTTCCCCAGATCTTCGATAAGGCCCAGGACCTCGGCGACAAGGCCCAGGACCTCGGCGACGGTCTGCCTCCGGCGGGGGCCCGCGCCCGCCGCACCTTGCGCTCCCGGCGCGTGCTGGGGCGGTTGGGGTGGGTGGCGGCAGGCGCGCTCGCCGTCACGGTGTGGCATTACGGCTTAGCGCCGAGGTCGTGGTATCCGCTCGATCCTCAGGCCGAGCACGTGCTGCAGCAGTTGCTCGCCTATGAGGGCACCCAACCGGTGGAGTCCTTGCTCGGCCAGGCGGACGCAGAGAGCCGTTACGCCACCTACACCTTCGCGCTCGCGGTGCTGCAAGGTCATCCGCGCGTGATGGAGGGGCTGAAGGAAGTAGCGGCCCGCTTCGAGACGCTGGCGCGGCAGCAATGGCGCCGAGGCCAAATTGAGCAGGCGCTGTTGCTGGTCCGCCAGGGCTTGCACTTCCAGCCTGATCACGCCGGCCTGGCGACCCTGGAGCGGTACATGCGGGGCAAAGTTTGGGAAAAGCAGCGCGCGCAGATCATGACCAAGCTCATCGCCCAGGCCAAGGGGCACATGCAGGAGGCGCGCCTCATCGAATCGAAAGGAGACAACGCCTTCGATACCTACAATGCCGTCCTGATGCTCGATCGGGACAATCGCGAGGCGCGGGAAGGCCTGACCCGGATCAGGCAACGGCTGACCGAGGATGCGGAGCGCGCCCGACAGACCGGGGACCTGGAGCGCAGTCTGGCGCTCATCGACGAGGGACTCCGGGTCGATCCTAAGGGCCACGGGCTCCACACCTTGAAGGACGCGGTCGCCGGCGATAAGCGTGCGCTGGGCAAGAAGCACCGCCGCCTCGTCGCCCAGTGGCTCGAGAGGGCGCAAAGACAGTTCCAATTGGGGCGGCTTACCACCCCGCCCGGGGACAATGCCTTCGAGACCTATCGCATGCTCCTGGCCGTGGTACCCCGGCAAGCCGATGCCCTCGCGGGGCTGGAACAGATAGCCGAACGTTGCATGCAGCTGGCCGAGGCCGCGCGAGGGCCGGGGAAAGTAGAGGCCAGCCTGGCCCTGATCGACCAGGGATTGCAGGCGGTCCCGGGCCATGGCCGGCTCGCGGAATTGCGGACCACGCTCGGCTCCGGCCAAGCCGAAACTATCCGGGGACTTCTAGGTAAGGCGGAGCAGCAGCTCGTGGCATCGCGCCTGACCGCACCCAAAGGGGACAACGCGCTTGAGACCTATCGGCAGATCCTGGCCCTGGATCCGGGCAATGCCGCGGGCCGTGACGGGCTCGATACCATCGCGAGACACTACCATGCCCTTGCGCAAGACCGGCAGCGAGGGGGCGATCTGCAAGCCGCGCAATCGTTCGTCGATGAAGGCCTGAAAGTACAGCCCGAGGACGGCAGGCTACTGACGCTGAAGAAGACCATCGAAACCACACTCACGGCGCAGGCGGCTGCGCATTAGGAGCTACGCCTACCATGAAACACCTGTTCCGGCGGATAATCACACACCTCTTGGCGACACTGGCGTTGATCACGAGCGCCGCTCTTCCGGCGGCGCAAGACATCGTGCTCCTCATCGACAATTCCGGCAGCATGACAAAGAACGATCCGCAGTCGCTGACCAAACAGGCGGTCGCGCAGTTCGTGCAGGACAGCCCGGCGGGATCGCGACTGGCACTCATCATGTTCGATAAGAAGGTCGAGGTCCTGGCTCCCCTTACCCCGATAAACGAGACCACACGCCTGGACCTCCTCACCCGGCTGGATCGCATCGACTTCAAAGGTCCGCTGACCAACAGTAGTGAAGCGCTCCGCCGGGCCATCGAAACGCTGAAGCAACCGGGAGAGCCTCAGGGGACGAAAACAGTCGTGTTCATGAGCGATGGCATCATCGACACCGGTAACCCGGCGCGTGACCTGAAAGCGGCCGAAACGATGCGAGGCGAGTTGGCCAGCGCCGCGGTCGAAGCCGACATCCGCATGTTCACGATTGCATTCACCGAAAATGCCGACATACAGCTCATGCAGGACCTGGCGAAGGCCACCGACGGCAGGTACTTCCAGCCCATGCAACCCGGCGATCTGGCCGGGGTCTTCGCGGAGATGAGCGAGTTGTTCGTGGCCGAGACCGCGAAACCGGATCTCGAGACCGAAGCCGCAGCGCCGATCACCGAGACGGAACAGGCCGAGACGGAACAGGCACCGGGAGCGCCGTCGCCGAAGGAGGGAGCGCCGGTCCGCGAGGCGTCGCCCAGCCCGAAGGCGGCGGACGCGGCGATCCCGGACCTGCCCGGCGAGGCATCCTCCCCCGAGGTGCCGGCACTTCCCGAACCGCTCCCGGAGGTGGCGATCAGGGAGGAAACCCCACCCAAGACCGACGCGCCGCTGCTCACGGCGCCGATCCCGGGCTGGCAAGCGGGCTGGATGCCGGTGGTCGCGGCCGGCAGCGTCGGCTTTGCCCTGCTGCTTTCGGT
>JBOIDW010000436.1:0-3304 GCA_050740655.1 Gammaproteobacteria bacterium | reverse complement strand
TATACGTACAACGGTCAACAATGATCAATACTCCGACGTCATGCCGGCGAAAGCCGGCATCCAGGAGGGACTTCATGGGCTGCACTGGACCCCGGCTTTCGCCGGGGTGACGGCTAGAGAGGTTAATTTAATGTAGATTCGGTAAATTGTGCCCGTTCGCAGTATATCACCCCAAGGGAATGCTCGGCGCGGTTCCACTCCTACTCGCGCCGCAGGCCGTCGGCGGGCAGTGTCGCCCCGCTGCGCAGGGCTGGATGCAGGCCGGCAAGAAAGGCGGCCAGCAGGGCCAACAGTAGGCCCTGGAGGAGTACGAACGGCTCGACGTGCAGCGCCATGCTCCAGCCGAAGGAGCGCCGCAGGACGACATGTACCAGGAGGCCGGCGATGAGCGTCGCTACGGGCAGGGCGAGGAGTCCCGCAATGGCGCCGATGAGGGTGGTCTCGGCCAGCACCAGGCCGGCTAATTGGCCTGATGATATGCCCAGGGCACGCAGCAGGGCGTGCTCGCGGCGGCGCTCGAGCTGCACGGCCATGAGTGCCCCGAGCACGCCCAGAAACGCGACCAGGCCGGCCAGCAGCCGCAGTACCTCGGTGATCGCAAAGCTGCGATCGAAGAGTTTAAGCGAGGCGGTGAGGATCTCGCGCGTGGCGCTGACGACGATAGTCCGCCCCACGGGCAGCATGGCCTGCACTCGCTCTCGCAATTCCCGTAACGAGACCCCCGATTGGGCATAGACGCCGATGCTGGACAGGCGCCGGGCGCCCCAATGGCGCTCGAAGGTACGAGTGCTCATGGCGATGGCGCCGCGCTCGGAGCCATAGTCGTAATAGATTCCCGCGATGTGAAACTCCCGTAAACCCTGCCCGGTGCGCAAGTTTAGGCGCGCCCCGGCGGACAGTTGATGATGGTACGCATAGGGCTCCGAGACCAGGACCGCGTCCTCGGTATCGAAGGCGCGCCAGATGGTCCGGGGATCGCCCGACAAGAAGCTAAACCCGGCATAGGATGGCGCAGCGAGCTGATAGACGATCAGCTCGGCCCAGCCGTCCGCCTGTTCGACGTGGAGCCGGCGCACGGTGCTGACGGCCGCCACCCCGGCGGCGCGGCGGATCCGCTCGGCGAGCGCCGGGCTCAGGCTGGCACTCGCCGCGTGCGAGGATGGGCCGGGAATTGAAATATAGAGATCGGCACGCAGCAATTGTCCTAACCAATCGCTGACCGTATGCCGAAAGCTGCCGATCATGAGGCCCATGCTCACCGTGGTCGCCACGGCGACCATGAGCGCCGCCATCGCCACCGCGGTGCGGCTCAATCCGCGCGACGCCGAACGCAGGGCCAGGCGCAACCCGATCCAGGGCCACTGCCGTACCGCTAGCGACAGCAGGGACAGCAGAGCGCTCGCCAACTTGGGGGTCAGCAGGGCTGCCCCCAGCATGATGATGAACAGCGCGGCGAAGCCCACCCCGAGCAGTCGCGAGGGCCAAGCCGCCAGTAGCGCACCGAGCACCAGCAGGCCGATCCCGGCCCAGGCCGCGCTACCCAGCCGGCCCTTGAGATGCGCCTCTAGCTCGGAGCGCAGCAGGGCCGTGCGCGGGTCCACGCCGGCCGCCTCCCAGGCCGGGGCCAGCGCCGCGCAGGCGCTCGCGGCGAGCCCTAGCGAGAGGCCCTTCAGCAGTGTGAGCGGGTCCAGCGCCAAGCTACGCACGGCGACCACGAAGTACAGATCGTTGATAGTGCGCGTGACGAGGTGTATGAGCCCATGGGCCAGGGCTATGCCCAGCATTACACCGGCAGCCGTGCCCAGGGTGCCGATCAGCAGGGCCTGGATGAACACCGTTTGAAACACCTGCCGCCGGCCCATGCCTAGGGCTCGCAGCGTCCCGATGATCGCTCGTTGCTGCACGACCAGGAAACTCAGCGTGTTGTAAATGAGAAAGGCGCCGACCAGCAAGGCCAGCAGGCTTAACGCCGCGAGATTGACATGGAAGGCGCGCGTCATGCGAGCCATCGCCTGGCCGCGGCTCCCCGCCGGGAGCACGGCGAGCCCCGGCGGCAGGGCCGCGCGGATCCGTGTCAACTGCGCGTCACCCTCGTCGCCCGTAGGGATGATGAGATCGATGTGGCTCAATCTCCCCGCCATCCCGAGGACCTCCTGGGCGCCCGAGAGGTCCATGAGCAGCACGTCCTCCAGCCCCTGCCGGGCCAGGGCGTCACGCGGGTCGAGGAGGGCCAGCACCCGGACGGTCTGTATCCGGCTCCCGATGCGGATCCGCAACCGGCCATGGTCCGACAGCCCCAGGCGCTCTGCGAGACTACGTCCCAGCAGCACGCTCTTGGGCTGAGTGAAGAACGCTAGGAGACTCGGCCGGCTCATCAGGCTCTCTGCCTGCTCCGCCCAGACCTCGCGAAAGGCGACCTCCGCCAGCGGGTCGATACCGAGGAGTTGTAGAGTCTCGCCGGGATGCTCGGGCAACGTGGCGTAGTCGCTGAGGACCGGGGCCGCTAGGTGCACACCGAGCCTGAGCTTCAGCCTTGCGTACACGCGCTCATCCAGCCCGTCCGGGCCGCCTACGATGCGGTGCGTCGCCCGTCCCGACAGGGCCTCGCTGGAACGCTCGAAGGCGCGTTCGGCGCTGACCCGCGTCAGGTCGATGGACACCACCACCGCCACCCCCAACGCCACGCCGAGCAACGCCAAGGCGAGCTGCCAGGGGTGTCGCAATAAAAACCGATAGGCGATCCGCCGGTGCATGCGGTCCATGGTGCGATAGGCTGTTCGGTGAAGGTTAGGGACAAAAAACGTCAGCGGGCGAAGGAACGCGTTGCTCCACCCGACGCGTTACTACCAGGCCCGTAGCGGAGTACCGGGATCGGAGCGGCAAACTGATTGGCGCGTCTGGATGAAGCACGACTTTGCGAGCACAGAACGTTTTTAGCAATTGGTTGACACGGGCATTCGCACCAGCAGAGGATCGCGTAGCTTACCGCCTACCCGCGCGGTACGCATGCTCGCTCAATTCTCGTAACCGAGCATGCTGCCGCAGTAATGTCTCGACATGCCGGCGGGCTACCGTGAACGCGTCGTAGTCCGTGGATTTGTGCGCGGAGCGATTTCACGGGCATCGCTACTCGAAAAGCT
The DNA here is from genome assembly GCA_050740655.1 of Gammaproteobacteria bacterium. GTDB lineage: Bacteria > Pseudomonadota > Gammaproteobacteria > JACCXJ01 > JACCXJ01 > JBOIDW01. Next base: position 164 of record JBOIDW010000436.1, on the reverse strand, counting down.
GATGAGGACCTGGGTAGCCGTATTTACCGAAGGATACGAGCGCCCGGATGAAGTGCTCGCCGGTACCCCGTGGATTATACTACGTGCGGGCACCAATACGGTTCTTTTAGCCTCTTCCAATGCAAAATGAGCCTGAAGGGGGGGCTTATTTCTAACACAAGATG
>JBOIDW010000435.1:0-9058 GCA_050740655.1 Gammaproteobacteria bacterium | reverse complement strand
AGACCCGACGGGCGCACCCCACGCGGGCTGCCTGCCATGAGGATCGGGTGCTTCGGCGACTCCATCACCGAAGGCGCGGAGTTCCCGGCGGACGAGCGCTGGACGACCCGCCTGGCCGCGCACCTGGAGCGGCGCGCACCGGGCCGCTATCGCCTGTATAGCCGCGGCGTCGGCGGCGAGACCAGCACACTGGCCCTGCAACGCTATGCGAGCGCGGTGCGACCCCTGCGCCCGTCCGTGGTCCTGGTCGAATATGGCCTGAACGACGCCAACGTCTATGATGGGACCGACCAGCCGCGGGTGGCGCTCGATCGCTATGCAGACAACCTGGCGCGCATCGCCGGCTGGGTCCGCGATGACGGCGGCCGCTGTATCCTGATTGTCAACCACAGCTTGGGCCGCATACGCGGCAGGCAGGGTAACGGCAGGGATTACCTCGCGAATTTCGCGCCGTACAATGCGCGTGTGATAGCCGTCGCCCAGGCCTTGAATACACCGTACATCGACCTCCCGAGCATGATGCAGGCGCGCGGTGTGGCGACCGATGAGTTCGTGAGCGGCGACGGTGTGCATCTCAGCGTAGCGGGTAACCGGTGGTATGCGGAGATGGTGTTTGATGGATTGTCGGATGCCGGCGTGCTCGATACCGCGCACGATGGCGACGGCGATGCCACAAGGCCCTGCTACTGATTGGCTATGCCATGGCCGTGCGTCTCGTCTCGTGGGAGTTGGGAAGCGGTGTATAGGGGATTATCAGCCAGATCCCAATGTTAGGCCCTGGGTCAACGTTCGATGGTCCAGGCAAGAAATAGGCGATTTCGGCCATATAATAAAGCAGCTTCATCGTCGCCCGCTTACCTATCTATTGCGCCGTCGGGGAATAGAGCCCTCGTAAATAGTTCACAGACAACAAAGTGTATGCCGCCTACGATCCCAATCGAGGTGATGCGGCCCGCCTGGTTTGTTCGCATATCGATAGGACAACATGGACGAGACTGAAGCCCGTAATCCTACGTGCTGTAGGTCTTGTGGCAGGCGTTGCAATGGTACCATAGCGCGCAACCTAGACTGCCAGTTGTCCTGTGGCTGCGGATTATTCGCTAAGCGGGAGCTTCGCTTTAATAGGAGTCTTATGTAACAAGTGATCCCGCAATCGTCCGGTCGATTCGATCGTGGGATGCCCATAAACGTGTGACCGCTGAAAGAGGAAAACCTATGCCTACATTCATTTACCGAGAGCTCGCCTGGGCCTGGATCATCATCGTTGGCGGATTGATGATTACTCCGCGAGGGATAGAGTGCATTGCTTGTGGTCCAGTCCTGACGAGAATACTGGGCGTAATCTCCGTCGGGATTGGTCTCGCAGGATTCGTGGCTGGGCGCAGAGCGTAGAATTGTAAGCCTGGCCATCAACAATTTACTCTGAGCAGCGCCGTAGGCTGGCTTGCGGCGCTTGCTTGGCGTAACTAATCGCGATCGCAGCGCGCCGGACGCGCTTAGAAGCGGCGTGGCGGATACGCACGGCACTCGCGATCAGCGGATACGTGTGTTAGCGGACGACGTCGATCGCCACGCTGAACCGGCCCGCGACCATTCACCACTGACCTCCTTCGAAGTCTGTCTCGGCGAGGCAGCCCGCGAGGATTTCCGAAACAATCCACGCAGTGAACCGGGCACTCGTACGACAAGCCTACGGATCGTCCCTGATCTCACCCGATCGTATTGTGACGGGTGTTGCGTTAACATGTTCGAGCTCGGACTATGCCGAACCTGCGCGGCCCTACAACACTTCGATGGAAACGCGAGGGATGCGCCGGTTCCGAACGCCGGGGGCAGACGCCGATTCGCTTAAGCGATCCGGGGTGATCGCGCGCGAGAACGAATGGTCAGGGTATGTTAACGCTAGGGTGAAAACGATGGGGGGAAGTTCAATGACACGGCGATTCGGATTATGGCTAGTGGTAGCGATGGCCATCCTGCTCGGTGGCTGCGCCAGCATGGAAAAGCGCGACCGCATGAGCAAACTCGAGGACAGCCTCAACGCCTATGGCAACGCGTTGCGCTGGGGACAATTTGAAGAGGCCTCGCAGTACCGCGTTGGTCGAGACAAGAAACCGTATCCGCCGAGACTAGACCTGGAAGGCTGGGAACGACTCAAGGTGGTGTCTTACCAGATCGCCCGCCAAGCGGTGGATGATACCGCCAGCGAGACCGTGGTCGGCGCCGTGATCCGGTATTATCGGGACGATGTCGGCAAGGTCGAAACGCTGCGCGATGAACAGCTCTGGTGGTACGACGACGAGCAAGAGCGCTGGTTTCTCGATGGCGACTTACCGAGATTCCCAGTCCCGTTGCGTCCCGGCCGATAACACAGGCGAGCGCGTGCCGCTCGCAGCGTCGCGCCCGGCGCTGCCGGAGCCGGACGAGGAGGCATGGACGCTGCACGTGCAACTGCTCGAATATATCCGCCGCGCGATCGAGGCCGCGCCGGGCAGTATAGCCTTCGAGCGTTATATGGATCTGGCGCTGTATGCCCCCGGGCTGGGATATTACAGCGCGGGTCTTGCCAAGTTCGGGACCGCCGGCGACTTTGTTACCGCCCCGGAGGTCTCGTCCCTCTTCGCCGGGTGTCTCGCCCGGCAGTGCCATGAGATCCTGGGATACCTACAGGATGGGGTGATCCTGGAGCTGGGGGCCGGTACGGGCCGGCTCGCGGCCGAGTTGCTGGTCGAGCTGGAACGGCTCGGACGGCTACCGCGCGAGTATCTCATTCTCGAGCCAAGCGCCGATCTGCGCGAGCGTCAACAGGCCCAGCTCGGTACCACCCTCGCTGGAATGGCATCGCGGGTGCGCTGGCTGGACTCGCTTCCGGAAACCCCGATCACGGGGATCGTCCTGGCCAACGAGGTCCTGGATGCAATGCCGGTGGCGCGCTTCCGCAGGGATCACCGGGGTGTCCGCGAGCAACGGGTCGGCTGGGGCCCAACCGGCCCGATCTGGGCACACGACATGCCGGCCCCGTTGCGGCTCAGCGAGGCCGTCGCCGCGCTCGAGAACGGCTTGGGATCCGCGCTCGCAGTGGGCTATGCCTCCGAGGTCAACCTCATGCTGCGGTCCTGGCTCGCTGCCATCAGCCGATGCCTGCTTGCAGGCGTGCTGCTGGCCATCGATTACGGCTATACGCGCCGCGAGTATTATCACCCCGAGCGCCGCAACGGTACGTTGATCTGCCACTATCGGCATCGCGCCCATGACGATCCGCTGATCCTGGCCGGCCTGCAAGACCTGAGCAGCTTCGTGGATTTCACCGCCCTGGCCGAGCACGCCGCTGCCTGCGATTTGCAGCTCGGTGGTTATACCACTCAGGCGCATTTCCTGATGAATTGCGGCCTGGACCAAGTGTTGGCTGAGCACGGGACACGCTATACGGAGCGCTATATGCGCTATGCCCAACAGGCGCAGCGGCTGGTCATGCCCGGCGAGATGGGCGAGCGCTACAAGGCCATGGCCTTATGCAAGGGCCTGCCCAAATATGAAAACACTGGCCACGCACTGCTCGGTTTCCGGTCCTACGAGCAGCGCCACCGCCTCTAGAATCCGCGCGCCTCGCGGATCTTTTCGTAGGCGGCGCGGATCTCGCGCGTCTTCTCTGTCGCGATCGTGATCATCTCCTCAGGTAATCCGTTGGCCACCAGCTTGTCCGGATGATGGCGGCTCATGAGACGGCGGTAGCTCTTCTTGACCTCCGCGTCGCTGGCGCCGGGCTGGACATTGAGCAAGGCGTAGGCCTGTTCCAGATCGAGGCTCGCGGCGCCGCGCGACTCGGCGCGTTCCTCGTGTCTGGCCTGGGCATTAGCCATGGCCTCCAGCTCTCGGTAGACCCGCTCGGGAACGCCCAGCCGGTTACAGATCTCCAGCAATAGGCGCCGCTCGGCGGGATTGATGGCGCCGTCGGCACAGGCCAGGGTGAGCTGGATCTCGATGAACATGAATAGCAGGTTGCGCCGCTGGCCGATCGCGGAGCGCAACTGCGCGAGCACCGCCTGCAAGGGAAAATCCGGCGACTTGCCCTGATCGAACAAGCGCTTGGCGGCCTCGACCTGCATGGGGTTGAGGTCCATCCGGGCCATGACGCGGCGCGCCACGTCGATCTCGCTATGTGTGACGCGGCCATCGATCTTGCCGAGGTGCCCCATGACCGCGAAGGTCGCGGTGAAGAACGCGCCCTGCACGCCCTCGTGGTGGCCCGCCGGGCCCTCCCTGACCGGCTCGAAATTGCCGGCCATGCCGCGATCGAAGTTATGTCCCATGGCCGCACCGAGGGCCGCGCCCAAGGGCCCGCCTAAAAGGTATCCGAAGGCCCCGCCGAGGATCTTGCCCCACCATGCCATGGCGGACAGTCTAACGGACCGGCGCGCCGTGCGCGCTAAGCGATCCGATCCGCCTCGCCCTTAATCGCGCGCTACTCTTTCGCTACCATAGGCCCATGCTGGAGCTATTCCGCAACTGGTATCAGAGGCATTTCTCGGACCCGCAGGCCATGCTGCTGGCGTTGTTCCTGACGGTGTGCCTGGCGGTTATCCTCGTCATGGGCGAGATGCTCATCCCGCTCTTGGCCGCCATCGTCACGGCCTATCTACTCGATGGCCCGGTGTGCCGGATGGAGAGGCTGGGCCTGCGCAGGCTGCTGGCGGTGCTGGTGGTATTCGCGCTGTTTCTCGCCACCCTGGCGCTCATCGTCCTCGGTCTGCTGCCGCTGCTCTACCATCAGATCGCGGACTACGTCGCGGGCCTGCCGGTACTCTTCAACGATGGACAAGCACTGCTGTTAGGCCTGCCCGAGGCCTATCCGCGGTTCATGGCGGCCGAACAGGTCGCGGAGATCATGGCCCAGATCCGCCGTGTGATTGCCGAGATCGGGCAGGGCATCGTGTCCGTGTCGCTGGCGGGGATCCCGGCCGTGCTCAAGATCGCCGTATTCCTCGTCCTCGTACCCCTGCTGGTGTTCTTCATCCTGAAAGACAAACGCGTCATCCTCGACTGGGTGCAGGGCTTCATGCCGCGCGATCGGCGTCTGCTGCTGCGGGTGTGGCGGGAGATGGATGCCCAACTCGGCAACTATGTGCGCGGCAAGCTCATCGAGGTCCTGATCGTCAGCGTGGTCACTTACATCGTGTTCGCCTTGATGGGTCTCTCCTATGCCGCCTTGTTCGCCGTCCTGGTCGGCGTGTCGGCGGTGGTCCCCTTCATCGGGGCCGTCGCGGTCACCTTGCCGGTGGCCCTGGCCGGTTACGGCCAGTGGGGCTGGGGCGGCGACTTCGCTTGGTTCATGATCGCCTACGCCGTGATCCAAGGGTTGGACGGTAATCTCCTGGTCCCCTTGTTATTCTCCGAGGCGGTGAATCTGCACCCGGTCGCGATCATCGTCGCGGTGCTGGTGTTCGGCGGGATCTGGGGCTTCTGGGGCGTATTCTTCGCCATCCCGCTGGCCACGCTGGTGAAGTCCTTGCTGGCGGTGTGGCCGCGCGCCTGAGTGAGCCGCCTGCAGGTATTGGCGGTTTATCCCAACGCCCGCGATCACCGGGCTCGGCTAGACTGTGCCTGTTCGGGCTTCTTCCGAACTGTCACAGGACGGGGGTCCGTGCAACGCGTTTGTTAGCGTGAAATAACACAGATCCCAGACGAAAAAAAACCTCGCGGCCAAAGCCACGATTTTTGAATTATTTCATAATCAGGGGCGCTGCGTCATCGAATCATGAAAGTTAGGCGGATATGCTTAGGGCAAAGGCGATTCACCACAACACTTTATCCGTATACTTCGAAAACACCGGATCGTTACTGACTATGACTACATCCTCAACGTTAGACTGCGCAATCAAGAGTCGGTCAAATGGATCCTTGTGATGCATAGGTAGGTGCTGCAGAGCCAGCACATGCGTAACCAATATTGGTAAGAGATCAAGGTTGTTCGCCTGCTGCTGACTCTCGATAAGGTCTGCTAAGGGAATGGTGAGTTTGAGTTTGTCCAGTTGTAGTTTGATTTGCATCTCCCAGATACCCGCAACGCTGAGCAAGAGCACGTTCTGGCGATCTTGACAAAGACTCAACGCCTGGGGAGAGAGCTTGCCCGGCTCACTGTCCCACCAAATAAAGGTATGAGTGTCCAACAGCAGTTTCACGTCGTTTCCGTCCAGAAGCCCTCCGGAAGCGGGTCATCAAAATCCTCACTGGTCCACATCGCTCCCCTATGCAAGCCCGGCGTGCGTGGAGTAGTGAACCCCGAGATTGGTACCAAGCGGGCAAGCGGTGTAGTCCCTTCGGTGAGGACAATTTCGGCACCTTCGCGCACCAGGGACAGGAGGTCTTGGAGATTCGCCCGGGCTTCTCGGATGTCAACTGTTTTCGTGAGCATGCCTAATTCTCCACTTGAGGGGGGAATTCTACAAGGACGAAGGACACAGGCAAATGCGGAGCCCCTTCCGGTGGGACCCGCCCTTGACATCGGATTCTCCTCCCCTGAGTCCGCAGGGCGGCTAGCGCTCGCGCAGCCTGGGATTGGTGGCCTCGCGCAGCCCTTCGCCGACCAGGTTGAAGGCCAGTACCACGACCAGGATCGCGATGCCCGGAATGAAGAATAACCAGGGCGCGTCGAAGATGTAGTCCTTGCCGTCGGCGAGGATATTTCCCCAGGTCGCGTCCGGCGGCCGCACGCCGAAACCGAGGAAGCTCAGGGCCGACTCGGTGAGGATGGCCGAGGCGACGTCGATGGTGGCGGAGACGAATACCGGGGCCATGGCGTTAGGCACCATGTGGCGGAAGATGATGCGCCGCTCGGGCACGCCCAGCACGGTCGCGGCGAGGACGAAGTCCTGCTCGCGCAGGGACAAGAACTCGGCGCGCACGAAGCGCGCGGTGCCGGTCCAGCCGGTCAGACCGATGACGAGCATGATGTTGTAGATACTGGGCGGCAGCAATGCGACCACCGTCAAGATGAGAAAAAAGGTCGGGAAGCACATCATGGTATCGGTGAAACGCATGATGAGCGTATCGACGGTGATGAAGCCGAGGCGCAGATTGCCGTAGAAGCCGGCCAGCCCGCCGAGCGCGATGCCGATGACGACGGAGATCCCCACGGCGATGAAACCGATCGAGAGCGAGACGAAGGAGCCCTGCAACATGCGCGCGAAGACGTCCCGCCCCAGCTCGTCGGTGCCGAGCAGATATAGCCCCAGGGCCGGCCGATCGGCGGCCGGGATCGCCTCGATCGCGGCCGCCGTCATCGGCGGCTGGAACTTGTCCGGCAGGCGCACGAGCGCCGGATTGAATACCGGCCACCATTCGGTCAAGGCCTTGCCGAGGACCGCGGTGACCAGCAACAGGCTCAAGACCATCAGGCCCAAGAGCGCCAGGCGGTCCTTGCGAAACAGCCGCCAGGTCCGCTGCAGCGGCGTCTCCGGCGGCGGCAGCGCCTGCACCGCCTCGTCGGCCAGCGCGAGTTGGTCCGCTATCGGCATAGGGGTAGGCAATCCATTGGATTCGAATACGACCGGCTCGAAGTGCCGGGCAATGGTAGCAAATACTGCACGGGGCCTCTAAGCTTGCGAAAAATCTCTACGCCCGGGCGGAGTCGGGACTCTTCCAGAGTGTCGAGCTTGCCTGCCGGGGGACACGGGCAGGTGCAATGCGCTGGTGTGCCGCCGCGGCATGGAAAAACGCCCCGGAATTACCTATCCTGTCCCCCGCCCATAACCGTGCCCGCCATGTATCTCGCGCATTTCGGTCTTTCCGAATCACCCTTCTCGCTGACCCCCGATCCGCGCTATCTCTATCTCGGCGCGCGGCACAGCGAGGGGCTGGCGCACCTCCTCTTTGGCCTTTCCGAGGCCGGTGGATTCGTACAGCTCACCGGCGAGATCGGCACCGGCAAGACCACCCTGTGCCGCACGCTGCTGGAGCAGTTGCCGGAGGCGGTGGACGTCGCCTTCATCCTCAACCCGCGCGTGACGGACACGGAGTTGCTCGCGACCATCTGCACGGAGCTCGGGATCACCCACGGCCCGCGCTCCTGGTCGGCGGCCGCGCTGGTGGACCGCTTGCACCGGTACCTGCTCCAGGCGCACGAACACGCGCGGCGCACGGTACTGGTCATCGACGAGGCACAAAACCTCACCAACCCGGTATTGGAACAGGTGCGCCTCCTCACCAACCTCGAGACCACCCGCGACAAGCTGTTGCAGATCATCCTCATCGGCCAGCCGGAGCTATTGCAGTTGCTGGCCCGTCACGACCTGCGCCAGGTTGCCCAGCGCATCACCGCGCGATATCACCTGTTGCCGTTCTCGCGCTACGAGGCCTTCGATTACATCGCCCACCGCATGCGTCTGGCCGGCGGCGATGCGGAGGTCTTTACCTACCCTGCACGCTGGGTCATCTTTCGCGCTGCCCGCGGCGTGCCGCGGCTCATCAACGTCTACTGCGACCGGGCGCTGCTCGGGGCCTATGTGCGCGAGCGGCCGCGTGTGACTGCCGGCATCGCGCGGCGCGCGGTACGCGAGGTGGAGGGTGGCCAGCTCGCTGCGCTGCGGCGCCCGCGCCGGCGCTGGATGGCCGCGGGCGCCCTGGGCTTGGTGCTGGCCGCTTTGGGCTGGTTTTATACCCCGTCCCCGCTGCTCACTTCCGTTATCGCCGGCAACAGGCCTGCCGAGCCCGCGATACGCCCCGCGCCTGCGGTGCCGCAGACCGCACCCCAGCCGGGCGAAGATGCGCTCAAGCTCCGACAATTCCTTACTCGGCTCGATACCCAAGGCGACGAGACGAGCGCGCTGGCGCAGCTATTCAGGCGCTGGGCGATCGAGGACGCATCGGCATCCTCCTGCGCAGCCGCAGCCGCGCATAGCCTAGCCTGCCTGTCCGGCCAGGCGACCTGGCAGGCGATCCAGCTGCTCGATCTCCCGGTAGTGCTGGAGCTACGCCATACCTTGGGCGATGCGCGCTACGCGACGCTCACCGGGCGGGGCGAGGCCGGACTGGAGCTCGCAATCGGCGCACAGACCTCGGT
>JBOIDW010000434.1:0-5640 GCA_050740655.1 Gammaproteobacteria bacterium | reverse complement strand
GGGTAGTACAACACCCACGACAGGCGGCTCCTCGCCTCGATACGCAACAAGGGTACGATACAGAGTAGAATCGCGACCAGGCCCAGGATATTGATTTCGGTTTGTGAAAGCTGCATTCGGATGGCCGTTGGAATACTATTGGGCCTGCAACGATAGCAATGCCTGCGAGTGCCATCAAGCTGCAACCGGCCGGAACATCGCGACCCTGCGTTCATCGCGGCGTTCCGAAGGGGATCCCTTGGAAATTAAGCACTGAGGAGCATACCACCATGCATCATCGCTGCAAGCGCCGGCGCGGCGCCTGGACCTTGTCGCTGCATCTGGCCTTATTCGGCCTTACCTTCGCCACCGGCGCCCTGGCCGCCGATCTGACGGTCTACAAGCGCCCGACCTGCGGCTGCTGCAAGAAGTGGGTCGATCACATGCGTGCCGCCGGCTTCACGGTGACGGTCAACGACGTCAAGAGCGTCGAGCCGGTCAAGCGCGAGCACGCGGTGCCGCCGGGCATGGCCTCCTGCCACACCGCCCTGGTCGAGGGCTACGTGGTCGAGGGCCATGTCCCGGTCGACGTGGTCCAGCGCTTACTGAAGGAGCGCCCCAAGGTCTCCGGGATCGCGGTACCCGGCATGCCCATGGGGTCGCCGGGCATGGAAGGACCGAGACAGGATAGCTATGAGATCTATACCTTCGATGCAGACGGGCATACCGCAGTATACGAGCGGCGTTAAGTATCGGGCGGATCTCGCGGGCGCCTTTGAATAGTCCCGCTCGTCGTCCCCCGGCGCTTCCCGTCTTCCACGGCGCCGTGGGTGCTCAACACGCGTATGGCTAGACCTTGACCGGACTGTTAAATCCGTCTAAACCCGCCACCGCCCTCGGTAGAGAGTTGGTGATCGACCCGATGGATAATGTCCGCCTGGCGGATCTATGCGGGCCCTTCAACGAGCACCTGAGACTGCTGGAGCGTTGCCTGGGCGTCGAGATCAACCACCGTGGCCAGGTGTTCCACATCAACGGTGCTGCCGCGGCGGTGGAAGCGGCCGAGCGCGTCATCCAGCGGCTTTACGCGGCCACCCATAACGAGAGCCTGTCCCCGCAGCACGTGCACCTCTACGCGCAGGAGGCCGGCATCGAGATGCCGGCCGAGGGGTGGCCGCAGCACCAGCGCACCATCTCGACACCGCGCTGCGCGGTGACGGCGCGCGGCATCAATCAAAGGCTTTACCTCGAAAACATCCGCCGCCATGATATCAATTTCGGGATCGGTCCGGCCGGCACCGGCAAGACCTACTTGGCCGTGGCCAGTGCCGTCGAGGCCCTGGCGAGCGAAAAGGTGCGCCGCCTGGTGATGGCTCGGCCGGCGGTGGAGGCCGGCGAGCGGCTCGGGTTCTTACCCGGCGACATCGCGCAAAAGATCGATCCCTATCTGCGCCCCATCTACGACGCCTTGTACGACATGTTGGGCTTCGAGAAGGTGGCGAAGCACATCGAGCGCAATATCATCGAGGTGGCGCCGCTGGCCTTCATGCGCGGCCGCACCTTGAACGAGGCCTTCATCATCCTCGACGAGGCGCAGAACACGACGCTCGAGCAGATGAAGATGTTTCTGACCCGCATCGGTTGCGGCTCGACCGCGGTAGTGACCGGCGACATCACTCAAATCGACTTGCCGCAGGGACGCGCCTCGGGACTGCGACACATCATCGAGGTGCTGAAGGACGTCGAGGGCGTGAGCTTTACCTTCTTCCGCTCCCGGGACGTGGTTCGACACCCGTTGGTCGCGCGGGTCATCGAGGCCTATGACGCCTACGAGCAACGCAGTTGACCTGAGGCTGTCCGTGCAATATGCCTGCGCCGCCCCGGGGCTGCCGAGCCGCTTGGCCATACGGCGCTGGGTAGGTGCGGCTCTGGCCGGACACCGCCCGCGAGCCCAGCTCACGGTACGCATCGTCAGCCTAGCGGAAGGCGCGGACCTCAACCGGCGTTATCGACAGCGGACCGGCCCGACCAACGTGCTATCGTTTCCCGCCAACGGGCTGGACCGGCTCGCCCCGCAACAGCTAGGCGACATCGTGCTGTGCGCGCCGCTGGTGGTGCGCGAGGCCGGTGAGCGGGGAAAATCGCGGGACGCGCACTGGGCGCATCTCGTCGTCCATGGCGTGCTGCACCTGCTGGGCTACGATCATACCCATGACGCCGAGGCGCGGATAATGGAGCAGACCGAGGCGGACATCCTGAGTGCGCTCGGCTATCCTGCGCCGTACGCGCCAACATAGATATGAACGACGATCACCCTAGTCGCACCCCCTCGAGTTGGTACGAACGATTCCGTAAATCCCTGCGTTTTTATCCCCAGGATCGGGAGGAGCTCATCGAATTGCTGCGGGCACTGGAACAGCGCAATCTGATCCACCCCGAGGCCCTGGCCATGGTCGAGGGGGCCATAGTCGTGTCCGATATGCGGGTGTGCGACATCATGGTGCCGCGCGCCGAGATGGTCATCGTGCAGGACGACGCGGAGTTGGAAAACGTTCTGCCGGAGGTGATCCGTTCCGGCCACTCGCGCTTCCCGGTGCTGGACTCGAAGCACGATCGGGTCGCCGGGATCCTGCTCGCCAAGGACCTGCTAAGCCATCTCGCACAGCCGGAGAAGCGCGTCTTCCATCTCCGGGAGGCGCTGCGCCCCGCGGTCTTCGTACCGGAGAGCAAGCGCCTGGACGTGCTGTTACGCGAGTTCCGCTCCAGCCGCAATCACATGGCGATCGTGGTCGATGAATACGGGCACACCGCGGGGCTGGTGACCATCGAGGACGTCATCGAGCAGATCGTCGGCGAGATCAGTGACGAGTACGACGTCGGCGACGAAGGCTTCATCAAGGCGCACCGCGAAGACCGCTACATCGTCAAGGCACGCACGCCGATCGAGGACTTCAATGCCCATTTCCATACCAGCCTGGCGGGCGAGGACTACGATACCGTCGGCGGTCTGGTGCTGAAGTCCCTGGGGCGTATGCCGAGCACCGGCGAGTCCGTCAAGCTCGCCGGCTTTCGCTTCACGGTGCTGCGCGCCGACCCGCGGCGCATTCGCTTGTTGCGTGTGGACAAGCTGCCGGGCGAGAAGGAGGACCACGATTCGCAGGCGCAGTCTGGCTAGGCGCATAGCGCGCGAGCAGACGGCCGGTGCGCTTACCGATGTGGCGGTGACCGGGCCGCGCGTGCAGCGCCTGGCCGGCATCGGTACCGATCTCCTCTGTATCCCGGCCGGCGGCGTGTTGCCCGTGGCCTTTGCGCCCTTCGGGCACGCGCCGCTCGCCTTGCTCTCCTTGGTTCTACTGCTGCATCTCTGGGGGCCTGTATCCGCACCGCGCGGCGCGTGGCGCGGGTGGCTTTACGGACTGGGCGTATTCGGCGTCGGGGTCTCGTGGATACAGGTCAGCGTGCACCAATTCGGCCTGCCGGTACTCGCCTTTTCAGTCTCCGCGACGCTGGTCTTTGTGATGATCCTGGCGCTCTACCCGGCGCTATGCGGTTATCTGCTCAACCGGTTCTTCCCCAATCCCGATCGGATACGGGTGCTGTTCGCCTTTCCCGCGCTTTGGACGCTCATCGAATGGCTGCGCGGCTGGCTATTCACCGGCTTTCCCTGGCTCAATCTCGGTTACAGCCAGATCGACACGCCGTTGTCCGGTTGGGCACCGATCGCCGGTGTCTATGGCCTGAGCCTGGCCGTCGCGGGTAGTGCGGGGCTGATTTATTGGTGGTGGTTCAACCGGCGCCGGACGGCGCCCCTTGCGGTCCTCGCACTGGTCTGGGGACTCGGCTGGGGATGCGCCCGGATCGCCTGGACCGAGGCGGACGGCGAGGTGCTCAAGGTCGGCCTGGTGCAGGGCAATATCGCACAGTCACTAAAATGGGCGCCGGAGCAGCGAGCAGCCACGATAAAGACCTATTTCGATCTCTCCGCGCCCCACTGGGGCGAGGACCTCATCGTCTGGCCCGAGACCGCGATCCCGGAGCTCTATTCCGAACAGGCGGACTACATCGAGGCCTTACAGGACCAGGCCGTGGCCCGTAACACCGATCTGCTCATCGGTGTTCCGCTACGGCGCGAGGGCCATTATTTCAATGCCGTCGCAACCCTCGGCAAGACCCGCGGCTTTTACAGCAAACGGCATCTGGTGCCCTTCGGAGAATTCATACCCTTCGAGCCGTGGCTCCGGCAACTACTGAGGTTTCTGGATATCCCGATGTCGAGCTTTACATCCGGGCCGCGCCGGCAACCCTTGCTGCGGCTCGCCGGCAGGCCCGTTGGCGTCTCCATCTGTTACGAGGACGCCTTCGGCGAGGAGGTGATCGACGCCCTGCCCGAGGCCGCCCTACTCATCAACGTCAGCAACGATGCCTGGTTCGGCGATTCGATCGCGCCGCACCAGCACCTGGAGATGGCGCGCATGCGCGCCCTGGAGACCGGCCGTTATCTGCTGCGCGCGACCAACACCGGGGTATCCGCCGTGATCGGTCCGCAGGGAGCGGTCATCGCGCGCGCCCCGCAATTCGAGGCCGCCGCGCTGGGCGCCGAGGTCCGCGGCATGCGCGGCGCGACGCCCTATGTACGGCTGGGAAATTATCCGACTCTAGCCCTGGCCTGTGCGTTGCTGCTCGCAGCGTGGCGAGCGCGCCGCAGCCGGCACGCGAGACCCGGGCCCCAGAGGTAACCTCCCCACCGCGAGTGGCGCGGCGCATGCGGTAACGGCATCGAGGTCGAGACACTCCTCTCGAACCCGTGGAACACGGGATACCCGCGTGACCTTGGGCAAGGAATCGGTTCGTCCCCCTGGGCGGGTTTCGCCGTTCTCAAAAACGACGTTTGCCGGACAACTATCGCCCTTGCACTAGTATGATAAAGTATGATTTAATAAGACTATGAGCAATGTTGAACGCATGACCATCACACTGCCTTCGGATATGGCCGAGGCTGTGCGTGCCGCCGTAAGCGGCGGCGAATATGCCTCAAGCAGCGAGATTGTCCGCGAGGCTCTGCGCGAGTGGAAGCACAGGCGAGCCCTGCGGGAGCGTGAACTGGTCGAACTTCGCGCCAACGTACAGCGCGGTTTGGAGGATGTTGAAGCCGGCCGGGTGAAAGATTTCGATTCCGAGCGGATCATTCAGAAGGGAGCCCGCAAATTACCCGGACGCGATCGCTCCGCATAACCGACGAGGCCGAAGACGATCTCGCCGAGATCTGGGCCTTCATCGCCGCCGACAATCCGCAGGCGGCGAGCGCGTTTGTGCACAAGCTCCGCGAACGCTTCGAACGCTTCTTCCCATCCCGAGCTCGGCCCCGCCCGCGACCACCTGGCCTCCGGCCTGCGCGTCCATTTTTTCAGGGACTACGCTTTTTATTACCGTTACACCGACACTGAAGTCATCATTCCCCGGGTCCTCCATGGTGCTCGCGATGCGCGCGTACTTTTGGCCAGTGAGGGTGAGGATGATGAGTGATTCGGGGCGGGGTTCGGATGGGCAAGCCGAGATGCATGGCGATCTGGGCGATCACGCCCCTACGTTAGGTCGACACAGAGGGCGCTGCTCAGGTCTCGCTCTTTCCAAAACGGCGGTAGGCCAGCCAGGCCGCAACCA